>DATDRS010000128.1:0-21081 GCA_035291605.1 Anaerolineales bacterium | reverse complement strand
ATTCTGCGCCTCCACGAACCAGGGATGCCGGCTGGAAGTATGGTTGAGGACGAAGTCCACGATGACGCGGATGCCGCGTTGGCGGGCCTCGGTCATCAGCCGCTTGAAATCGTCATTGGTTCCGTAGTCCGGATTGACGGCGTAATAGTCGGTGACATCATAGCCGTGGTAGGAAGGCGAAGCGAAGATGGGCATCAGCCACAGGCCGGTCACGCCGAGGTCGGCCGTCGTGGCCGGGTCCCCATCGTTGAGATAATCCAGCCTGGCGATGAGGCCCTGCAGGTCGCCGTTCCCATCCCCGTCGCTGTCGTAGAAACTGCGGACGAAGACTTCATAGAAGACCGTATCATTCCACCAGGGATAGCCGTCCGTGCCAGAGGGAAGCCCCGTGACTGGCGCGACGGAGACCGGCTCGGCGGTCGGCCCCAGGGTGGGCGTCGGCGCGGGAGTTGGGCTGGAGAGCGCCGGCTGGGGGCTGGGCGGCGCCGCCGGGGAAACGGCTGACCGCGTGGGCGCGCTGAGGGAGGCCGGAGGCGCGGCGCACGTGACGGCAAGAAGAGCAAAAATGGAGGCCAAGGCCAGAGAATGAAGAAACCGCCTCATCAAAGTCTCTAAGCAAAACGCTCTCCAACCGCGTCGTCGCGGTTGGCTGAAGGGCCTGGAGGACGCGGACGGTGAGCAGTTTTAAGACGCGCGCTAAGGCGCGAGCTGGAGCGTCAGTTCTACGACGACGCCGGGGCCGTCCGGACGGTTGGCGAGACGGACTGCGCCTTTAGCCTGCCAGACCAGCGCCGCAACCATCGCCAGTCCGAGGCCCATGCCGGGGATCTCCCCGGTGAAATGCTTTTCACCCTGCACATACGGCTCCCAGGCGTGAGCCAGTTGGTCCGGCGAAAGCGTCAGGCCATCATCACGTACCTGCAGGCGAATGGCGCGATCCTCCGCGCGCACGACGGCCACCTCGACTGCCGGCGACTGCCGAGGATGAAATTTCTTGGCGTTCTCCAGCAGTTCCCACAGGATCAATTCCATTGCCCGCTGCGACATGGTCAGGCGGGCAGGCTGAAGGTCGTCGGGAGTCGAGACGGTGACCTGGGTCAAGCTCAAGCTCGAAGCGATGGCGGTGATCTGCGCCTGAAGCTGCGCCAGCGCAAACCCCTCGCCCGGCGTGGCCAGGCTTGGGGCCGACACGTAATCAAATATATCTTGCAGTTCGGCAAACAGGCGTCTCGCTCCCTCGAGGGCCGTGTTCGCGAGGCGCTCGACCTCGCTACGCGGCAGCGTATCCAGCTCATCCACCAGCAGGCCCAGGCCGCTGTAAATGTGGTTGAGGGGCGTGAGCAGTTTATGCGAAACCGCCGAGTGAAACTTGCGCATGTCCCGCCGGGCGGCAACTTGCTCGGTCACGTCCCGCAATTGAACCACCCCGCCGGAGGCGGGAGCGCCCACGGGGTGAAATATCTCTACCTGGAGCCAGAAGGCGCGCGTGTTGAGCGTCTCAGGCCGGACCAGATAACACCGCCTCGACAGGCGCGGCCAGGCCGCCCAGGCCGTCTCGGGTTCCAGCCGATATTGCCGCCGGACGACATCCACAAACTTTCCGGCGGTGGTGAAGCCATCCAGTGGAAGCCCCAGATAGAGGCAGGCGCGCGAATTGGCGTAAAGCAAGTGATCTTTTTCATCCAGGATCAGATACCCATCCGCGGCGTGATCCAGCACCCAGGCCAGGCGGACACGCTCCTCCAGCAGGCGGCGAAACGGTTCAGGCGCGTGAGCGATTGAAGCCGCGCGGTCAGTTCCACGCTGTCGTAGGGTTTGGCGATGAAGTCGTCCGCCCCGGCCCGAATCCCCTCCAGCCGCGCCTCGCGGTCATCCAGCGCTGTGATCATCAAGATCGGCACTTCGCCCAACTGCGGATCGGCCCGCAGGCGGCGGCAAACTTCGTAGCCGTCCATCCCCGCATCATCACATCCAGCAGGATGACGTCCGGCGCGACTTGCGCGGCTTTTGCCAAACCATCCAGCCCATTCACCGCGAGCTCAAGCTGATAATTCTCCCCGGCGAGCAGCGCTTCCAACCCTTCGCGCGCCGCCGGTTCGTCGTCAATGATTAGCACAATGCTGTTGGCCGACATCGTGGCTACTCCTGTGATTTGAGTTGGTCGTCAATTTCCCGCGTTCACAAGTGAGATTGAATGGTCTGCGCCAACTGCTCCAGGTTCACCGGCTTGGTCAAATAATCGCTGGCGCCGGCGGCCAGACAGCGCTCGCGATCACCCGGCATGGCCAGCGCGGTCAGCGCAATCATGGGGGTCGCGGCCAGGCCGGCTTCCTGCCGGATGCGGCGCATGGCTTCCAACCCGTCCATCTCCGGCATTTGAACGTCCATGAGGATCACGTGGGGATGCACCGTGCGCGCTTGCTGGATCGCTTCACTGCCGTTGCGCGCGACGATCACGTCGTATCCCTCGGCGGCCAGATAATCAGACAGGACGGCAATGTTAACGGCGTTATCCTCCGCGAGCAGGAGCCGGGGCCTGGGCTGTTCGGCGTGGAGGGGTTCCACGAGCAGCACCGGATGGCCTGCACTGGCGGGGCTTTGGGATGCGACCTGGCCCAGCGTCGTCTGCAAATCGGCCAGGGACACCGGTTTGACCATATACGCCGCCGCGCCCAGCGCCGCCGCCCGCGCCCGGTCCTCCAGCACCGAGACAATCACCACCGGGGTCGTCCGGGTGCGCGGGTCAGCTTTGAGCTGCGCCAACACGTCCCAGCCTGATTGATAATCCGAGAGGTAGATGTCGAGCAGGATCACGCCGGGTTGGAGCCCGGCCGCTTTTTCCACCACGCCTTCGGCCTGCGGGTGCACGACGTTCGCCAGACCGAGCTCGCGGAGATATTGCGTCAACTGTTCGGCGACGATTGGGGCGTCTTCGACGGTGAGTGCTCTCTGCAAGGAAGAGGTTGGCCGCGGCGCGCTCAGGCGCGCCTCCGCCTGATTCATCCCCGGCGGGAGGGTCCACGGCAGGGTGATGGTGAACCGGCTCCCCCGCCCCACTTCGCTTTCCACCGCCACGCCGCCGCCATGCATCTCAGCCATACGCCGGACAAGCGCCAGCCCCAACCCGGTGCCCAGGTACCGGCGGGAAAGGCTGCTATCCAACTGCACAAAGGACCGGAACAATTTAGGCATATCCCCGGCGGCGATGCCGATCCCCTTGTCCCAGACGGTGAAGCGCACAATCTTCTGGCGGCTGTCGCCCTCCACCTGCAGGCCCAGCGAACCGCCCTCCGGCGTGAATTTAATGGCGTTGCTCAGCAGGTTCACCAGCATCTGCTTCAGGCGGCGGTTGTCGGCCAGCAGCCGGAGATCCAGGGGACTGAGGCTGTAGGCCACTTCCTGTCTCTTCGCGTGGGCCATTTGCTTGACCAGCCGCAGGCTGGCCTGACTTACTTCCTCGGCTGAAACCAGGCCGATCGCCAGCTCCAGCTGCCCGGCCTCAATCTTGGAGAGGTCGAGGATGTCGTTGATCAGTTCAAGCAGGAGTTTGCCGCTGTCTTCGATGGATCTCAGCGACTTGAGTTGTTTCTCGGTGAGCGGGCCGTAGATCTGCTTCTGCAGCGCCTGGGCGAAGGCCAGGATGCCGGTGAGCGGGGTGCGGAGTTCGTGGCTCATGCTGGCCAGGAACTCATCCTTCAGGCGGGCGGCCTTCGCCAGCGCCGCGTTGGCGGCGCTCAGTTCCTCCGAGCGCTGGCGCAGCGCTTCGGTCCGCTCCAGCACCCGCTGTTCGAGTTCAGCATTGAGCTGGCGGAGCGCGACTTCGGCGCGCAGGCGCATGATGACGATGGCGGCCTGGCCCGCGAACACGCCCAACAGGCGTACGTCGTCGGCGCCGAAACCACCGGGCTTGTTCAGCACGACCACATGGCCGATCACGCTGCCTTCAACGCGCATGGGAGTCACCAGCGCCGATTCCATCCCCTGACTCTGGGCTACCTCCCGCGCGAACGGCGGCACCTCCGTTGCCGAATTCATCAGCCGATAGCCGCGTTCCAGATATTCCTGATACTCCGCCAAGGGTTCGACGCCTCGGAACGCGAAACGCAAACTCGCCACCAGTTCGTCCCGGAGGCCATAGCCTGGAACCTGGCCGCACAGGTAGCCCTCCGAGTCGCGCAGCAGCACCACACACTGCTTTGCGCCAATCAGGCGGGCGATGCGCTCCACCACAATGCCGGAGGCTTCGCGCACGTCGGTCAACGCGCTAAAGGCCTGTGCGATCTCGTGCAAACCCTCCAACTCCTGCACCCGCTGGCGGGTCTCCTGAAGCAGGCGGGTTTCGGCTTCGAAGAATTGCGCGTTCTTAATCGCGACCGCCGCCTGATCGGCGAACAATCCTACGATTTCAATGTCCTCCGGGCCAAAGCGCTCCGGGCGCGGGTCGCAAATGCTGATCACGCCAAGCACTTGCGCCTGCCAGGTGATGGGCGCGCTGACCACCGCGCAGAACGGCACATTTTGTAGATGGGACAAACGCCCCGGCCACTGGTTATAGTCGGCGACCACCATAGGCGTGCCGCTTTGCGCTACCCGGCCCACGAGGCCTTCGCCCAAGCGTACTGGCGTGCTCACGTCTTCAGGCGGCAGGTTGGCCACCGGCCTCAGGGTCTGGCCATCCGGTTCCAGCAGATACAGGCCGCCCATGGGTGCATGGAGCAGGCGGGCGGCCCGCTCCATGATGGTCCGTAGCAGGGTCGGCAGATCCAACTGCGCACTCAGGTCGAGACCGGTTTCGTGCAGGGCGGTCCGGAGCGCCACGCGCCGTTGCTCGGCTTCGAACAGTTGGGCGTTCTGAATGGCCACGGCGGCTTGCGCGGCGAGGAGTGTCACCGCGTCCACATCTTCCTGGCGAAAGCGATCCGGTTGTTCGTCCAGCACATTGATCACGCCCAGCATCCGCTGCCGCCACTTCACCGGGACGGCCAGGATGGCGCACAGGGAGACGCCTTCGTAAATGGCGGCGCGCCTCGACCATTCACTGTAATTGGCGACGATCAGGGGATTGCCGGTCTGGGCCACTTCCCCGGAGAGGCCCTCACCCATCTGCAGGCGGATGCCAGTGGAAACGCCGGGGATGTTGTGGTTCACCACGAGTTCGAGCGTCTGATCCGGCTGGAGGAGATAAAACGAGCCCATGGGCGCTCCGATCAAGCGCGCCGCGCGTTCCACAATCGTCTGCAGCAAGAGGGGCAGGTCCAGTTGCGCGCTGATGTCCAGATCGGTTTCATGCAGGGCCGTGAGGAGCGCCACGCGGCGTTGCTCGGCCTCGAAGAGCCGGGCATTTTGGATAGCCCCGGCGGCTTGCGCGGCCAGCAGGCCCACCGCGTCCGCGTCCTCTGGGCCGAAGCGCCCCGGCCGCTCGTCCAACACGTTAATCACGCCGGTGACCTGCCCCTGCCACTTCATCGGGACGCTCAATACGGCCCGGTAGGGGACGTCAGTGAGGGTGGCGACATGTCCGGGCCACTGAGGATAGTCGGCGACAATCAGGGGTTCGCCGGTTTGCGCTACCCGGCCGGCCGCGCCCTCGCCCAGGCGCAAACGCGGGGCAGTGTGCTCACCGGGAGGCACGTTATGCCGCACCACCATGTCGAGGAATTGACCGTCTGTTTGGAGGAGAAAGAAGCTGCCCATCGAGGCATTCAACAAGCGTGCGGCCCGTTCCACGATCGTCTGCAAGAGGAGGGGCAGGTCAAGCTGGACGCTGATGTCCAAGCCGGTTTCATGCAACGCGGTGAGGAGCGCCACGCGGCGCTGCTCGGCCTCGAAGAGGCGGGCATTCTGGATGGTGACCCCCGCCTGCTGCCCAATGGACTCGGCCAACGCCAGATCGCGTTCGGTGAACCGCTTGCCGGTTTTGAGGCTGAACAATCCCAGCGCGCCCAGGCGAACATCGCCCGCGACGACAGGGACGCCCATCATGCCCTTCACCCCCGCCTCCACCCACTCACGCAGGGCGTCCGGGTGCGAGCCGTAATCGGCCACGAGAATGGGCTGGCCCGTCTCGACGATGCGCCAGGCGAGGCCGATGCCCTTCGGCGCTGGCGCCGAGTCCAAAAGCGCGGGAAGATTGAAGGTATAGGGGAACGTCATCGCTTCGCCACCCGAGGCCAGGACCGCCATCGAGCCAGCCTCGGCCCCCACCAGTTCCACGGCCAGGCGCACTACATTCGGAATGATCGTGTCGAGCTCCAGCGCGCCGCTGATCACGCGGGCTACTTCGTTGAGGCGCTGCTCGCGGACCAGGGCCTCGGCCGTCTCGGCAAACAACCGGGCATTCTGGATGGCGACCCCCGCCTGCCGCCCAACCGCTTCGGCCAGCGCCAACTCGCGCCGGGTAAATTTTCTCTCCGGGTTCAGGGTGAACAGTTTCAAAACGCCCAGGCACGTCTCCCCGGCAACGAGCGGCGCCGCCAGGTAGGCCCGGACCCCGGCCTCAACCGCATAGGGCATGGCCTGGGGATGAGTTCGATAATCGTCAATCAACACGGAGGCGCCGGTTTCCACCACATGCCAGCCCAGGCCCTCTCCTTTAAGGAAGGGTTCGGTGCGCCGCAACGGTGTCGGCAGGTTAAAGCTGTAAACCTCCTCCATGGATTTGCCATCCGGCGCGAGCAGAGCGACCGTCCCCGTCTCCGCGCCGATCAGTTCGGCGGCCAGGCGCGCTACGGCCGGGATCACGACGTCAAGGTCAAACGCACTACTAATCACGCGGGCCACTTCGTTCAGGCGCTGCTCGCGCGCCAGAGCCTCGGCGGTCTCAGCCGACAACCGGGACTGCTGGAGCGCAATCGCCAGTTGGTCGGCTACTTGGCGTGCGATTTCGATATGTTCGCTGCTGAAGATGCCGAGGTTGAGGGCCACCAGATTGAGCGTGCCAATCAACTCGCCGTGCGGCAAGAGGGGCAGGCACACCACTGCCCGCACACCCTCCGCCAGAAGTTGGTGACCAACGGCTGAAAGTTCTGAGATCGTGGCCAAGTCCTCTACGTCGAGTGGTTGACCCTGCCAGAGTGTCGCTAGCTCGGCGGCGTCGAACATGTCCCCGATCGCCAGATGAGTTCCTACCGGGATACTGGAGGTCTCGCCGTCGAAACTGCTGGCCAGCATGACCGCTTGACCAGCCCGAAAGTCAAATAGGGTGACGCTGGCGCGCCAACAGGGCACAAGTTGCCGGAGGCGACTCGTCGCGGCGGCGACGATTTCTTCCGGCGAGCGCGCGGCCAGAATGTTGCGGTCTATTTCGTGAAAAATTTCCATGCGCGCCGCGTAGCGTCGCAATGTTTCCTCGGCCTGTTTGTGCTCGGTGATGTCATGATAGTTCGCAACCATCGCCTGCACGCCAGGCAGGTGGAGCAGATTAGCCCCAGTGAGTTCGACCCAGCGCCATGAGCCGTCTTTGTGCCTGAAGCGAAATTGCGCTGTGACGCTCCGCGCTGGATCGGTGAAGAGCCGGCTAAACTCTTGCTTCACGGAGACAGCGTCATCGGGATGAACCCACGCAAATGAGTCCTGACCGAGACGCTCTTCGGGAGCATATCCTGAAAGCGATGTGATGGACGGACTGTCGTACAGGATGGTGCCTTGCGCGCTCAAAAGGGTGATCACGTCGGATGAATTTTGGATCAGCGCCCGAAAACGTTCTTCGCTGGCGCGCAGGGCCGCCTCCGCCCGCCGGCGCTCCGTAAGCGTCCGCCAATCCCGGAGCGCCCGCTCGGCGATGTGCGGCATGTCGCGCAGGGTTTCGTCTGATTTGACCACGTAATCCAGCGCGCCGGCCTTGATCGCCTCCACGGCCATCTGCTCGTTGCCATGGCTCGTCATGAGCACCAGCGGGACGCGCGGTGGTGATCCTGTCTCCGGCAGGAGGTCCATGCCCTCGCCATCCGGCAAGCGCCAGTCGGCGATGATCAGGTGGGGCAGCTTCGCGCCAGTTGCCACGTGAGCCCGGGCTTCCGCCAGGTTCTCGGCTACCGTCAGCCGCGCCGCGCCGCCGCGCGCCTCGAACGCCCGCCGCACCAACTCAGCATGATTCGTCTCGTCTTCCACCAGCAGAATGTGCACTTGGTCGTCACTCATGGTTACCGCTCCAGATGCTGCCGCGTTATCCTGGATTGCCGGGGGCGCCCTATTTGTTTGGCAGGGTGAAGCAGAAGGTGCTGCCGGCGCCTGGCCCATCTGACTCGACCCAGATTCTGCCCCCGTGCACTTCCACAATCCGCTTGACCAGCGCCAACCCCACCCCCGTCCCCTCGCTCTGCGCATCCAGCTTATCAAACAACCCGAACACCCTCTCGCGATACTTCAGATCAATCCCTATCCCATTATCGCACACGTAGAACACCGGCGGTGCGTCCCCGTCCGCTGCCCGCACCCCGATCTCGATGCCGGGCGCAGGCTGCGCGCCCATGAACTTGGCTGCATTGTCCACCAGGTTCTGCACCACTTCCACCAGCCGCGCCTGGTCGCCGTGGACGACAGGCAGGCTCGGCGCGACGTGAACCTGCACCCCCCGTCGAGTCAATCGGCCTTCCACCAACGCCAGGGCCTCGCGTACGATGGCCTCGAAGGGCGCGTCTTCGGGCGGGTTCATCTTGCGCCCGATGCGCGAGAGTTCGAGCAACTCGTCCAGCAGGCGCTGCATCCTGCCGGTGGCGTCCGCGATGCGGGCCAGGTCGGCTCTCAGCTGCTCGACGCTGCCAGAGACCGCATCTTTCTCCAGATAGCCCAGGAACCCGCGGATGGTAATGAGGGGGCTTTTCAGGTCGTGCGAGACGGTGTAGCTGAAGCGCTCCAACTCGGCGTTCTTGGCTTCCAGTTCTTTGATCAACGTCTCCCGTTCCGCGTCGGCCTGCTTGCGTTCGGTGATGTCCTGCACCGCGCCGTAGATGCCGGTCAACTGCTGGGCGGCCGGGTCCCACACCGGATGAGCATAGACGCGGACCCAGCGTGTCTCGCCGCGCTTGGTGATCGCTCGCACCTCGGTGACGACCCGCTGGTTGGCGCGCAGGGCGGCCATGTCGCGCGCGTCCTGCTCGGCGTCGTCGGGGTGCAGGGCCGCCAGCCAGCCCCCACGCGCCACGTAGGCCTCAAAGCTGTAGCCGGTAATGGCCTCAAACGCTCCGGCGACCCAATTCAGAGCTAATTCGCCCTCGGCGTCGAGTCGCGTCGAGAACATGTAATCAGAGCTGACGGTCGAGATTAAACGGTAACGCTCCTCGCTGGCAGCCAACTGCGCCGTGCGCTCCGCGATGCGCTGCTCAAGCTCGGCGTTGAGGCGGCGCACCTCGCCTTCGGCGCGCCGGCGCTCCGCCAGATCGCGCCGCGCCCGTTCCAGCGCGCGGTCCACCTGGCGCAGGGCGATGTTCAGCAAGACGGCCGTGACGAAAAAATACGCGGACGCGTTGAGCCACACCGCCATCTCAGCCAGCGGGCGATCGGCGTTGGGCAGCCAGCCGGCGCGGTTGGCCCACAGCATGGCCAGGCCGATCAGGCTGGCGACAGCCGCGACGATATAGCCGGCGCGCCAATGGATGAACAGGGCCGCTATCATCACAATCAGGGTGTAGAGGCTGTACGCCGTGCCCCGCACGCCTATGCCGGTGAAGCCGCCATACGTGGCGATAGCGCCATAGCCGAGGACCATGCCATACGCGACGAAGCGCACATGCCCGCGCCGCAACAGCAGCCACAAGCCCAGCGAAACACCTAACACAAAAACCGCGTCGCGCAGCAGCCGTTCCCAGCCGGGGGAGCGCACAAGCAGCGCCCCGGAGGCGGCCACTGCGCTGATGCCCAAACTTACCAGCACACTGGCGCGCAATAGTTGCGCCGTGTCTGCGCCGCCTGGGCGATCTTCAGGCGAGGTGAACCACGTTTTCCATTGGCTCATCATACGCCCTCCTCTGGAGCCGGGAGTTTACCCCGAATGGTTTGCGCCAGCCCTTCCAGGTTCACCGGCTTGGTCAAATAATCGTTGGCGCCAGCCGCCAGGCATCGCTCTCGATCCCCCGGCATGGCGAGGGCGGTCAGCGCAATCATCGGTGTGGCGGCCAACGCGCTTTCCTGCCGGATGCGCTGCATGGTTTCCAGCCCATCCATCCCCGGCATTTGAACGTCCATGAGGATCAGGTCAGGACTGACCTCGCGCGCTTTCTGGATGGCTTCGCTCCCGCTGCGGGCGACGATCAGCTCATATCCCTCCGCCTCCAGGTAATCGGACAATAGAGTGATCGTCGTTTCGGTGTCTTCCGCCAGCAAGAGCCGGGGCCGTCTGGCCTGGGCGAGTTTCACTAACCGCATCGGGTGGTCTCCACCAGCCGAACGGGGCGCCCCCCTCTGAGCCAGACGATCCGCCGGATCAATCCGCGGCGGGAGGTTCCACGGCAGAGCGATGGTGAAGCGGCTACCCTTCCCCACTTCGCTTTCTACCGCCACCCCGCCGCCGTGCAGCTCGGCCATGCGCCGGACGAGCGCCAGCCCCAGCCCCGTGCCTGCGTATCGGCGCGACAGGCGGCTATCCAACTGTACAAACGACTGGAACAACCGCGGCATATCTTCGCCGGCGATGCCGACCCCCGTGTCCCACACGGTGAAGCGCACAGCCTCCTGTCGGCTGTCGCCCTCGACTTCCAGACCAAGTGAGCCGCCTTCCGGCGTGAACTTGACCGCATTGCTCAGCAGGTTCACCAGCATTTGCTTCAGGCGGCGGTTGTCCGCCAGCAGCCGCAGATCCAGCGGACTGAGGCGGTAGGCCACGTCCTGTCTCTTCGCCTGCGCCATCTGCTTGATCAGCCGCAGGCTGGCCTGGCAGATTTCTTCCGCCGACACCAGCCCGATCTCCAACTCCATCATCCCGGCTTCAATCTTGGACAGGTCGAGGATGTCGTTGATCAATTCGAGCAGGTGTTTGCCGCTGTCTTCGATGGACTTCAGGGAGTTCAACTGCTTCTCGTCAGCGGGCCGTAGATTTGTTTCTGGAGCGCCTGGGCAAAAGCCAGAATGCCGGTGAGCGGCGTGCGCAGTTCGTGGCTCATGCTGGCCAGGAACTCGTCCTTCAGCCGGGCCGCCCGGGCCAGCGCCGCGTTCGCCGCGCTCAATTCTTCCGTCCGCTGCCGCAGCGCCTCTTCGGCGCGCTTGTGGTCAGTAATCTCCAAAGTCGTGGTAATCACCGAGATGACACTGCCGGCCTGATCGAATTCGGGTGCGCCCCACCGCTCATATATCCGGCCCTGGACCTCATACTCGGAGTGGTGCGGCTGGCCGGTGTCAAAGACCTGCTGAAGGGCCTGTTCGTTATGAGCAATCACTTCTAGGTCGCCATACAACTCGCGACTGGTCCTGCCGATCACTTCCGCCGGGGTGCGATTGGCCCGGCGGGCCGAGGCCGGATTGGCATACAAATAACGATACTGCCGGTCGTGGCGAGAAATAGATAACGGGTTGTTCTCCGCCAGCGCGCGGAAGGTTTCTTCACTGGCGCGCAGCGCCTGCGTGCGCTCGGCGACCCGGGCCTCCAGCTGGGAGCGCTCATAGAGCAGAGCCTGCAACAGTTCCTGCACATTCTCCTGGGAACGCTGAAACCCCGACCACAAATACCTGAAACCGACGAGCGTCGTCGCCGACAACAGCACCAGATCTAGTGCCGCTCCCATCCAATAACCCAGGGGCAGAGCCGGGGCGTCGGGACTCAGCAGGCGATGGTAGCCGGAGAGCACGAGCAGCGCTGCAACGCTGATCAGCAGGAGGCCCGCCCCGGCCGCTATCCATCCGGCCCGAAACGACCACAGCATGGCCGCCGACATGACGAGGGCCAGCAGCCACATCACCGCGTCGCTGGCCATACCGCCGTAAAAAAGATTCAGCGCGGCCACGCTGTAAAGCGTAAACAGCATGACCCCGGCGCGGATCCGATACGGCACAGGCGCAAAAGCCGCCACGACCACCGCGACATAGACCATGACGTAGAAATAAATCGCCGAGGCCGGGCTTACGAAGGAAGTTGCGATGAGGTCAATCAACCCCAACACGGCGCCAATGCGCAGAAGCGCCCGGACAAAGATATCCCGCCAGCGCTCGTACTGAACCACCCAAGACTCGAAATCTTCTGAGGTCGCGATATCTGCCAAGGTCATAGCGTTAGCCTCCGATGCGCCCCTCGTCCTACCGATGCCTGACTGGCCGCCGCCAAAGGAAGGAGCGTTCAGCGGACCGCCCAATGACTGCCTGAACGAAGCGGCGCGCCCCGTCGAACTTACCCTGCCCGGAAGGCGCGCCGCCCCAGTAGGCTGCTAAATCAGAGATGAACCGAGTCATTACACACGAGAAACCAGGTTTCTCAGAGAAACCTGGTTTCTGCCGCCGCACATGCAGCCGGAAAACGCTCTAATCCAGGCGGACCTTCGCGCCGAAGTCGCGCTTTTCCTGGCTGACGAAGTACGTCGCGCACCCGGCGTCAATCAGGTCAGGTGTGAACGTCACGCTCTCCATGTTGTACTTGGCGATGCTGATCATCTGGTCGAGGATGTCGCGCGGATGGCACATGCGGAAGGGGCGGTGGTACGGCTTGTACCACTTGGCCACCAGGTAATCAATGCCCTTCTCGTCGTACTCGACTTTCCTCGTCGTGCAGACCAGTTCCCAGATCTTGCGCCACTGGATTTCGTCGGGGTCGCCGATTTCGATCTTGAACTTGATGCGGCGCAGGAAGGCCTCGTCGGCCAGTTGGTTGGGGTCGAGGTTGGTGGAGAAAATCAGGAGTTGGTCGAAGGGAATTTCGAGTTTCGTGCCTGAGACCGTGGTGAGGTAGTCGTATTTCTTCTCCAGCGGCACAATCCAGCGGTTCAGCAAGTCCATCGCGCGGACCTGCTGGCGGCCAAAGTCGTCAATCATGAAGATGCCGCCGTTCGCCTTCATCTGGAAAGGGGCCTCGTAGAACTTGCCGACCTCGTTGTACGTCAGATCGAGCATGGGCAGGATGAGCTCGCCGCCGACGATGACCACCGGGCGCTTGATTCTCGCCCACCGCTTATCCAGCTCCCGCTGCGCCGGGGCGCTGGGGTCAAAAGCGTCATCGCTCTTCTTGGACAGCTCGTGGACGATGGCATCGTAAACTTTGATGATCTGCCCACCCGCATCCACGGCGTAGGGGATATAAACGTCGTCGCCCATCAACCGCGTGATGCGCTCGGCGACGCTGGTCTTGCCGTTTCCGGGGAAGCCGAACAGGAACATCGAGGCCCCGGAGTTTATCGCCGGGCCGATTTCGTTCAGCACGGCCTCGCTGACGACGAGATCGGAAAAAGCCTGACGCACCGTGCGGCGGGTGACGACGACGTTCTTGATCGTCTGCGCCTTAACGGCCTCGACACAGGCCTTGAAGGAGACCGGAGCCGGGCCGCTGTACTCAGTCTTCTTGAGGGCGTCCTCGACTGCCCGCTGTCCGCGCGGCGGCTTCAACACGTACTCGTAGCCCGCGTCGCCAATGCCCTTCTGCCCGGCCACGTCCAGCAAATCCTGCTGCCGCATGCCCACCATCACCGGGCCAACCAGCTCAAAGGAGAGGCCGAGCGATTGAGAGACATCCACGCCGGTCAGTCGGCCCCGGTTATAGACCACGCGCAGAATCATTTCCTGCAATAGCGTGCGGTTGAGGCCCGTCTCCTCCACCGTCTTTGGCGCATGGGGGAAAAAGGTGTTCTTGAGCGGCGCGGTCCCCCCATCCACTGGCGGCGGGTCACCCAGCAGCCTGACCCCGGTCAGGCCGCCCTTCTGCTGTTGCTGGGCGACGAGCAGATCCAACTGGTCTTTGTGCAGTTTCAGGTGCTGGATCGCCTCGGCATCATTCTTGGCCTGGGCCTCTTTGAGGCCTTCCATGATCGCACGGGCGACATCGTATTTGACGCCTTCCACATATATGTGGTGCAAATACTCGCCGGGCCGCGCGTAGCAGTCTGGCGTGTGGTCTTTGCGCTGGCGCATGGCCGCATAGGATTGATCGTCAAGCAGAAATCGCATTCCTTACCTCCCCGGAATCCGGTCCGGTATATCGCGGCTAATATACTCTTTTCTTCCAATTTAGAAAACCCGCCTGCTATCACCTCGCTGTCAACCTGACGCGCTCTCACCCAGCGCGGCGAGCAGATTGGCGAGACGCACACGGGTGAGGTCGGGGAACACAGCCTCCGCTGCCCCCACGCGCTCGCGCGGCCCGAGGCCCACCGAGTGGAACCCCCCTGCCCGCGCCGCCGCGACGCCCGCCGCCGCGTCCTCGACCACGACGCACTCAGCGGGCGGGAAGCGCAGTTGCGCGGCGGCGTGCAGGAACAAATCGGGCGCAGGCTTCTGGCGCTCGACGCTGTAACCGTCGGAAATCGCGTCGAAGAGGAGGCGGATGCCGAGGCGGTCAATCACCTCGGCCGCATTTTTGCTCGCCGAGCCGAGCGCGTTCTTCAATCCGGCGGCGCGAATCTCCTCCAGCAATTCCTTTGCGCCGGGAAGCAAATCGCGCGGCGCAATCTCCTTGATGAAGTCGAGATAGTAGCCGTTCTTGCGCGTCATCATCTCTTGAAGATTTCCTTCGGGATAGACGCGCCCCCTCAGGATGAGCATGAGCGACTCGCGCCGCGAGACTCCGCGCAGGCGTTCGTTATCCGCGCGGGTGAAAGGCAGGCCCTCTTCGTCGGCCAGGCGCTTCCACGCGCGGTAGTGATATTCGGCGGTATCGGTGATCACGCCGTCGAGATCGAAAATGAAAGCCTGGATCATAAATCCCAACTCCCAAGCGCCAACGTCCAGAAGCGGGTGAAGAAACCCGTTTTCTCAGAGAAAATGGGTCTGTAAATCAGCCTGACGTCCCCTTGGACTTTTATCCAGACGCTGTGGAATGCAGCGTCCAGATCTCGAGCGCGATCAGCCGCGCCTCTCCACCCACGGTATAGAGCTCCAGTCCAGTGCTCTGTGGAGAGGGGAAGATCAAATCACTGATCACCGCCCGTCCGTCATTCCCAAAGACTTCGACCGAGCAGGCATCAACGAAGATGTGCAGTTTGGCTCTGCCCTGTTCAAGCGGCAGCGGCCCCCGGTGCCGGCCGGGGAACGCCGGCGCAAATTCAGTATTTCCAGAGCGGCGGCGATCCACCCAGAGTTCCTCGGCGAGGACGTCATAGCCAATCACGGTTTCCTCCCCCGGCCCGGCGCGGACCTTGAGTCCGAATTCGGCCGCCGAGCCTGGGCCAAATTCGACTTCGATCTCCAGAACGGCCCCCGGGTCTCCCAGCGCCGCAAGTTGAGCGTTCACAGTCCTGATGTTCGTCCCGACGCGGTGATACAGCGGCTGGCGCAACCGCGCCAGTTCGGCGATGGGGTGTTGAACCAGCCTCTTCCCCTCCGGGTATTCCCGAAGCGTCAGCACGCGTGGGATGGAGAATATGCTCCGCCAGGGCGAGGTCGGCGTCATGTTGGCATAATCCCAGTTGTTCATCCACCCGACCCATAAACGCCGTCCATCCTTCGGGGGAACGTCACTCCACGATTGGGCCGCATAGAAATCCCTGCCACAGTCCACACGGAGAACCTGGTCATCCGGCGCATCGTTGACGAACGTCATCCCGTCGAACTGCCCGATGAAGTACTGAGCGCCGATGCTCTTGTTCACATCCACTTTCAAGATCCATTTTTGGGCCTCGGGCCGCCCCTCGACGGCGAGCGGAAACAGATCAGGACATTCCCACTCGTTATTCACCGCGCCCGCCTGGCCAAAGTCGCTCAGGTGCGCCCAGCGGCGGAGGTCGGGGGAGCCAAAAAAGCGGACCCTCTGCTGATCGGCCAGGACGGTGACCATGATCCATTGGCCGGTGACCTCGTGCCAGAACACTTTGGGATCGCGGAAGTGCGGCAGGTTGAGAGCCAGGACCGGATTGCCCGTGTGCTTCGTCCACGTTCGCCCGCGGTCGAGACTGTAAGCGAGGTTCTGAGTTTGTTGTGCGGCGCTGTGCCCGGTGTAGATGGCGACCAGAGGCGGCTCAGCCGAAGCGCCGAACCGGCTGGTGTTCCGCCAATCCACCACCGCGCTCCCGGAAAAGATCATGACGCCGTCCGCCTCGTAAAGCGCGATAGGGAGATGCTCCCAGCGCACCAGATCACGACTGACGGCGTGCCCCCAACTCATGTGCCCCCACGTATCTCCAAACGGGTTGTGCTGGTAAAAGAGGTGATACTCGCCCTCATAGAACACCAACCCGTTGGGGTCGTTCATGAAGTTCGCCGGTGGCGTGAAGTGGTATCGAGGGCGCGCAGAGAGGTTGGAGTCGGTCATCATCATTCCCAGGCTTCTCGTCGTCCAGAGCGACGAAACCATAATCGCCGGGCCTTCTCCACCCCTCTACATATCGGCGGAGTTCCGACGATGGCACGATCTCATTGTAATTGTCTTTGAATAGGGGCTGCTTACAATATCCTTACGGTTAGGTTGGTCGGCCATTCACATCGGTCAGGCGCAAAAGGTCGAGTTATAAACGCGGTGGGCCCTGTAGGATACGCCCCCGCATCAGGCGCGTCGCTTCAGGCGTCAAAGGGGCTTCCCAGTTCCATCCATAGCGCCAGGGGTCAATCGTCTCAATCCACTACGGCCTTTTGGCGTATCGCTCGGCCACGATGCCCGGTTGATCCAGCACCTGCCCCTCCTGCAACGAGCGGGCCAGCAGGATATATTCAGCGTGCGCCCAGGCCAACGGCGTGGCTGAGCCTGTGCCCTCGCCCGTGTCCGCAAAGACCTGCTCCGGCAGCATCAGCCCGTCGTTGGCAAACTTTTCCATGATTTCAAGCATCGCGCGGGCCTCGTCCACCTGACCGGTGGCCAGCGCATAGTGGCCGCGCTCGCCATTGAAGATAGGCCACAGCCGACCCTGGCCGGGCGAGCATTCGCCGGGGCGTGGTTCGCCGTAGCCGTCGAAATTGTAGCGATGCCACCCCGGCCCGTTCGGCGTCACCTCGCGCAGCGCGGCGTCTATCTCGGGCAGGCTGCCGAGGATCGAAGGGGCATCCGGGGCGCGCACGCCAAGCCGCACCAACTCCAGCGTGCTGACGTCAACGATTTCCTGAACCCGATGCCGTCCCCCGCCGTTGGCGATGTCAATATCCGCCGGCTCCTCTGGCTCGCCGTTCGGCGTCAGGCGCAGGAAATATGAGCCATCGCCGAGCGTCCCGGTGGTGGTGAACGTCCAATGTTCCAGACGCTGGTTCAACAGGTCGGCGCGGGACAACCACTCCCCTGCCGCCGCCGCGTCGCCCGCGCGCCCGGCCATGTCGGCGGCGGCGACCAGCGCGGCGATTTGCGCCGCGATGGCGTGCGGAGAGTAACCGCCCGCCTCCTCCCATCGCTCCTGAGGCGTCACTGGGCCATTAGCGGCGATGAACGCGGCCGCCGGCTTCACTAGACTTTCGTAGCGGCCCTCTGCCCCCAGCGCCCAGGCCAGCAGAATCGGGTCGGCCACTTCATCCATCTGGAGCGATCCCCAGCGGTGCGCGCCGTCCAGAAAAGCGTTTTGCGGGAAGCTCCCGTCATCTTTCTGCAATACCTCGTCGAGGTAGGCCAGCGTCGTCCGCGCGCTCTCAAGGTCGCCCAGGGCGATGAAGGCCTGGGCGACGTGATACAGGTCGCGCGGCCACACATAGCGATAGCCCTGCTCATTCGGGTCGTCGTCCGGCTGGCAATACCCCCAGGGAATGGAGAGCGAGGCGACGCCCGCGCCGTGGTAGGTCTTGTCTTCGTGCGCCTTGAGGACCATCGCGCTCACCCAATAGAGCGGGTCCGGCGAGGCGGGAGCTTTTAGCCCAGAGAGATAGCGCCGCCAGCCCGCAATATAATCCTGTGCTACCGCATCAAAGCCGCGCCCCAGCGTGGCCTGAGCCGCTGCGCGCGCCGCCGCCTCTGAATTGCCAAAGCCCACGACGAGCGTCGTCGGTTGGCCGGTGAGCAATGCGAGGGTGGCCGCGCCGTAATTCGGCCTCGGCAGGTGGTCAAACGTCCAGTCGAGGCGGCCATCCTGCAAATCTTTGAGGCCGTCGCTCGTGAGGAGGAAACCCACCGAGGCGCGGGCCGGGGGCGGGTCGGCCAGCAGAACCGCGTACACCCCAGCCCTCTCGTCCCAGGCGACGACCGCGCCATCCCGCACCGCGAGTTGATCGCCTGCGCCGGAGCCGCCGAGGTGCGGGACGAAGTAGGCGTAGGCGCCGTGGGCGGCGTCCGCGCTGGTGAAGGTCCAGCGCGTGATCAGACTGTCGGCCGCCGGGTCGGTGACCACGTCTTTCGTCGCCTGCCATGCCCCACCAGGGTCTTTAGTCGTCAGGCGATACGCCAGCGCCTGCAGGTCAAGATACTCCACGGAAACGGGAAGCGGATTCTGCTGATCGGCCTCGCGCCGGACGCCCTGCGGCCCGGCGACGAGCAGGCTGAGTTCACGCGCATTCGCCCTCCCCACGGTGGGATAGAGCAGGTCGGTGATCGCGCCGCCCGTGAGGGTGAACCATACCCGTGAAGGCGCGGGCAAGTCCCCGGCGGCCTGATCGTAAGTGTACGCCGTGCCTACGCCCGACTTGCCGCCGGACGACCAGACGTCAAACGACACCGGGCGTCCGGTGGCGGCCCCGGTCGTGGTCACGGGGGAGGGACTGGCTCCCGACTGCGGAGCGGGAGTCGGCGCTGTAATGCAGGCGGCGAGCGCCAGACACACCCCAACGGAACGCAGAACTACTTTCTTTATTCTCACAGCCTATGCGCCAAGATCAGATGGTGAGCCAGGTGCGCCTTATCCGCGCCGCGAAACTCAGACTCATTTTACATCCACCTCCTGCAACCTGCCCCGGTGGAAAAACTTGAACGCCAGTCGTTTCCAATGTTTAGGCAGGCGCGGGTTGGCCCTCCACCCCTCCGGCGAAATGCGCAGCCCGCCGAAGCCGAAGACGACCGCCTGCCACGTCCCCCCCGCCGAGGCCGCGTGGATGCCGTCGCCCGCGTTGCCGCGCACGTCGCGCAGATCGGCGCGCACCGCGCGGATGAAGTGCTCGTAGGCGTGGTCGGGCTGGCCCACGTCGCAGGCCATGATCGCCATGATCGAGGGGCCGAGTGACGAGCCGTAAGTATGGTCGGTGCGCGGGTTGTAGTAATCGTAGTTCACGCGCACCGCCTCGTCGGAGTAGTAGTCGCGCAGGAGATATTGCAGCATCAGCACGTCGGGCTGCTTGAGCGCCTGCGTCTCGTTGCAGCCCTCGATGCCGAAGATTTCCTGCGCCGACCTGGTGCGCGGCTCCAGCACGGCCAGGTCCACGTCTTTGCGCTGGAAGTAGCCCTCGAACTGCTCGATCAGGCCGGAAGGCTCGACATGCAGATGCACTTTCTCAATCACCTCGCGCCAACGCGCCAGCGCGGAAGGGGTGAGCGAGAGTTCCTCGGCCAACTCGGCGGCTTTGGTCGGCGCGCGCCCCCTCAGCCATTCCAATGTATCCAGCGCAGTTTGCAGGTTCCACTGCGCCATGCAGTTGGTGTAGGCGTTGTTGTCCACGTGCTCGTGGTATTCGTCTGGGCCGATCACGTCGTTGTATTCGTAGCGGCCGGCCTCCGCGTTCCACTCGGCGCGTGCGCCCCAGAATTTGGCCGTGTCCAGGACGAGTTCCGCGCCCTTTTCGATGAACCACTCGTCATCGCCCGTCAATCTCCAATACTGATACGCGGCGTAGGCGACGTCGGCGGAGATGTGGATCTCGATGTCGCCCGTCCAGATGCGGACGAGTTTGGCCCGGTCGGCGAAGTGCGGAAGCCAGGTGGGCGTGACTTCTTCGCCCGTGTCCGCGCTCTCCCACGGGAACTGCGCTCCTTCGACGCCGTTGGCCTTCGCCTTCGCGCGCGCGCCGGGCAAGTTGCGATAGCGGTAGTTGAGCAGGTTCCGGGCGATGTGCGGCGCGGTGTAGGTGAACAATGGGAGCATGAAGACTTCTGTGTCCCAGAAGGCGTGCCCGCGATAGCCAAACCCGGAGAGCGTCTTGGCCCCGATGCTCACCCGGTCGTCGTGGCGCGGCGCGGCGATGAGCATCTGGAACAGGTTGAAGCGGATGGCGATCTGCGCCTCGTCGTCGCCTTCTATCACCACGTCCGTACGCTCCCACTCTTTGGCCCATGCCTCTGCATGGTCCTTCAGCGCGGCGGGCCAGTCCGTCACGCTGTTCACGCGATCCATGGCCGCCTGCACGATCTGATCCTCTGGCAGGTCGCGCGAGGTGAAGACAGCCACTCGTTTATCCACGATCAACGTTCGGCCCGGCGCGGCCTTCATTTTGAGCGTGAGAGTCGGCGTGTTCTCCGCGTCCCACCAGGCCGCGCTCAGCCGGCGGCCTGCAACGCCTACCAGCCGCATGGCCCCGGCCCAGCCGATCCTGGAGCGGCGTGTGCGGCAGTGCAGATAGGCGGTCGCCGAGCGCGCGTCAGGCCGCGCTTCGGCCCCCTGCCCTACCCGATGCCAGTGGGCCAGGCCCTCGTTGTCGGCGTTGCCGTTGAGCGAGGCGCGGAACTCGACAAAGCCCGCGAATTCTGGCCTGACCTTGCAGCGAATAAATAACAGATGCGGGTCAGCCAGGGAGGCGAAACGCTCAAAAGCGATTGTCGCCGCGAGGCCGGCAGGCGAGCGCCAGCGCACCGCGCGGCTAAGCGTCCCTGTCCGCAAATCCAACGCCCGGGTGAAAGACTCGACCACGCCGGCGTCCAGCGAGAAGCGTTCGCCGTTCAAGTGGACGGTGAACGGCAGCCAGTCGGGCGCATTGGCCAGCTCGGTGAACACAATCGGCGCGGCGTCAAAAACGCCGTGAATGAAAGTGGTCCGCCGGTCGCCCGGGCGGCCCTCCTCAAACGCCCCGCGCGTCGAAAGGTAGCCATTGCCGAGGGTGAAGATGGTCTCTTGGTGGTGCTGTTTCGCCGCGTCGAAGGCGTCTTCGGTGATGGTCCAGAGGTCGGTCATAGGCATGTGCTGGGTG
>DATDRS010000127.1:0-2508 GCA_035291605.1 Anaerolineales bacterium | reverse complement strand
GTTGATTGACGCGACGCTCGCACTGCTGCTGGCGACGTCCGGGGAGGCGCTGGTCATCCCCACCCTCAACCGGGACGGCGACCTGATCTCCGACCTCGTCCTGCAAATGTTCGGCACGATCGCGGGATCGGAGTCGCTCGTCCTGGCGCTGGACCCCGCTTCGCTGAAGGTGAAGGTGGTGATGGCCGAGGCGCCGCACGGGACGGCGCCCAGTCTGCAGGGCAAGAACATCGCCAACCCGATGGCGATGATCCTGGCCGGTGCGGCCCTGCTCACCTACTTCGGCGCGCCCGAGGCCGACCGCGCCTCGCGAGCGATTTACGAGGCGGTCTTCGAGGCCGTGTTCGAGGGCGTCAAGACGCCCGACCTCGGGGGGCAATCTACGACCTCGGAATTCACCGACGAGATCATCCGCCGGGTGAAGTCCAAGCTGGAGGTGTGGAGTTCGCTGGGGTGAAGACCATGCATCGCAAAATCGCGCTCAGCCTCGTTTTGCTCCTGACCGTCTCAGCCTGCGGGCCGCGAGTGGATCGGGTGGGGACATCGGTAGCGGCGACGCTCACGGCTCTGCCTCAGCCTACCCAGGCGCCGACGCAACCGCTCTCGACGCTTCCTCCGCCGACCAATACACCTGAGCCGGGCATCCCGCAGGAACCACCCACACCCACGCCGCTCACCCCTGGCGCTATTCTCGGCCAGCACACCGTGCAGCAGGGCGAGACGCTCTTCTGCATCGGGCGGGCTTACGGCGTCCATCCCGCGGCGATTGCCGAGGCGAACAGGCTCGACCCGAACGCGCCGCTCACGCCCGGCCAGGCGCTGCAAATCCCGGCGGCGCCGTGGGCGGAGGTTGCCCCCGGCCCGGTGTGCGCGGCGCAGTTCCAATCGCCGTTCCCCGGTTTGCCGTTCGTCACCTACACGCCCGGGCCCGCGCCCACGCTCGCATCCGGTCCGGAGGCGCGCGGCGTGGAAGCCATCCTCATCCTCGAGCCGGGCGCCGGCTCGGCAGTCATCTCCACCGTCCACGTCGCGGGCGAGGCAAACCCGGCCTTCGAGCAATCGCTCGTCGTGCAGATTTCGGACGCCGAGGGCAAGTTCCTCTCGACGACGGCGGTTCAGATCGCCGCCGAGGCGGGCCAGCGCGGCCCGTTCAGCGCCGACGTGCCCTTCCACGTGCTCTCCGACCAGCCGGGGCGCATCTCGGTCTATGCCGCCAGCGCGCGCGACGGCGGCCTCACGCACCTGGCGAGCGTCGAGGTCACCTTGCTCGCGGCGGGCAGTCCTTCCCTCCGCGCCGGCCAGCCGCACCCCGAACAGATCGCCATCTTCGCGCCGACGCTGCTGGCCACGCTCAGCGGCGGCGTCGCCCGCATCACCGGTTTTTCGGACTACGTGTTCGAGAGCCAACTGGGCGTGGCGATCTGCGGCGAGGGCGGCTCAGGCGAACCCGACTTCATCTGCGGGACGAAGGACAACGCCCTCAGCATGGGCACGGCCTTCGTGAACTCGCCCGACGCCGGCCAGCCCGGCCCGTTCGCGGCGGAGGTGAAATACACCGTCCAGGCGCAAACGCCGGGGCGCGTCGTCGTCTTCGACGCCTCGCCGCGCGATGGGGGCGTCACGCACCTGGCGTCGGTGGAGGTGACGTTAAGGCCGTGACTCTTTTCAATGGATGGAGCGGATGGGGACGTATCATTAGGTCTTTGTTCGCAACCGCGCTAAAATAGCCCCATGACAATCCGTCGAACCAGAGGCGTAGTAAAGGCCAGACCAATCACGCCTCGCCTTATTGACAAAATGGCGCGGCGGTTGGCCCGCCGTTTCAAGCCAGATCAGATTATCCTGTTCGGCTCGCACGCGCGCGGCACGGCGGGGCCGGACAGCGATGTGGACTTGCTGGTGGTAACGCCAGTGGTCGGCCGCAAGCGTGAAGTGCAGATTGCCATGCGCGTGGCCCTGCACGATTTCCTGGTGCCTTTCGACATCATCGTCGCTACCCCCGAAGAGGTGAAACGGCGGCGCAATCTCCCCGGAACGATCATCCGGCCCGCTTTGCGCGAGGGCAAAGTCCTCTATGTTCGCCGCTGATCCCGAGACTTTGCGCGTTGCGCGCGAGTGAGCGCAGAAAGCCGAGAACGATTTGACCAACGCCGCACATGTGCTCAAATTGGGCAAGCGGTGCCCGACCGATACCGTCTGCTATCACGCGCAGCAGTGCGTGGAGAAATACTTGAAGGCCCTGTTGGTCTACCACGAGCGCGACTTTCCCTGGACACACCAATTGGGTTCACTGTTGCTCCGCCTGCCTGCTGGCGTGCGCCCGGACTTGACGCCAGACGAACAACAACGCCTGACCGATTATGCCACCGTCACGCGGTATCCGGGCGATTATGAGGCCATTCCGCTGACTGAAGCCCGCAATGCCGTGAAAATTGCGCGAAGGGTACGCCGCCAGCTCCGCAAGCGTCTGCCTAAAGAAGCGCTTCGTGCTGGATGACAAGCACATTT
>DATDRS010000126.1:0-6107 GCA_035291605.1 Anaerolineales bacterium | reverse complement strand
ACGATGTTGAGATACCGCGCGCCGAGGGTGAAGGCGAGCAGGCCGTAGGCCACGATCCCCGCGCCGCTGAGAAACTCGATCAGCGACGGGACGTAGTCGGTGTAGCGGGCGGCAATCTCCTGCGGCAGGTAGGTGAGCATGACCAGCTGCCCGACGAGGTTCGTGTCCCAGCGATAGGCCACCACCCCGCCAACGACGAGCGCGAGCGCGATCATCCGCAGCAAGGGGATGCGGCGCAGGCGCGCGGTGAGCAGGAGGATGATCGGGATGGCCGCGCCCAGCAGGATTTCGCCCACCCAGAAGTTGAAGGCCAGTTCACCGCTCGTAAGCAGAGTCAGGCCCTCGGTGCGCCCTGGCAGGTAGGTGTACGTCATCGAGAATGCATCCCAAAACCGGAAGTACAGGTACCCGACCAGCACCCAGCCGATGAAGAGCGAGAGTTTTTCGAGCAGTTCATCTTTGATGTGCGCCTGGCGCGTCAGGCGCGCGGTGAGCATCGAGACGAAGACGACCAGCGAGGGGCCGCCCGCCATGGCCGAGGCGATGAACAGCACCGAGAGGTCGGGCCGGGACCAGATGGGCCGCGCCTTGAGCACGCCGTAGGTCGCGCCCAGCGACGACTGGTGCAGCAGCGACAATCCGAGGCCGATCACCGCAAAGACCGGGGCGTAGTGATGGACGCTCACGAGCGTCTGCGCCAGGCGCGGCCAGCGCCGCTGCATCCACCCGGCCTGGCCGACGATGGGCGCGGTCTCCAGCACCAGCACCGTGAAGTACAGCGTGATGCACATCGTCACTTCCCACAGCACCGAGTGCGGGTTCCAGAACACCCAGGCGTGCCAGAAGCGGTCGGGGCGGCCAATGTCGAGCAGGAGGCACAGCATCGCCATGCTGTAACCGATCAGCCCGACGAACGTGGCCGTGCGCGCGACCGGCTGGAACTCCTTGAGGCCCAGCAGATACACGGCGGCGCATAGCAGGAACGCGCCCGCGCTCATGGCGATGGACGACAGGTCGAGCGTGATCCACAGCCCCCATGGCACGAGGTCGGTCAGGTTGGTGACGACCAGGCCTTTCGCGAACACCACCAGCCCCGCGCCGGCGCCGAGGACCATGACGACGGCGAGGACCGCCAGCCACCATTGAAACAACGTGATTGTAGGGGCGCGCAGCTGCGCGCCCTTACCTCTACCACGGATATTCTTCATCATCCCGACACCTCCTGGCGCGCGGGGAGATAGTACACGCGCGGGGCTGTGCCTAAGTCCTCGCGCAGGCGATATGAAGAGTGCGCGGCGAGCAGCCGGCTCACTTCGGACTCAGGGTCGTTGAGGTCGCCGAAGGCGCGCGCCTTCATCGGGCAGGCCACCACGCACGCGGGCGTCGCCTCCGGGTCCACGCCCGGCTTCAGGCCCAGCGCCAGGCCCCGGTCAATCCGCTGATAGCAGAACGAGCATTTCTCCGGCACGCCGCGCGGGCGGCGCTCCACTTCCGGCTCTCCCCACATGGGCACCACCGGATTCGGGCCGGTGAACGCCTCCCAGTTGAAGGCGCGCGCGCCATAGGGGCAGGCCACCTCGCAGTAGCGGCAGCCGATGCACTTGTCGTAGTCCATCATCACGATCCCGTCGGCCCGGTGGTAACTCGCGCCGACCATGCAGACCTCGACGCACGGCGCGTGCTCGCAGTGCTGGCAGGGGCGCGGGAGGAAGACCTCGCGGTTCCCGACCTTGCCCGCCGGGATGACTTTGTTCCACGAGATAGAGGGCGGCGCGTCGTTGTGCGCGCGGCAGGCCAGCGTGCAGTAACCGCAGCCCACGCACTTGCCCTGATCGATCACCATCGCCCACTTGTGCGGACTGGACCCGACCGGCTCGGAGGCCTTCGTCGCTCGCTGGCTCAACCGAAGGGCCGCGGCCGCGGTGACGGCGGCGGCCAATGCCTTGAGAAAACTGCGCCGCCCGACCTTTTCTTTAGAAGAAGCTTCAGAAACCCCGTTTCTCGGAGAAACCGGGTTTCTACCGTTGAAGACCTTCGTCATGGCCGCACCTCTCGTCGCTCCTCAACCTTGCGGAGGCGGTGAAACCCGCGCTCCAGCCACGGGGCCAGGATGATCCCGAAGGCCAGGCCGATCAACCCGGTGAAGACGGCGAACCCAACCGGACTCACCGGCTTCGGCTCCGTATCCACCGTGGCGGGATGGCCTGAGGACATCGAGTCCGGCGGGACGGGCGTCGGCGTGCCCCCGGCAATCAGCATCGCCGCGGCCGGGTTGTGGATCTCGTGTTCGTGGCACTTGGTGCACTTGCCCAGGTTGACCTCGAAAGTGTGGCTGTGCTGCCCCTTCCCCATGACGACGTCCTCGCCGTTCGCGTCTCCGATGTGGCAATCGGTGCAGGTCAGCCCCTGGGTCGAGTGGTTGGAATGGGCAAAGGCCCGCACCCGCGTCCCGTGGCAGGAAGCGCACAGGCTCGAGGCGTCGGCGGCCCGCAGGCTGTTCGCGTGCGGGTCGTGGCAGCTCACGCACGTCAGATCGCTCTGACCGTGCTTGCTCGCCTGCCACTCGAAGTAAGTGTCCTGGTGACAATTGCCGCACAGGCTCGCCGAGCGGCTCATCGAGGCCGGTGATAGGGGGTGGTTCGAACTGACCGGGTCGTGGCACGCTTCGCAGGTGACGCCCTCGGCCTGATACATGCCCGTGGCCGGGTCATAGCCGGTGGTGTGGCACGTCAGGCAGTCTCTAGGATTACCCTGGGCATCCCAGGCAGATTTGAAGACCGGGTCGCTGAGAGCCTTCGCATGCGCGCCGGAGGCCCAGACGGCCTGAAATTGCGCATGGCAGTCCTGGCACTCTGGCGCTGGCGGCGCCTCGGCCTCCCGGAGGGGTTTCGCCTGCGCCAGGGCAAAGGTCAACAGCGCCAGCGGCAGAGCAAAGATCAACCCGACTGAAAGTTGAAATGTCCAGCGTCTCATAGGGCGTCTCCTCAATCCTGTAATCTCACGCCAATGCAAGGGCGGGTGCGTTTCGGAAGACTTCACAATCCAGGCAGGCCGGCTTCAAGTGGCCCTGCGGGTCACGGAACAACTGCCAGCAGGGGATATCGCGCCGGGCGTAGGCCGAACAGCGCGCGCGCAGCGCCTCGGGGCAATTGCGCACTGTCCAGCACGGCGCGCCCGGCTGCGCCTGCGCGAGCGCGAACAGCGCCTGCCGCCGGGCCTCACGCGCCTCCGCCTGCCAGCGGGCATCCAGCTTGCGGAGAAGCCAGACGATCAGGGCCGTCGCCCCTAGCGGCAGGCCCATGCGCAGCAGCAGGCCGATTAAGACCGTGAGCAGAGTGAACAGCGGCTCCATCACGCCAGCCTCCGGTACAGCGCCTCCCTCCGCTCCACCAGCGTGCCGATCAACAGCAACAGGCCGAACGGGATCACCAGCCTGAGCAGCGTGAGAACCAAGAGTGTGAGCAGGGCGGTCATGGCAGCCTCCTTCCTTATTCCGGCGGATCAACTAATCTCTGCCTACACTTTAGGCCTCCCGGCGGGCGACGTAAATTGGACGCGCGCCCGATTTATGGGGCACTGCACCTGCCCCACGCACGGCCCGCCGGGATGGGTGATTCACCCCATCTGGGGCAGCGCAAATGGGGCATTCACCCCATCTCCAAAATAAAAACGGCCCGGCGTTCCCGACGCCGAGCCGCTGAGATGCGTCAACTGACAATCTACGCCTGAATGATCCCCTTGCGGATCGCGTACTTGACCAGGTCGGCGCGCGAGTGCAGGTTGAGCTTGTGCATGATGTTCTCACGGTGCCGGGCCACCGTCTTCGGGCTGATCACCAGCGCCTCCGCGATCTCCTGGTTGCTCGACCCCTCGGCGAGATAGGCCAGGACTTCCCGCTCGCGTTCCGTCAGCTCGTCCAACGCATTCGTTGAGGCCGCCTCGCGGTTGCCGCTGAGGTAGTCTCGCACGAGCAGCTTCGCCAGCGACGGATACAAATAGATTTCGCCCGCCGCTGCGGTGCGCACCGCCGTAATCAGCTCCTCCGGCGCGGCGCGTTTGGGGACGTATCCGCTGGCCCCGGCGTGAAGCATCTGGAAAAAGTACTCCTCGTCCTCGTGGATCGTCAGCGCGACGACGGCCACCCCCGGCCAGGCGCGCTTGATGGCCTGCGTGGCCTCAATCCCGGACTGGTCCGGCAGGCCGATGTCCATCAACACGACTTCTGGCTGCAACTGTTTCACCAGTTCCAGCGCCTCGCGGGCCGCGCCTGCCTCGCCCACAATCTCGATGTCGGTTTCCGGCTCCAGCAGCGTTCGCAGGCCGGAGCGCACCACCACGTGGTCGTCAACGAGCAAGAGATGAATGGTCATGTCGCCTCCAACGGCTGATACGGGATCACGACTTCGACGCACGCGCCCTGCCCCGGCGCCGACCGCACGGTGAAACTCCCGCCCAGCAGCGCCGCGCGTTCCTGCATCCCCAGCAGGCCCCACGGCGACCGGTTCGGGGCGGGCGGCTTCGCCGCGTCGAACCCGCAGCCGTGATCCTCCACCTGCAAGTGGACTTCTCGCTCGCCATAGTGCAGCCGCACCCAGGCTTTCTGCGCGCCGCTGTGTTTGACCACGTTCGTCAGCGCCTCCTGCGTCACGCGGAACAGCGCAATGTTGACCACCGGGGTCAACGCCTGCTGATCGCCGGCGACTTCCACCGAGACCTCCAATCCCGCGCGGGTCTGCAACTCTTTACCATACCAGCGGATCGCCGCGCCCAGGCCGAGGTCGTCGAGATGCGAAGGGCGCAGATCCGCAATCAGATGGCGCAGCTCGTCGAGCGTGCTCGCAGTCAGGTTCTCCAGATGACGTAGTTGCTGGGCGGCCTGATCCACGTTCTGCCTCAGCGTATTGGCTGCGCCGCGCAGGCCCAATCCCAGCGCGGTGAGCGCCTGCCCGGTGGCGTCATGCAATTCCCGTGCAATGCGCTGGCGCTCGGCCTCCTGGGCGGCGACGACGCGGCGGAGGAGCTCCCCCCGCAGCGCCTCGCGTCGCTCCGCCTCTTCGAGCCGGGCCGCCTGGAGCTCTGCGATCCGGCGCTGGGTCTCCACCTCGAAGGCGCGCAGGAAACGGATGACGAAAATCGCGGCCACTAGCGCGGCGGCGGCGCGCACCCACTGGATGGGGAAGCCGAACAACCGCAGGAAGAGGGCGGCGTTGAACACGTTGGACGGCGGCAGGGGACTCGGCTGGACGAAAGTCTGCCCGACCAGGCCATACCAGGCGAAAGCGACCGCCGCCCAGAGGCTGTCCCGCCCGAAGCCCACCAGCCCCGCCTGGCGGAAAGCGCGCTGCTGCGCCACCAACCCCGCCGAGGCGAGGAGCGCCGCCGGGATCGCCAGCACGTAGCGCGTCCACACGTGCGCCACTTCCCATAGGCCATTGTCCAGCGAAAAATAGCCGCGCATGATGAACAGGCCGAGGCCCCACGCCGTCACCTGCACGAGCGGGACGGTGAGGCTGAGGCGCTGGAACTGCTCGGTCGGAGACAAAAGTGAAGAACCGAACGCCGCGAGGGAAAGAAAGGAAAACGCCAGCAGTGCAAGCCGCAGAGCCTCCCACGCCAGCTGGTTGGCCGCCTGCCCGGGCAGTATCTGCACCCCCTGAAACATCTCCAGCCATTCATGAACGCCGTGGACCAGCCCGAAACCAGCCAGCGGCCGCAGCGCGTGGCGCAGCCGCGCGTCGGCGCCGCGCCCTCTCTCCAGCAGGATCGCCAGCCCCATGCAAAAGAAGGACAGGCCGTAGATAAAGTAGACGAACAGGTTAGAGAGTGATCCGCTCACAACCGGCGATGCTCCATCGGCCTCAGGCCAGCGCCGCTTTGAGGCCGGAGATGGTCTTGCTTAATTGGGAGGCCAGGTCGGGCCGATGTTCCTGCGCAAACGCCCAGAAGCGTTCCTGCGCGCGGGTGAGCGGGGAGCGCGTGCTGCGGGCGATGTAGATCATGCGGCTCAACTCCAGCCCCTCGACGTTCACCTGCCTGATGCGGCCCGCAGCCAGCCCGCGCGCCGCCGCCAGCTCGGAGACGAAAGCGACGCCAATGCCCTCTTCCAC
>DATDRS010000125.1:0-6617 GCA_035291605.1 Anaerolineales bacterium | reverse complement strand
GCCATCCTCCCCATGTGGCCGCTGGCCCAGCACACGGGCGCGATTGACCGCGCCAGCCTCACCCTGCACATCTGGCCGGGCAAGGGGCAACTGGATTATTACGAGGACGACGGCGAGACAGGGGCGTACACACGCGGCGAGCGGCGCATCACGTCCTTCCGCGTTCAAGCCAACTCCGATGGCATCACGCTCCGGTGGGGGCCGGGCAAAGGCCGATACACAACCGGGCGCTCACACTGGGCCTTCGCCTTCCACGCCCTGCCTCAAGGCAAAGCGTTTTTAGACGGCCAGCCAATCAAGGCGCAGTGGGAAGATAGATTGCTGACCGTGAGGGTGGAGGAGGATGGGGAGAGGCACGAGGTAAGGGTTATCAGCGGATAGCCCCTCACCCTGGCCACATGCCCCCGAATGGGGGCCCCCGTTCGGAAAAGCCCGAACGGAGGAAGGGACGGTAGACTCCCCTCCCCTGTCGCGTGCACCCTGAGCGGAGCGAAGCGCCGTCGAAGGGCCGCGACGGGGGAAGGGCCGGGGATGGGGGTTCGAGTAATTCGCCCCTCACCCCGGACAGTCATATAATCGGGCTAAATGAGGGTCGGCTGTGTGGCATCATCAACAAATTCTAAAGTGATGACTTGGAGGGTTGCAGATGAATATTCTTCCCAACGAACTCATCCTTCTCAACGACAAACTTCAGAGTGCTGGAACTGTCCCTCGGCTTGAGTCAAAAGGTGCTATTGCAGGCCGCGTCTTGTCAGAAGGTGACTACGATAAGCTGATCGTCACCCATCGAAACTCCATAGCTGATGCTCTTCGACAAGCAGACATCATTGATGAGGGCTCTGCTCTTCTTCATTTGGGCAAGATCCTTTCAATTGATGCCCTCTTTGCTGAAGTCGAACAAGAAAGCGAAATTTTCCGACGTTTCGTAATAGTTGAGGACAAGCTGTTTCGGAATCCAGAAGCCCGCCGGGAGGTTCTTGGACAGATACTCGACTATGCCAAAGCGCTTCGTGAGACTGACCTAGACGGACTTTCAGGACTTCTGCCAGATAATAAGCATCGCGTGTGGCTTGATGCAAACGATGATTTAGTCAGACAAGCGCTGCATGATGCCAATTTTCTGCTCTTGATCTGCGGGGACCGCATCCAGCCACGGCTGATAGAGTATGTCAAGTATCTAAAGGGCCAACTCGATCCCCTTATCTCAGTAGACGTCGCCCTCATGGCCCTTGCCATTTTCTCCAATGGCACCCATCACATCTTTATCCCTCATGTGGTGGCGTTGATTACGGCAGAACAAGGAATAACGATAAAAGTAGAAGTTCAAAACGCTGAAGGTGACTACCTGCCGGCCAAGGTCAGCATTGAAGAGGAGACTTCATCAAAGAAGAGCCGTCGTGACAAAATGGAGATGGAGGCTCTGATCAAGGAAATTCAAAAAGCTGGTGATGAGAGCGCAGCCGTTGCCCAAACCCTGTTCGACTACGCACAAAAACTGGGAGCGGAAATAAAGCCTGGAGAGGCTTCTGTCTCCGTTCGCGTGAAGGACCCAAACACTGGAAATCGCTCGACCGTATTTGTCGTAACGAAGAACGCGACATTCTATATAGGATGGCTTGGCCGATGGACACTGAATGCTGGTGTAGGCCCGGAAGTAGCCACAAACTACAGACAGCGGCTTACAGCGATTCTTGGAAAAGATCCTGTCATGATGGCTATTGGCGGAGCAGCTGCGATTCCGCTCGTCGATATCGGTAATAATCTTGAGCAGGTGCTTGCTGAGATACGCATAGCAATCAGGGCACTTCGTCATATGGACGAGTAGAGAATCTGCCGTGGTGTTGTGATTAGAAAAGGCAACGCATCCCCAGCCAGCGCGCGGCACCGGGCGCGGCTGGATCGGGTGCATGTTTCTTTCGCCATGAATGACACGGAAAATTCGCGCCAATTCGTGTATTTCGTGGCAAAGAACTTTTGATCCGGCTCATCCGTTGACGTAGTTGCCAAATCCCCAACTTCATCTACAATCTCCGCGTAACAGGAGGTCACCGTGACTGCCCATAACCTCAAAGGCAAAGGCATCTGGATCTGGAAGACGACGAACTGCGAGAGCGGCGACCTCGACGTGATTGTGGCGCGGGCGAAGAGCGCCGGGTTCACGCACGTCGTCCTCAAAATCGCCGATGGCGACGACGCCTACCAGATCTGGGAGCGGCGCGACACCGCGCTCGAGCTTATCCCCAAACTCCGCCAGGCCGGGCTGGACGTGTGGGGCTGGAACTACATCTACGGCGACCCGCCCGCGCGCGACGCCGGGAAGCAGAAGTACTGGGAGCTGGAGGCAGTGGGCAACGTCAAGCGCATCAAGCAGTTGATCCCCGCCGGCCTGCAGGGCTTTGTGATTGACGCCGAGCGCGAGTACGAGACGATCCTCGACCGCCACAACAAGGCCGCGGCCTATATGAAGATCATGCGCGACAACCTGCCCGACCTGCCCCTGGCGCTCGCCGCGTGGAAATTCCCCACCGTCCACCGGGGCTTCGCGTGGAACTCCTTCCGCGCCAGGATTGACCTCGACATGCCGCAGGTCTACTGGATCGGCGCGCATAACTCCGTCGCCCAGCTCGACCGGTCCTCCCAGGAATTCTCCGCGCTCGCGCCCAAACTGACGTTCATCCCCATCGGCCCGACCTTCTTCGAGCACGACTGGCGGCCCACCGCGCAGGACCTCGTAGACTTCATCAAGCGATGCGCGGCCCTCGGATTCCCCGGCGCTAACTTCTGGGCGTGGGACCACCTCGGCCTGCGCGGGAACGAAGCCCACAACCCGCGGAAGCTGAACTTCACCGCCGAATGGGACGCCATCGCGAGTTTCCAGTGGCCGGGGACGCCCGCCGCCGCTGCTGCACCCGCTCCGGTCGTGGTATCGGCCCCGCCCACCCCTGTCCTCACGGGCGACATCGTCAATCAATACCTCACCGCGCTCAACGCGCACAATCCCGATCTGGTCGCCTCGCTCTACAACGCCAACGCCGGGCACGTCACCGCGCAGAGCACCGTCATCGGCGCGGCGGCCATCCGGGCGTTCTACGTCGGCCTGTTCGCCATGCTGCCCGACGCCAAATTCACGGTCACGCCGACGGTCACGCAGGACAAGGTGCGCATGTTCACCTGGAGCGCCGCCGGCTCGACCGGCTCGGTGATGGATGGGAGCGACATCCTCGGCCTGCTCAACGGACGCATTCAGTATCACCATAGCGCGTTTACGTTCAAGGCGAAGCAGTAGTCAACGGATACAACTGTTGATCGTTGGGCAACGCCTCCCGGTCGGGTAAAATATGCCCATCATGGGGTTCCTGCCTCCCTATCGCAAAGGCGCTCTCGCCACCCCGGACGGCGCGGAAATTCCGTTCGTCGCCATCGGGAATGGCCCGCTCCCCATCGTGCTCCTCCCTGGGGGCAGTGATGGAGTGGCCACGGTGGCCGACTCGGCCCGGTCATTGGCCTGGCTCTATCGCCGACGCGCCCGGACGCAGCGGCTATTGGCGATCAGCCGCCGCCACCCCCTCCCGGCCGGGTATAGCCTGGAGCAATATGCCGCCGATTTTTTCTGGGCTATCGAGCGTCTGGGGTGGGGGCCGGCTGTTTTGGAATGCAACTCGGCGGGCGGGCCGATTGGTCAGTACATGGCCGCTGAACAGCCGGAGCGAGTGAGCGGCCTGATCCTGTTGAACACGGCGCATCGCGCTGACGATCAAATGCGGGCCGTGTTTCAGCGCTGGGCCGAACTGGCCCGACAAGGCCAATGGGCGGAACTGGCCTGGAGCGCGCTGGAGCACTTTATCCACCCGCAGCCGGCGGCGGGGTATCGGCCCCTCCGTCCCCTGTTGCGTCTGACCAAAGGCCCGCGTTACCCGGGGAGGCTGGTGCACATCTTCGAGGGGATGCTCATGGTAGACAATCGCCCGCTCCTGCCCCGTATCGCCTGCCCCACGCTCATCGCCGGGGGCGAGGAGGATCGCATCTTCAGCGCCCGGCTTCAACGGGAAATGGCGGCGCTCATCCCCAACAGCCGGTTGGTCTTGTATCCAGGTTGCGGGCATAACTACAACCTGCTACATGCGGATCGCTACAACGCGCAAGTGGCGGACTTTGTGCACGGTCTGCTGATCTAACCGAAACCGGAAAACGGAGGCGATGGTCAGGCCGAGCGGCGGATATAGCAGATGTCGTTTTTCATGGGGAAAAGCCGAAGCGATACAACCAGGGGGATAGCGTTCAGCAGGAGCCGGCATACCCGGCGGCCTGGGCTGCGGTAGAGCAGATCGGCGACGAAGCGGCGAAGGCGCAGGGTCCGGCCGAGCGGGTCGGCCAGAATCCGCCGACCGTAATCGTGGAATGAGAAATCGCCTGAATGGAAAGCCGCCTCGATGGCTTGCGCGGCGACCTTGCCGTAGCCCAGCGCAAACGAGATGCCCTCCCCCCACAGCGGGTCCACGCCCGCCGCGTCTCCGACCAACAACACGTGGGGACGGCTGAAAGGCCCTTGCCTATCAAACCAGCGCAAGGGATGACCTTGCAGTTCCACATCCGTGAGTGAGCGCGCGCGGGCTGCCAGATTTTGCGCCAGCAGATGTTTGAGCGGCGCGCGCGGCCGATGCCGCTGCACGCGCGCGTCGAAAAGGCCCCGATTCATGTGGGCGCGTCCGCCCACCAGCGAGGGGAAGTCCCAGTAATAGCCCTGCAGGGCGTGCTTCATCGGCGTGAAGTCAAACGTGGCAAATTGCTGGACGAACTCCGGGGTGGTGGCCGGGTCTTCGGGCGTAATCACTTCTAACAGCCGGGCCGCCCGGCTCGGCCCCTCCAGGCCAGCCAGGACGCGCACCATTCCCTTGGACCCATCCGCGCCGACCAGCACTTTGGCGTGATAGCACGCGTGCGTCGTCGTCACCCTCACGTGGTCGCGGCGCATCTCAATACCGGTCACGGCCTCACCCTCGTGCAGGCGCGCGCCCCGGTCGCGGGCGCAGGCGATCAGCCACGCGTCAAATTCCGCCCGCCGCGCGATCCGGAAGATCGGATCGCGGTGGATGACGAGGGTCAGCTCCTCGAACCGAAGGCGCACTTCGCGGATGTTCACGTGCGGGACGCCGAGCGGCAGCACGCCTAACTCGCCCAGCAAGGACTCGCCATAGCGCGTCAGGCCGCCGCCGCAAAGTTTTTCGCGCGGGTGGCGTTCCTTTTCCAGGATCAGCAGACGGCTGCCCCAGGCCGGGTCGCGCTGGAGCAAGTGTAGGGCAGTTGACGTCCCGGCCGGCCCGCTGCCCACAATCATCACGTCGAAGAACTCGGAGGGCATACCCACCTTGGCTCCATCCAGAGCAGCGCCCCATTCACGATTGAGCCCTGTCACTTTGATAGAGATAGGCGCGGGTAAGCAGCCGTCGGCGGCGCTGGCAGGGCCATGGTCTGAAGCATAGCGACTCCATGCGGGTTAGCGCAGGCCAGTGACGAAGGCGAAACTGCCGATGAGCAGGATGATCGCCGAGAGGTCGAGCGATTTCGCCACATTGCGCTCCGACCGGTCACGCAGCAGGCGATACGCCAGCCAGCCGTCGAGCACGAGGGCCAGCCCCAGGCAGATCAAAAACCATTCGTCGTTGATCTTGAGCAGATACTGTCCTATCGCCACCAGGAGGGCCAGGCTCATCAGCGCCAGGCCCACGTAAACCGCCGGGCCAACTCCCCACCGGTTGGCAATGCTCATCACGCCAAACCGCGCGTCGCCCTGCGTGTCTTCGACGTCTTTGAGAATCTCGCGGCCGAAAATGAAAATAAATGTGACTGCGATGGGGATGACGAGCTTGCTTAACCCGTGGGTCAATAGGCCCCCGGCGAAGAGAGGGTAACTGCTGACCGCAGCCACGAGCACGTTGCCGACCAGGAGAAAGCGCTTGAGGAACCACGAATACGCCGCGCTCAAGAGAATCACGATGCCAGCGCTGACGGCCAGGTCGTAACGGACGACGAGGCTGCTGGCCAGGCCCGCGGCGAAGAGGGCCAGGGCAAACACCAGGGCGTGCGTCTTGCTAACCTGCCCCGAGGGAATGGGCCGGGTGGGCTTGTTGATCTTGTCAATCTCGGCGTCGAACCAGTCGTTGATGACCATGGAGCCGGCCGACAGACACGCACTCGCCGCGCCCAGGGTGAGCGCGGGCCAGCTCAGCGCCTGCCCCGGGGAACCGATCTGGACGGCGATGACCGTCGCCAGGGCGGGCATGGCGCTCATGAACGGCCGGGTGAGGAGGAGGAAGGGTTTGATCATGGTGCGCGCCTCTAAACGCCAAAACCTTATTCCGGACAAAGTCTATGGTCTCTGAGCCGCTCCGTCAAGTCAGGTGGGCGAAGGGGTGTATGTCAGTTCTGGGGCGAAGGTGGCCCTTCGACTTCGCTAACGCTCCGCTCAGGGTGCGCCGCTTAGAGACTGTTTCTTAAATGGTCAGCAACCTTGAACTGTCATGCTGAGCGAAGCGAAGCATCTCCGGCTAATCGTGTTTTGCGCCTGATTGGGGTAGAGACCCTTCGCGTTGCTCAGGGTGACAGGCTGCATTTTACGA
>DATDRS010000124.1:0-8955 GCA_035291605.1 Anaerolineales bacterium | reverse complement strand
CTCGGCCGCCATCGGCGCGTACCAGTTGGCGCGGGGGTTTGGCCGGGCGACCAGCGTGATGCTTGGCCTCGTGGCGCTGTTCTTCATCTTCTCGTTTCTCACCTGGGCCACGCGCGGGGAGTCCATCAACCTGGCCGGGATGCTCAAAACGATGGTGTCGCGGGCTGTGCCGCTCACGCTGGGAGCGCTGTCGGGGATCTTGTGCGAGCGCGCAGGGGTGGTGAACATCGCCATCGAAGGCATGATGTTGAGCGGGGCTATGGTCGGGGCGCTGGTGGGGAGCGTCACCCAGAGTTTGTGGATGGGCGTGCTGGCCGCCATGCTCACTGGCGCGGCGTTGGCCTTCGTCCACGGCGTGCTGTCCATTCGCTACAAGGTGGATCAGATCATCAGCGGCGTGGTCATCAACATTTTCTCAACCGGCATCACCAGTTTCATCTCGAGCAAGTTCTTGCAAGTCTATCAGGAGTTGAACAACGCCGGCACGTTCAAGGCTTACCCGCTGCCCCTGCTCTCCGACATTCCATTCCTCGGCGGAATTTTCTTTGATGCGAACCTCTTCACCTATGGCGCGTACATTCTGCTGATCGTCGTCCACGTGGGCTTGTTCTACACCCGCTGGGGACTGCGCGTCCGGGCAGTGGGCGAGCACCCAAAGGCGGCGGACACGCTCGGCATCAACGTGTTCCGCACGCGCTACATCAACGTCGTCCTGGGCGGGTTGGTCGCCGGGTTCGCCGGGGCCTATTTCACGCTCGGCTCGGTGGGGCGCTTCGACGAATTGATGACCGCCGGGCGCGGCTTCATCAGTCTCGCGGCGATGATCTTCGGCAAATGGACGCCGTTCGGCGCGTTCGGCGCGAGCCTGATCTTCGGGTTCGCCGAGTCCCTGCAAGGCAAACTGGCGATCCTCAAAGTGCCCATCCCCTCGCAGTTCCTGCTCATGGCCCCGTACGTCGCCACGATGATCGCGCTGGCCGGGTTGATCGGCCGGGCCACGCCGCCCGCGGCGGACGGGCAGCCATACGAAAAACAATAGCCTATGCTCAAGTCTGGTCTCATCACCGGCGCCATCGCCATCTTTCTCGCGGCAGGCTTCAGCCTGATCTCCCCGATCTGTGTGCCGTGTATTGCGCTCTTGCTTGGCGCCGGGGCCGGCTATCTGAACGGCGTGTTCGACAGGCCCTCGGCCCAAAACAGCGCGCTCAAGGCCGGGGCGGGATCCGGGGCGATTGGCGGCGGCGGGGCGCTGGTGGGGCATCTCATCGGCGGCGCGATCAACGCCGTCGTCGTCGGCCCGGAGAGCGTGAGGCAGATGCTGGAGCAATTCGGGTTGTCGGCGAGCGACGATCCCGTAGTGTATTATGGCGGCGTCTTTGGCGGCGCGTGTTGTCTGGGCCTGTTTGAGATCGTGTTGATGGCGGGCCTCGGCGCGCTCGGCGGATTGCTGTGGTGGCAGATGACGGGCAAGAACATGGCCGGTGGGGCCCCCTCTCCGCCGCCCATGCCTGGCGTGTAGGCGAACCCCAGGAAACAAAAAGCGGCTCTGCGTGAAGTGGGCCGCTTTCTTGTTCCGTGTCTCGGCAGACGGCGGCAATCTCAATCGCCGTGGCTCAGGAAATCACTTCAACACGAATCTCACTCAGATAAATGATCGTCGCTGCGTCAAGAAAAGTACGCATCACTCAATCATTCCAACTGTTTCGTTCGCCAGCAATATACTCCGCAACCTCTTGGGGGGTAGGCGGCTTATGCCCACTGGCGCGCAAGCGGGCATGAATCTTGTCCAGTTCTGCCTGCCAGTCTCGCTTTACGGGCGCTGGGGGAGTTTCCAGGATAGTCACCAGCACGGTGGCATTTTCGGGTAGGGTGACGTTCTCGGTAATCTCAATACGTCCCTGCCGCACGGTTCCCTTGAGCGTCTGATACATCGCGCACCTCGCTTTTGGTCATTCGCTATTCATAGTCTAGCGCAGTGAGGAAAGAAGGGCAAGAGGCGTCATTTCTCCTCCCCTGTCGCCGGATCAATCCCCGTATCCAGCGAGCCATCGGCCAGGCGGCCAAGCGCGGTGGCGATGACTTGCCGGTCGAGCGCGGAGAAAACTTCTAAGGGAGCGTTGTAGGGCGCGAGGCGGATGGCGCCCGTGGAGGCCGACAGCGGTTGACGGCCTTTCGGCGGCGCGCCAGCCTGGAACGCGGCGAGGGCGCTGCGCAGCGCCGCGCCGGGGTCCAGATAAACGCTCGTCAGCACTTTCTCCGCCTCGGGGGCCTGGCCGCCGAAGAGGGTGAGGGGCGTATCACGGTCAGAGCCGATGACCCATGCGCCCTCCTGCGCCGCGGCGACGAGCGCCTCTTTTCCGGCTGCGCCCGGCGCGGCGAAGAACACGTCGCAGCCGCTGATGGCGTAGACCACCGCAGTCTGGCCCGTCGGAGAGGATTGAATCGTCACGTCAATGCCTTCAATCCGGCATTTAGGACAGGCATAGCGCACGCCGTGGGCAAAGCCGTTGAGATATTTCAGACCTTCCGCTGAGTGGGGATCGCCAATGCCAGTGACAAATTTGGTTTTGGTCGTCAGCCCGGCGATCATCCCGGCGATGAAGCCCACCTGGTCGTAGCGCGGCGCGCCGAAGGCCAGCATGTTTGCGGGCAAATCCCCCTCGCCCGGATGCAGGCCGATGAAATACGCCTCGGGGTAATTGCCCGCGATGGCGCGCGCACCCCGCTCCAGTTCCGGTCCGTCCAGCACAATCACCGCCGCGCCGGATTGAGCCGCCGTTTCCACGGCGGAGGGCGCGGCCTCTTGCACCCAGTCGGAGACCCATCCGAATTCCTGCGCGGCGCTTTGGATGACGGCGAGCGCCGCCTCCGCCTGCGCTCCCCCGGCGGTCACAAAGACGACTTTGGTTTTGGGCGCTGACGTCGCCGTGGACGCCGCGGGCGCGGTGGGCGGCGCGAGGGGCGTCGCCTCGCCGATGCTCGTCGAGACGACGGGCAGAGTCGCCGTAGGCCGTGGCGATGCAGTCGGGGTAGCGCAAGAGGCGAGAAGGATGGAAAGAGAAAGAAAGAGAGAAAGGTAACGCAAGGCGGTCTGGTTGGAGATGGCGGGGTGAGGGTTTGAGAATTGAGGTTGGAAGTTGGGATTTGGGATTTTACTCCGTTGACCATCCCTTCTTCTCCGTGGGTTCTTTAGCCGGGGAGGCCCTCTCTTTTTGCGTCGGGTCAAGCACTGCGTCGCCGAGGCCGATCACCTCGCGCTGTTGCGCGCCGGGCTTGGCCGGGCCGACGATGCCCTTCTCCTCCAGCACGTCAATCAGCCGCGCGGCGCGGGTGTAGCCGATGCGCAGGCGGCGCTGGAGGCTGGAGATGGAGGCCTTCTTCATCTCGCGCACGGCTTTGACGGCATCTTCGAGCAGTTCGTCCTCGCCCTCGGGCGTTTTCTCGGCCTCGAAGTCAATGATGTCCACCAGCGGCCCCATCTCCGGCAGAGGCGGCTGGCGCGCGGCCGCCGGGCGGGAGGCAGCAGACGAGGCGGCCTCGGGAGTCTCCACGGGCGCCGGGGCTTCGACGGAAGTAGGCATCCGTTCCAGCCGCGCCTCCTTCCAGTACTGCACCAGCCGGTGCAACTCGTGATCGGCGACGAACACGCCCTGCATCCGCAGCGGCGTCGCGGCGTCGGGCGACTGGAAGAGCATGTCTCCGCGCCCGAGCAGGCGCTCCGCGCCGGGTTGGTCAATGATCACGCGCGAGTCCACGCTGGAGGCCACCGCGAACGCGATGCGCGCCGGGAAGTTCGCCTTGATCAGGCCGGTCACCACGTCCACCGAGGGGCGCTGCGTGGCGATGATGAGATGGATGCCGGTCGCGCGCGCGAGCTGCGCCAGGCGCGTGATCGTGCGCTCGGTCTCGTCGGGCGCGAGCATCATCAGGTCGGCCAGCTCGTCAATGATGACGATGAGATACGGCAGTTTCTTCTCGCTCGTGCTCTGGACTTTCACGTTGTAGTCGCCGATGTTGCGCACCCCGGCTTTGGCGAACTTGCGGTAGCGCTCGTCCATCTCGCGGCTCACCCACTGGAGCGAGGCGACCACGCGCTCCAAATCCACGACCACCGGCACGAGCAAATGCGGGACGCCATTGTAGCCGGTCAGCTCGACGCGCTTCGGGTCTACCATCAGGAACTTGCAATCGTCCGGCGTGTTCTGCAACAGCAAACTGGCAATAATGGAATTGACGCATACGCTCTTGCCGGAGCCGGTCGTGCCGGCGATAAGCAGGTGAGGCATTTGCGCCAGGTCGGCGCAGATGGCGTTGCCCGAAACGTCCTGCCCCAACCCGAGGCGCAGCGTGCCTTTGAGCTGGTCGAAGGCCTCTGACTCCATCACATCGCGTAAGGCCACGAGCGAGGAAACCACGTTCGGCACCTCGATGCCGACGTAGCCCTTGCCGGGCACGGGCGCTTCGATGCGGATGGATTGCGCCGAGAGCGCGAGCGCAAGGTCGTCGGCCAGCGCCGCGATCTTGCCGACTTTGACCTTGGTCTTCTTGCCGCCGCGCTGCTCGACGTAGTCCGGCTCGACGCCGTACTGCGTGATGGTCGGGCCGCGGTTGATCTCCACGACGCGCACGGGCGCGCCAAACGACGCGAGCGTACCCTCGATAATCTGCACGCGCTTGCGGTCGAATTCGTCGTCGGCGGAGCTCTCCGAGCCGGGTTCGAGGGCGTCGTCCAGCCTCGGCAGCTCCCAGGGTTTGACGACGGCCGGCGCGGCTGCGCCGCCGAGGATGATCGGGACGGCAGCGGATGGGGTAGCGGATGGAACGGAAGAGGGAGCGGAAGGAACTTTGGAGCCGGGTGTCCCGGTAGGGGGCGCGGCAGGCTCGCCGGGTTTGGGCGGACTCGCGAATTCTGGTTTTCCGCCTTTGCCCGGAGACTTCGACTCCGGCAAGGGGAGTTGGCGTGCGTCGCGCGGGCCTTTGTCGGGGGGCCTGGCCGGATGCGCCCCTCCCCGGCGCATCCCTCTGGCGATCAACGCGACGAGCTCGGGCACGGAGAGCCCGGCGGTGAACACGACGGCGATGATCCACCACGCGCCGAGGAGCACCGCGCTGCCCGGTGCGCCGAGCGCGCTGAACAACGCCCACAGGATCACCGCGCCGACGAGTCCGCCGCCCTGGCCCGCGCCCGCGAAGTCGAAGAACTCCGCATACCTGGGCGCGGTGACGCTGGGCGTGAAGAAGTGCAGCGTGGCGAGCAGCGCCAGATAGAGCAGGATGAGTCCGGTGAGGCGCTCCGGCTCGAACTTCGGGAGTTTGTCGCCGAACTTGCGCAGGATGAGCCACAACCCGACGGCGATGAAGCCGACCGGCAGGCCGAACACGCCCCAACCCGCGATTTGCCCCAGGAGGTGCACCCACGCCGCCGGAACCGGACTCTGGTTGGCGGTGAACAGGCTGACGACAGTGAGGACGCCGACGAAGAAGAGGGCGATGCCGATGATGTCGAGCCTGCGGTCGAGCGACACACCGGAAGGTGCGGGAGGCGGGGAAGGCGGCCCAACAGCCGGCGCGGAGGATGGCCCGCCTTGCGGCGACCCGCCTCTGCCCTGTGGCGGCGGCGCGACCTTAATCGGCGGAAACGCGCCTTTACCTGGCGCTCCGCCTTTGCCGCCCTTACCCTGGGGCGCGCCCTTCCCACCCTTGAAGCGGGGATCGCCCCTGCCCCCTTTGCCCTTGCCGCCTTTGGGTGTTCGGCGGAAGAGAGAAGTCAACCGGTTGAACATTAATTGGGATTATATACCAGTGTGCGGGGGGATGTGTGGCGGCATTTATCGTTGCCGCGCCGCAAGCACCCGAAAATTCCTCATTGACTTTTTCCCCCAACTTATGCCATAATCTCGCTCAGTGTAAGTCATTGTCCAGCCATCTACGCTTACGAAAGGAGGCGCATCATGCAAGTTGCACTGTTCAAACACGCTCGTCTCGGCACTGCTTTTCGCGGTTTGGCTTTGCCTTGCTTGAGTGCGCCTGCCTGCTGACTGACTTAGTCGTTTGACTGTCCACGGCCACGGGTGCGCTCACCTCGTGGCCGTTTTTGTTGGGGCAACCCTGCGGGGTTGCTTCTGACGGGCCGCCGGGCAAATGCCGCCTCGCGGCCCTTTTTGTTGGGGCGACCCGGTGGGGTCGCCTGAGGGCAGGGACTCGTCCTGCCCTTACCTTGCCCCTACACGGCCACGAGGCGATGCCGCCTGGTGGCCGTTTTTGTTGGGGCAACCCTCTGCGGTCGCCCGTAACTCCAAGAAGAAGGAACACGATGTCTTCCGGTTTTGACAACCCCAATTCGACGACCGCCCTCCACCAGGATCAGGGCCTCGTCTTTAAGAAATCACAAGGCAATTACTTCGTGCGGGCGGAGGGGCCGCGGCGCGCGGTCGTCTGCGCCATTTCCAGCCGCCTGCGCAAAGTGCTCATCTACCCCACCGCTGCGCCGACCTCGCTGCACCATCGCGTGCAGGCGGTGCGGGAGATCAGGTCGGTTGATCCCGTGGCCGTGGGCGACCTCGTCCGCTTTACCCAGGCCGGGGATGGGTCGGGGCTGATCACAGAGGTGCTGCCGCGCCGGAACCAGCTGGCGCGGCGGGCCGCCGGGGCGAAGCCGCTGGAGCAGGTCATCGTGGCGAACGTGGATCAGATCGTGGCCGTGTTTGCCGCCGCCAACCCCGCGCCCAAGTGGGAACTGCTCGACCGCTATCTGGCGACGGCGGAGGCCGCGGGAATAGCGACGCTCATTTGCCTCACCAAGATGGACCTGGTGGACGAGGAGCCGTTTATAGGCGAAATGCGGGACTACCAGCGCCTCGGCTACCCGGCGGCCTTCACCAGCGCGGAGAGCGGCGCGGGCCTCGAAGATTTCAAAGCAGCGCTCAAAGACCGCGTCTCGGTGTTCGTCGGCAAGTCCGGCGTGGGCAAGACCTCGCTCCTCAACGCGGTCCAACCCGGCCTCGGCCTGCGCGTCAAGGAAGTGAGTCAACTCACCACCAAAGGCAGGCACGCCACCTCGCACCTCGAAATGTTCGCGCTCGACTCCGGCGGGCAGGTGGTGGATACGCCGGGGATGCGCGAGTTCGGCCTGTGGCAGTTGGAGGCGGACGACCTGGCCTACGGGTTCGTGGAGATGCGCCCGTACCTCGGCGGGTGCAAGTTCGGCCTCGACTGCACGCATTCGCACGAGCCGGGTTGCGCAGTCAAGGCCGCGGTCGAGGCCGGGCGCATCGCGCCGCGCCGTTATCAGAGTTATCTGAGAATGCGAGAGGACTGACATGCAACGCATGACGCTGCAGGATTCACTTGACGACGTTGATCTGGACGTCGAATCCGAGGACCAAACCGCTATGGACGACTACGACGACCTCGAAGAGTTTGAATTCCTGGGCGCCGCCCGGCGCCCCCGGCGGATGAAGGACAACCATAAAAAGAAAAAGACCAAGTGGGAAATCCGCGCCCTGCTGGAGGAGCGCCCGCGCGTCACGGAAAACGCGGTCCAGTTCTTCGCGCCCTCGCTGAGCGTGACCAGCGCAGAACGGGCATGGCTCGAAGAGAATCTGGGGCCGTTCCGCGACACGCGCGTCATCACCAGCGTTCTCCGCAAGGTCAAAGGCGGCAAGGAAGCCAACGTCTACTGCTGCGCCGCGCACCCCGCCACCGGTCTGGGCCCCCTCGCCGCCAAGGTTTATCGCCCGCGGCTGTTCCGCAGCCTGCGCAACGACACACAATACCGGCAGGGGCGCGCGCTGTTAGGCGCGGACGGCAAGCCCGCGGACATCAAACGGCGCGAGGCCCGCGCGCTGGAGCTGCACAGCCGCTTTGGCCGCGAACTGGAGCACACCTCGTGGCTCGCTTACGAGTTCTACACGCTGGAGCGGCTGTACGACGCGGGCGTTTCCGTCCCGCAGCCGTTCAAACAATCGGAGCACGTCATCCTCATGGACTACGTGGGCGACGTGGGCCTGCCCGCGCCGGCGTTGAGCCAGGTGCACCTTGCGTCCGCCGAAACGCAGCCGCTGTTCGCGCAACTGCTGGGCGACGTGGAGACGATGCTGGCGCACGGCGTCATTCACGGCGACTTCTCGGCCTACAACGTGCTGTACTGGGAGGGCGAGGTCAAGATCATCGATTTCCCTCAGGTGGTGAACCCGGACGCGAACCGCGATGCGCGCTTCATCTTCGGGCGCGACGTGGAGCGGCTGTGCCAGTACTTCGCCAAATATGGCGTGCGCGCCAACCCGCGCAAAATCGCGCATGCCCTCTGGGAGAAGTATGTGGCGGCCAGGGTCCGCGCGCATGCCGATTTCGTGGATGAGGCGCTGATGGAGGCTGATTAGTTCACTACTGGCGGCTAAGGATTTTGCTTATGATCATTCCTCTTCCCCAATACTTGCGATTTCTCCTTGACTATCTCAAGCCGCAGCGGGGGCGCGTCCTGCTCCTGGCCGCGCTCCTGCTGGGCGGCATCGGCTTACAGCTCGTCAACCCGCAGATCATCCGCTACTTCCTCGACGCCGTTCAATCCGGCAGGGCGGAGTCGGCGTGGCTGATGGCGGCGGGTATGTATCTCGGCTTCGCGCTCGTTCAGCAGGCGGCCAGGTTAGCCGCCAGCGTCGTGAGTCAAAACGTCGCGTGGACGGCGACGAACGCTTTACGCCGCGACCTGACGCTCCATTGCCTGCGCCTCGATCTGCCGTTCCACAAAGAACACACGCCCGGCGAACTCATCGAGCGCGTTGACGGCGACACAACCGAACTCTCCATCTTCTTTTCGGAGTTTGCCATCCATGTGCTGGGCAACGGACTGTTGACGTCAGGGATTCTCGTTCTACTCTACCGCGAGGACTGGCGCGTGGGCGCGGGGCTCACGCTCTACGTGGCCGTGACCCTCGCCCTCCTCAACGCGGCGCA
>DATDRS010000123.1:0-13931 GCA_035291605.1 Anaerolineales bacterium | reverse complement strand
CTCCTGGCGTTTCAGCTTCAACGGTTTGGGTTTGCGGCCGCGCATGGCTTCGCTCCTTAACAGGCGGATTGCCAACGCTACCACGAACCCGCTAGGCTGGCAACGAATTTCTTGCAGAATTTGCGCTCCACAGCACTAGTGTACTACTTTATTCGCAAATTATCGGCGCGCCCGGCGGACCACCCAGGCCGCGCCAAAGCACACCGTGGCGACAAGCACAATCGCCGCGCCGGAGGCAATGTAAATGTAATAGGAAATATACAAACCGACGATGCCCGAGCCCGCGCCGATGAGCGCAGCCAACAGCATCATGCGCGAGAGACGTTTGGTGAGCAAATGCGCTGCGGCGGCGGGTGTGATCAACATGGCCGTCATCAGCCCCGCGCCGATGGTCTGCAACGATACGACGATGGTGACAGCGATGAGGGCCAACAACAGATAGCGTAACGGCTCAGTGGGCAAGCGCAAGCTGGCGGCGAGCACCGGGTCGAAGGAGATCGCGACAAATTCCTTGTAAAACGCGGCGATGATCGCCAGCACCGCCGCGCCAAAACTGGCGACGAGGAGCAGGTCAGCGTTGGTGATGGCGAGGACGTTGCCGAAGAGGATGTGGGCGAGATCAACACTGTAGCTGCGAACCGTGCTGATGAGCGCAATCCCAAGCGCGAACACCCCCGCAAAGATCACGCCAATCGCCGTGTCCTCGCGGAGCAGTCCGCCCTGCGTGATCACCCCGATCCCCAATGCGGTGAGCACCGCCGCGCCGAGCGCGCCCCAGAATAACAGCCCGCCTGCTCCGCCGAGGAGATACGCCACTGCGACTCCCGGCAATATCGCGTGCGCCAGCGCGTCGCCGAAAAACGCCATCCCACGCAGGACGACGAATGTGCCCACGACTGCGCACACCACGCCGACCATGGCCGCCGCGGCCATACCGCGGAGCATGAAGGCGTAGTGTAATGGCTCGAGAAGAAATTCCAGCATGGGATCGGGTGTGGAGTATCGCGATCCGTGTTGCGTAGAACACGGATGATGCCTCAGGGACAGCAATCATCCATCGCCACAACGGTTGCCTGGCCCTCGCGCCAGAAGGTGAGGCGGCCGCCATAGGCGGCGGCCAGGCGCTCGGCAGTGAGCACCGATTCCGCCGGGCCGTTGGCGACCAACCGGCGGTTGAGCAGCAGCAAACGGTCGAAGCGCGTTGTCGCCAGTTGCAGGTCGTGGGTCGAGATCAGCACGGTGACGCCGCGCGCGCGCAAATCGTCCAAGATCTCGAAGATCGCGGCCTGGGCTTCTACGTCCACGCCGCTGAACGGCTCGTCGAGCAACAGCACGTCGGCGCGCTGGGCGAGGGCGCGGGCAATGAACACCTGCTTTTGCTGGCCGCCGGAGAGATCGCCGATGTGGCGCGCGGCTAAATGTTCCAGCCCCACCTGCCGGAGCGCGGCGTGCGCGGCCTCGCGGTCTGCCGGCCCCGGCCTCTTGAACCAGCCCAACTCTTTCACGCGGCCCATCAGCACCACGTCCATCACGTTCACCGGAAAATCCCAGTTCACGGCTTCGCGCTGGGGCACGTAACCAATCGAAGGACAATCGCCCGCGTGGTGCGAGTGGCCGTGTACCAGCACGTCGCCGGTCGTGTGCGGCAGGAGGCCCACCATCACCTTGAACAAGGTAGATTTGCCCGCGCCGTTCGGCCCGACAATCGCCGCGCGTTCGCCTCCCTCAATCGAGAACGTCACGCTCTCCAGTGCTTTTTGGTCTTTGCCATATTCGGCGGAGACCCCGACGAGGGCCAGCGCCGGGCGAGCGGGAGGCTTCGGGGCTTGGTCGTGTGCAAGAGCGCCTGGCAGAGTCAGGGATGACATAGAGAGGTCTCGGTGCTCCTAAGCGTTGTTTTCCTTATGAGCCGAGGGCGGCAACGATGCGGGTGACGTTGAACTGCACCATCTTCAAATAAGTATCGCCATCGGACCCGGCGGGCCCCAGCGCGTCGGTATACAACGAGCCGACGACTTTCACTCCGGCTTCGGCCGCTACCTGATTGATGAGCGAGTTCGAGCTGACGTTCTCGGCGAACACTGCTGGGACGCCGGCCGCTTTCACCATTTCCACCAGCGCCGCCAGTTCCTGCGCGGAGGGCGACGCGCCTTCGGTGGACGTGGGCAGGATGGACCCCAGCACTTCAAACCCGTAACGCTGGGCGAAGTAGCCAAACGTGTCGTGCGTGGTTACCAGCTTGCGGCGGTTCTCAGGCACGCGCTCCACCTGCGCCGCCACCCAGCCGTCGAGTTCCTGCAATTGGTTCAAATAAACGTCGGCGTTGGCCTGATAAATCGCAGCGTGCGCCGGGTCGGCCAGCGCGAACGCATCGCGGATGTTTTTCACCATCTGGATGGCATTCGCCACGTCGTGCCAGACGTGCGGGTCGGTTTCGCCCGCCTCCTCGCCTTCCGTGGCTGTGCGCGCTGCGATCCCATGGGTCACAACCACTCGTTTCGCCCGCGAGCCGGAGGCCTCGTAGAGATCGTCGAGCCACGTTTCAAACGACAAGCCATTTTCGAGGACGAGGGCGGCCTCGGCGAGGGATTGGGCGCTGCCTGGGTTCGGCTCGAAGGTATGGGTATCCTGCCCTGGTCCGGCAAGCGTGGCGAGCTCGATCAGGTCGCCGCCCACGTTGCGGGCGAAATCGCCGATGACGGAGAAGGTGGCGACGACTTTGAGTTGCTTGCCTGGGACAACTGGCCGGCTGACCGCTCCACAAGCGGTTGCCGACAGGCTGAGGACAGCCAGCCAGGTCGCTAGATCACGGCGCATCGGTTTCACTTGCGGCCTCCGCTCTCTTGCCGGCAATTGGGGCATAGTCCGAACAGCTCAAGCCAGTGCTCTTGAATCTTGTAGCCGGTGCGGCGCTGGACGGCCCGGAGCAGGTCGGCGAGGTCGCAGTTGTCGAATTCGATCACGGAATGGCAGCTCTCGCAAATGAGATGGTGCGCGTGGCCCTCGCTGGCGGGCGCGAACGAGTGACACCCATCCGGCTGGTGCACCTTGCGGAGCGCGCCGCACTCGGTGAGCACTTCGAGCGTGCGGTATACGGTCACGAGGCCCGTGCGCGGGTAGACCTTGCGGGCGAGGGCGAAAATTTCGGCGGGGCTGAGGCTGGTCGTAGCCCGCGCGATCACGCGCAGCACGGCCCGGCGCGGCCGGGTGAGTTTGTAGCCCCGGCCCGCGAGGGCCTGGGCGAGGGCGTCTTCGCTGAGCATCATCTGGCGCGTAGGGGCGTTCAATTGCCTGCGCCTGGGCCGCAGGCACAGGTGAACGCCCCTACTCAATTGAAAATCATTTTCAATACGCGTCAGGCAGGATAACGCAGAGGCGGGAGGTTGTCAAGGCGCTTGTGTGCTAAACTGGCGGCGATGCTCCCGCCTGCCGTCAAACGCTCCATCGGCCTGATTGACCTCGGCTCAAACTCCGTCCGGCTGATGATCGTGCGCTACACACCGGGCGTGGCGTTCAAGATCACGCACGAGTTCAGCCGCCGCGTGCGGTTGAGCGAGGGGATGAGCGCCGACCCGCAGCTCCGCCTGCAGCCCGCCGCGATGGAGAGGACGATCCGGACGCTGGCGACGTTCCGCGCGTTCTGCGAGGCGGACGGCGTGAAGCGGATCATTCCCGTGGCGACCGCCGCCGTGCGGGACGCGGGGAACCGCGCAGAGTTCCTCGCCCGGGCGAAGGCGGCGACCGGACTGAAGTTCCGCGTCCTGAGCGGAGAAGAAGAGGCCTACTTCGGTTTCCTCGGCGTCGTCAACACGCTTGGCCTGCGCGCCGGGCTGGTCATGGATATCGGCGGCGGCAGCGCCGAGGTAAGCCGGATCGGCGGCGGGCGGTTCAAGCGCGGGATCACACGGCCGCTCGGAGCCGTCCGTCTAACGGAGATGTATCTGACAAGTGATCCGGTGCAGTCGGAAGAACTGCGGCGGTTGAGCGATCACGTCGCCGCTGCGTTCAGGGAACTGGACTGGATGCGGCTGCGGCCGGGCGAACAGTTCGCCGGGGTGGGGGGCGCCGTGCGCGCACTGGCGCGGATTGACCGCGAGATGCGCGGCTACCCGCTCGACCTGGTGAATGGTTACGAACTGGAGTTGAGCCGTCTGGATGGGTTGATTGCCCGGCTGGGCGCGCTGCCCATCGCCGAGCGTCTCCGCCAGGTGCCCGGCCTCCCGCAGGACCGCGCCGATATCATTCTGGCCGGAGCGGTGGTCGTGGCCGAGGCGCTACGCCGGGTCAAGGCGAGCCGGCTGATCGTATGCGGGCACGGCCTGCGCGAAGGGCTGTTCTTCCGCGAGTTCCTCAGGCCCGCCGAGCCGCCGCTCATCCCCGACCTGCGCGAGTTCAGCGTGTTGAACCTGGCGCGCCTGTGCGGGTATGAAAAGAGGCACGCGGATCAGGTCGCCTATCTGGCGCTGTCGCTGTTTGACCAGCTCTTCAAGCTGCACCGCTACGGCGCGACGGAGCGCGGGTGGCTGTGGGCGGCCGCGCAACTGCATCACATTGGAGCGGCGGCGCACTACTATGACCCGTACAAGCATTCGTCTTATCTGATTTTGAGCAACGGCCTGCACGGGTACGTGCACCGCGAGATCGCCCTGCTGGCCCTGCTGTGCCTGTATTTGCGCGGCGAGAAACCGGCGCTTGAGGCGGCGGCCAGCGCGGTTGAGGCGGGGACGCTCGAGCAGGTGGAACGGCTGGGAACGCTGCTGCGGCTCGCCGAGGCGCTGGACGTGAGCCAGACGCAGGCAGTGCGGGAGGTCAGGGTGCAGGTCTCGGGCAAGCGTGTGACACTCCACCTGGATCGTCACGCCCGGCTTGAACTGAGTTGGGAATTGGAAGCCGCGCGGCGCAACGCGGGCGTGTTCGAGGAAGTGTTTGGGCGCAGGTTGGAGATCATCTGGAAGTGAGAGGCCTGCAAATGGCATGATGCGCTTTTTCCTCCGCCGTCTTATCGTCATTCCCATCGTCCTGGCGTTGGTCAACTTTATCGGCTTCACGTATGCCCATGCGGCGCAGCGCTTCCACGCGGCTCAGAACCCGTGGGGCGCCGGAAGCGATGAAGCCCCGCCGATCTTGCCGCTGTACGTGGATTACGCGCGGGGCCTCCTGCGCGGCGACTGGGGGAAAATGCCGGTGGGCGTCAGTGAGACGGTGGCGCAGGGGCTGTGGAGAGCGGGCGGGGTCAGCCTGGGCCTGCTGGCTTTGGCGTTCGCATTCAGCGCCGTGATTGGCTTGCTTCTGGGACTGCGCGCCGTCCGCACCGGAACCGCGGGCGTGGCCGCGTGGCTGATGCCCGTTTCAACCATCGGCCTGGCAGCGCCGAGTTTCTACATCGGCGCGTTGTTCATCGCCGCTACGGTGTTCTACCTGTTGCGGGCCGGACCAGAAGCCAGGTCGCCGCTGCCTCTCGGAGGATTTGGCTGGGACATTCATCTCGTCCTGCCGGTGATCGCGCTCGTCGCGCGGCCGGCGGCGCAGATCGCGCAGGTGACGGCCAGCCTGCTGTCCGGTGAAATCGGCCAACAATATGTGATCGCCGCGCGGAGCCGGGGCAATTCGTGGGCGCGCGTGCGTTGGAAGCACGCGCTGCGCAACGTGCTGGCGCCCGTCATCCTGGCGATGGCCGGTTCGCTGCGTCTGCTGGCCGGCGAATTGATCCTGGTCGAGTGGTTGTTCGCCTGGCCCGGCCTCGGGCGCCTGCTGGCGCTTGCGCTCATCCCGCCGAACGTGGCCTCGCCCGGCGGCCTGGAGGGGCACACGGTGTACTTCCTGCACCCGGAACTCGTGGCGGCGCTGCTGCCGACTTTTGCCTTTATCTTCCTGGCGGTAGACACATCGGCCTCGACGCTGGCGCGTTGGGCTGACCCGCGCCTGCGGGGCGTCGAGGCTGAACCGCCTCACAAGCATTAGATTTTGTCGGGAATATGACGCTCAGGACGCATACTGCCTCGCCTGACCGTTTCTCCGGCTTCAACTGGCCGTTGCTGTTGGGCAGTGTGCTTGTCCTGTTCGCAGTGTATTTGTCCGTTGCCGGGCCTGGCCTCGCGGTTCACGACCCGTTGAAAGAGAATTTCATCGTCGAAAACCCGGTCACCCGCGAATTCGTCAAGCCGCCCTTCCCGGCCTTTACCCTGCCCGATTTTCCGCTTGGCTCCGATCAGTACGGGCGTGATCTCCTCAGCCAGCTGCTGTGGGCCGTGCGGCCGACGCTGACGATGGTTCTGCTCGTCGCCGCGCTGCGGCTGGTCGTGGGGACGGTGGTCGGCCTGGCCTCCGGCTGGTGGGCGGGGCGGTGGGGGCGCGCGCTGGATGCCCTTATCTCCGGCGCGTTGGCCGCGCCGGTGCTCTTCGTCGCGCTCTGCCTCATCGCCGCCGTCGGGATTGAGTGGGGGGTGTGGGCGTTCATCCTCGGGCTGTCGGCTACTGGCTGGGCCGAGGCCGCCCGCCTCGTCCGGGAACAGACCCGGAGCGCGAAAAGCCAGCCGTACGTCGAGACGGCGCGGTCGCTGGGGGCTTCCGACTCGCAAATCCTCGTCCGCCATATTCTGCCGCAGATCATGCCGTTGCTCTGGGTGCTGTTGTCGTTTGAAGTGAGCAGCACTCTGCTGGCGGCCGCCGGGCTGGGGTTCCTCGGTTACTTCATCAACTCGATCTGGATCCCACTGGGCGATTGGTCAGGCATCCGGGCGAGCGGCAAACCGGAGCTCGGCCAGATGCTCGCGACGGCCTCGCAGAACGCGCAAGCGCAGCCGTGGGGGATGCTGGCCGCCGGGACGATGGTGTTCATCATGGTGCTGGGCTTCAACCTTTTGGGCGAGGGCCTGCGGCGGCAGCTGGCCCCGAGACGCCAGCGGGAGACGCTGTTGACTCAAATCGCGAGCGATGTAGCGGGCGTGCTTGAAGACCGCTGGTTTGACCCGCTCTCGCCCTGGCGCAGAAACCTGGCCTACAGTCTGGCAACCGTAACGCTGTTGGTTTTGATCCTCGGCGGCGGCGTGACGCTGTGGCAGGCCGAAGCGGTCAAACTCGCCGATACGGTGGTGAGCGTTCCGGGCAGCCACCTGTGGGCCTCCGAGCAGCACGACGCGCAGGGAACGCTGTGGGTGGAGGTCCCCGGCCCGGCGCGGGCCGAGGTCGCGTGGACGTTTGCGGATGAAGCGGGTTTCTCCGGCGGCCCAGTGGTCGCCGCCGATGGGACGCTGTACGTGGCCGCGAACAGCCGGAAGCTCTACGCCCTCAGTCCCGACGGGGCTACCCGCTGGGAGGCCGAACTGCCCGCAACCCCGGCCGGCTCCCCGGCGGTGACAGTGGACGGCGACATCGTCGTGCTGGACGGCGAGGGGAAAGTGTCAGACTTCACGCCGGAGGGAGAGGCCCGGTGGACGGTGCAGCCGGAAAAAGGCGTCGCGCCGCTCGCCAGCCCGATCATTGACGAGGCCGGAACGATTTATTACGCCACCGAACTCAGCCTGATCGCCGTGTCGCTGGATGGCGCTGTGAAGTGGAAGCGGCCTCTGCCGACGTACAGTTACGCCTCGCCCCTGCCGCGCCTGAGCGCCGCGGGCGAGTACGTGTTCTTCGACGACGTCGCGCTGAACGCCAAAACGGGCGAGGCGGTTTTCGAGGCGACGGCGGAGCCGCTGGACAAGTACATCGTCGGCACGGATGGCAGTACTTACCTGCACCAGCAGACCGCGCTGTTGAAGGTCAAGACGACTGAGCAGGGGGCGGAGATCAGCCCGCAGGCCAGATGGGACCCGCGCCCGCTGGTGGGCCTCGGGTTCCGGTTCCCGCGCGACGCGGGCGTGACGCCGGACGGGAGGATCTGGGTCTATTATGCGAGCGAGTTCGAGTTTGCGAAGCTGCTGTGGCTCGACCGGGACGGCGAGCCGCTCGCCTCGATTGACTACCCCTACCGGCCCGCCCGGCTCATGGCGCTCGACCAGGACGCCACGGCCTACATGTGCGGGATGTATTCCGACGGCCCGGGGGCCGGGGGGCGCGGCGGCGCGCTCCAGTGCCGGGCGCACAGGCCGGGGCCGGGGGCGCCGGTCTGGGAGCTGACGCTGGAGAAAGGCGCCCTGCCCAGCGGCGGCGCGCTGGTCCCGGGAAGGTTGTACGTGACCACCAGGGACGGATGGCTCTACGCCATTGGCGCGGGCAACGCAGCGCAATAGCCTGGCGGCTGCCGCACTCACGGATTTTGCCGGGGGAAAACGTGCGCCATTTGCGGCATGATTCAGTCGGTGTTGAAGCCGCGCGAGATGTGCTACACTCTCGCGCGTGTATTCCCCACTCCGCCGTCGTCTTGGCATCATTGACCTTGGCTCCAATTCCGCCCGGTTGATGGTGGCCCATTACTCCCCCGGCTGGGCTTTCAAGATCACCGATGAACTCAGCCGCCGTGTGCGCCTGAGCGAGGGCATGGCCGCCGAGCAGACTCTACACGCTGCGGCCGTCGAGCGTGCTATAGAAACATTGCGCATGTTCCGCGCGTTCTGCGCGGCTAATGGCGTCAAACGCATCCTGCCGGTCGCCACAGCGGCGGTGCGCGACGCCGCCAACCAGGCTGAGTTTTTGCAGCGCGTGCGCGCCGAGACGGGCCTGAAACTGAGCGTCATCAGCGGTGAGGAAGAAGCCTGCCTCGGCGCGTTGGGCGCCATCCACGCGACGGGCCTGCGCCACGGCCTCGTGCTGGACGTAGGCGGTGGGAGCGCGGAAGTAAGCCGGGTGCGGGCGGGGCGATTCCGGCGCGGGGTCACCTCACCCCTGGGAGCCGTGCGCCTCACCGAGTTGTACCTGCACGGCGAGCGGATGCGCGCGTCCGATGTGCGCCGCCTCGCCGACCATATTGCGTCCACCCTTCAAATGCTCGACTGGATGAAACTGGAAAAGGGCGAGCGATTTGTGGGGCTGGGCGGGACGGTGCGCGCCCTCACGAAAATTGATCGCGAACTGCGCGGTTACCCGCTCGGGCTGATGAACGGCTACGAGCTGGAACTGGCCCGCCTGGACAAATTGGTTTCCCGCCTGAGGGAGCTGCCCGTGAGTGAGCGCGCGCGCAAAATCCCCGCCCTCCAACCCGACCGCGCTGACATCATCCTCGCGGGCGCGATGGTCGTGGCCGAAGCCATGCGGCGCGCTGGAGCGGAGACGCTGCTCGTCTCGGGCCAGGGACTCCGCGAGGGATTGCTCTATCGTGAGTTCTTTGGGCGCGCAGAGGGACATGCAGCGGACGACCTGCGCGAGTTCGCCGTTCTGAATCTGGCGCGGCTCTACGGCTATGACACCGTGCACGCCGACCACGTCGCCAGGCTGGCGCTTTCGCTCTTTGACCAACTCGAAGGGCTGCACGGCTACGGGCGCTGGGAGCGCGAATGCCTGTGGGCTGCCGCGCAGCTGCACGACATCGGCATGGTGGTGGATTACTACGACCACCACAAACATTCGGCCTACATCATCCTCGGTTCGGGTCTGCCCGGCTACTCGCACCGCGAGATTGCTTTGATCGCTGCGCTTTGCCTTTACCACCGCAAGGGCCGGCCGGCTTTGAGCGCGGCGGCCGATGTCTTCGAGAAAGGCGACATGGAGCGCCTGCTGCGCCTGGGCGCCTGCCTGCGTCTGGCGGAATACCTGGATCGGAGCCGCGCACAGGCTGTCTCCGGGCTGCGGGTCGAGGCCAGCGGGAATAGGGTAAAATTGACCGTGCAGGCGCACGCTCGCGCCGAAGCGAACGTCGAAGTGTGGGAAGCGCAACGCAATGCAGATTTGTTTGAATCGGCCTTTCGTCGCAAGCTCGAAATCGCATTGTAGAGCCTGTTCAAGGAGAATCTTATGGCCACTCTTCACGACGGCGCGCCGCTGCGCGGCAAGCTCTTCATCGTCGAGGGCATTGACGGCTCCGGTAAAAGCACCCAGCTCGATCTTCTGCACAAATGGCTGGTGAGCAGAGGCTACCTGGTGGCGTTCACCGAGTGGAACTCCTCGCCGGTCGTCAAGCAGACGACCAAGAAGGGCAAGGACAAGCGCCTGCTCTCCTCGACCTCGTTCTCCCTCATCCACGCCGCCGACCTGGCCGACCGCATCGAGCACCAGATCCTCCCGGCCCTGCGGGCGGGCGCGATCGTCCTCGCCGACCGCTACATCTACACCGCCTTCGCGCGCGACGTGGCCCGGGGCGTGGACCGCGAGTGGGTGCGGAAGATTTATCACTTCGCCGTGCGCCCGACGGTCGCGTTCTATTTCCGCGTCCCGCTCGACGAATCGCTCCAGCGCATCCTGGTCGGCCGCCCCGAGCTGAAATACTACGAGGCCGGGCTGGACGTGGGCCTGGCCGAGGATGCGTACGAGTCGTTCCGCCTGTTCCAGGGGCGCATCCTCGACGAGTACGAGCACATCGTGGACGAGTTCGGCCTCACCGTGATTGACGCGACGGGGCCGCTGGTGCAGCAGCAGGCGCGCGTGCGCAAGCTGATCCAGGCGCACCTGAGGGGCGCGCAGAAGGTGGAGCACCGCCCGTGGCGCGAGGTGCTGGCGAAGGAGGGGCTGCACGGGCGCTACCTGGATGCGATGACGGCCCCCGCCGGGGAGGATGGACGATGACGCGCGTCTTGTCTTACGGCCACCCGCTGCCGGGCCTGCGGGAGAAAAAACTGCCCGGCAAACTCATCGTCGTCGAAGGGACCGACGGGGTGGGGCGCTCCACGCAGATTGCGCTCCTGCGCGAATGGCTGGAGGCCAACGGCTACGCCTCCGTCGAGACCGGCTTCACCCGCTCCGAGCTCGCGGCCTCGGGCCTCAAGAAGGCCAAGCGCGGCCACACGATGGGCGACCTGACGATGAACCTGTTTTACGCCACCGACTTCGTGGACCGGCTGGAGAAGCAGATCATCCCGGCCCTGCGCGCGGGGTTCGTCGTGCTCACCGACCGTTACATTTATTCGCTCATCGCCCGCGCCCAGGTGCGCGGCGTGGACCCGCAGTGGATCCGCGACGTGCTGGGGTTCGCGCTCATCCCCGACGTGGTCTTCTACCTCAAGATTGACCTGGAGCGCCTCATCCCGCGCGTCGTCAACAGCCGGGGTTTTGACTACTGGGAGTCCGGCATGGACTTTTTGAAGGGCGACGACATTTACGAAAACTACGCCAGGTATCAGACCGCGCTGCTCAACCAGTTCGAGGCGATGGCGCAGGAGTATCATTTCCACGTGGTGGACGCCAACCGGAGCGTGCCGGAGGTCTTCGCCGACCTGCGCGATGCGATCCAGACGATTGTGGACGACATGCAGGGCCACGCTGCGTCGGGCGATATGAAGCCGAAGAAGAAAAAGAAGAATAAGGCCAAAGCGCGGGTGGACGGGACGGAAGAAGTGATTTGACTTCACCTTCGCGCGCGACCTCAAAATCCCTCCAGAACGCATCCACATCCTCGAAGACGCCAGCCACTTCTTGCAGGAAGACCAGCCCGCCGAAATCGCGCGCCTGATCGCCGATTTTGCGCGCGGCTGACAGTTGAGGCCGTTGCGCGCTTACATCCTCCTTACCATCTCCGGCCTGGCTTAGAAATCCGTCGCGCAGAGCCTGCTGGTTGTAATGCTCTTTGGGGACTCGCGCACATTCAGGTCAGACCGTGCTATACTTCTGTAAATCGAGTGAGCAATTATTGGGTATGAAAGGAATCAATTCCCCGATTTCAGCGGCGCGCTGGTTACAGGCCCGAGAACTGTTCTATTTCTCCCCGGCTGCGCTGGCAGACTGGCTATCGCTGGAGCGCAGCCAGGTTTATCGCCTGGTCGCCCGGATGAGGGCCGAGGGTCTGGTAACCGAAGTTGAAAAGGGCAAGTACCTGTTGCTGGGCCTTGAGCCGGAGCGGGTGCTCTCCAATCCATTGTTCGTCGCCAGCCAGCTTGTCAACCCGGCCTACATCTCGTATTGGTCCGCGCTGCATTTCCACGGCCTGACCACACAGGCGCCGCAGATGATATTCTGCGCCACAACCAGGAAGAAGCGCCCGGTCACGTTTCGGGGCCAGACGTTTCGTTACGTGACGCTCCAGCCGCGCAAGTTCTTCGGCTACCGCCGCGAGATGATGGGCGCGCTTCCGGTGCTGGTGGCCGACGAAGCCAAAGTGATTGTAGATAGCCTGGATCAGCCCCGCTATGCTGGCGGGCTTGGCGAAGTGGTCCAGGCGCTGCGAGCCGCCCTCCCTGATCTCGACCTGGAATTGCTGGCGGACTATGCCGCCCGGATGGAGGACAAAAGCCTGGCCTCACGCCTGGGCTACCTGCTGGAGAGGCTGGGGCATCCCGTTGAAGGTCTGCCGATCTCCCGCAGCCCGGTCGCGCTCGACCCGGGACAGCCGAGGCAGGGAAAGTTTCACTCACGCTGGCGCGTCGTCGTCAATGTTCCATTGGCCGAGTTGTTGGAAGAGGGCGTGCGCTGATGCTGACACGCCAGCAACTGCAGCGCGTCGCGCAAAACAAGGTTGTTTTTTGGGTGAACAGGTCTATACTATCAGTTGAAGGGTCTCCCTTCCAGAATTCAGTCACCAAAGGCATTTTTCAGAGAGACTTTCCCCTCAAAGGGCGTGTTCAACCGAGTCTGGTCAAGTTCAGCCCTGAGGGCATAGCGGCTTAGCTCAACTCAGGATCATGCAGCGGCTCCGCGCCGCATCAATCCTTAACTGTTTACAAGATGAGGGATCAGGTCAGAGACTGGCCGAGGCACAGACCCGCCAGTCTGCTTATGCGCGCCGTTAGCCCCTTGTTCCAGCATCGAGCGGGGTCAGTTCAGGCGAGTCGTTCAGCAAGAAGTAAGATTGGTAAATGGAAGCACTGCCGCTCACCAAAGTAGACATCTATTTCGTTGCCCAGAATTATTCAGGCCGTAGTTACTGGTCAGCGTTGATGAAAGCGCGAAGTCGAGAAAAAGCACTCGCGCGCACTTCAAACTTGACACTTGAAGAAACGGCGTCGCAGGGAATCAAGGAAGTCGTCGGCTTGCTCAAAACGCCCTGCCTTGTGGGGCTATATGCTGATACTGTCATTCCCGCCGACTCCACCTTTGAGCCTCATACAGTTGAATGGCACGGCGAAAGAGATGACTACCAAAGACCGCATTTTGAGAGAGTAAACGTTGTAGCCAAATTTCTGTTTACGCTCACTGACCTTTCGCCCGACATTGCATACCTGATACCCGTTGCAGTTCAGAATTGCTGGACAGCATTTGTAGTCACAGAAAACGAGCACGTTGAAGTGGTCAGCGGCATAGAGAACGCAACAGACAAAGAGCGTCGCCTACATTTAATGGCTGTCACGAATGGCTTATCAATTGTGCCTTCACTTCCGCCGCCGCCCATTTGTATTCGCACCGACTCAGAGTATGTGCTTACCGGTGAATATGGCTTGCGCGGATGGTCACGAAATTGGCACACGAAACACGGTGAACCCCTACAAAACGCCGACCTGTGGCAAATCGTTTGGGAACAACACCAAAAACGCCCAATGCTTTGGCAAAGACTTCCACGCGAGCAAGCCGACTTGTGCAAATCGTTTGCGAAGTTAACTTTGGAACAACGCGGCATTAAAAAGCAGAGCGTGTAAGGCAATGGCGAGTCGTCACAGGTCAAAAGCGGGGCTAACACCGGGTTCGAGCGAACGGGTCGCACCACGCGGTTGCAGCCGACTCGCGTTCCGCTTCGCTTCACGCGAGCGGCTGAACGCGACCGTTGGGCGGCTATCCGATCATAGACTTTTTGCCTGGAGGAGATCATGAACGATTCGGATGAAATTAAGAGACAGAAACAGCAAACCTGGGCAGCAGGCGATTACGCCCTCATAGGATCGAGGCTTGTCATTGTGAGTGAACTGCTTTGCGAGACG
>DATDRS010000122.1:0-3331 GCA_035291605.1 Anaerolineales bacterium | reverse complement strand
TGGCGAATGGCGAGATCGGCATCGCCCCGTTCCACAACTTCGACTCGGCAGTGCCGCAGTCCGTCAAGGATGAACTCCAGCAGGTTACCCAGGACATCATTGACGGCAAGATCACCGTCCACAACTTCTCCACCCTGCCGTAAGTTCTGGATATAGAACAGACCTCACAGGTCTTCAAGACCTGTGAGGTCTCGGAACGTTGGACATCGAACTGGCGGTTCGGGTTTCCGGGCCGCCAGTTCGTTTTTTGGAGGCGCGAAAGCTCACCCGCCGCCCCCCGGCGCAAAACGTAAGCTATGAGTCAGCCGCTCCAGTTTGATTTTATTTGTGCCTATGCTAAACTTGCACCACCGTACGGGTGAAGCATTCGCCCGGCGGCCTTAGCCACTCTTACGCATCGAGCGAATGCTTCGCCCCTAACTATGCCCCCCATCCTCGAGCTGCACGGCATCACCAAGCGCTTTCCAGGCGTCTTAGCAAACGACCACATTGATCTGTCCCTGAATCAGGGTGAGATTCTGGCGCTGCTGGGCGAGAACGGCGCGGGCAAGTCCACGCTCATGAACGTGCTCTACGGCCTGTATCAGCCGGACGAGGGCGAGATTATCGTCAAGGGCCGGAAGATCACCGTCCATAGCCCCAACGACGCCATCGCCGCCGGGATCGGCATGGTGCACCAGCACTTCATGCTCGTCCCTGTGCTCACCGTCACCGAGAACGTGATGCTCGGCGTGGAGTCGCTCGTCGTCGGCGTCTTCCTTGACCGGAAAGCGGCGGCGGCGCGCATCCGCGAGATTTCCAAACAGTATGGGCTGGAAGTGGACCCCGCGGCTTACATCAAAGACCTGCCGGTCGGCGTTCAACAGCGCGTCGAGATCATCAAATTGCTCTACCGCCACGCCGATATCCTTATCCTCGACGAGCCGACGGCGGTGCTCACGCCGCAGGAGGCCGACGAACTGTTCAAAATCATGCGCTCGCTGGCGGCGCAGGGCAAGTCCATCATCTTCATCACCCACAAGCTCAAAGAGGTGCTGGCCATCGCCGACCGCATCAGCGTCCTGCGGCTGGGCAGGGTGGTGGGCGAGGTCGACCCGCAGACGGCGACCGAGGCCCAGCTGGCTTCGATGATGGTCGGGCGGCAGGTGGACTTGACTGTCCACAAGACCCCGGCCAAACCCGCCGACGTGGTCTTGCGGGTCAACGACTTGCGCGTGCTGGACGACCGCGAGAACCTGGCGGTGGACGGGGTGTCGTTGGAGGTGCGCGCTGGAGAAATTTTGGGCGTGGCGGGCGTGCAGGGCAATGGGCAGACCGAGCTGGTGGAGGCGCTCACCGGTCTGCGCCCCTCGCTCTCCGGCCGGATGTCCATTGATGGCCACGCGGTCACGCGCGCCAGCCCGCGCCAGATTGTGGAACTCGGCGTGGCGCACATCCCCGAAGACCGCCAGCAGGATGGGCTGGTGCTCTCGTACCCGGTGGCGGACAACATGGTGCTGAACACGTACTACCTCCCGCCCTTCGCCCGCGGGGTGGTGATTCAACAGCCGGAGGTCGAGAAGGCCGCCGCCGAGCGCGTCGAGCAATTCGACGTGCGCACTCCCGGCATCCAGACCTCCACCGGCTCGCTCTCCGGCGGTAACCAGCAGAAAGTGATCGTGGCCCGCGAGCTGTCGCGTCCGATCAAGCTGCTGATCGCCGCGCAGCCGACGCGCGGCCTCGACGTGGGTTCGATCGAGTACATTCACAGTCGTATCGTCGCCAAACGCGCCGACGGGTGCGCGATCCTGGTCGTCTCAACCGAATTGGACGAAATCCTGGCGCTCTCCGACCGCATCGCGGTCATGTACCGGGGGCGCATTGTCGCCGTCGTGGACGCCAGGCAGGCGACGAAGAAGTATCTCGGCCTGCTCATGGCCGGCGTCAGCCCCGAGCAGGCGCCCCCGCCGGAAGAGGCCGAAGAGGTGGAGGCCGTGTTTTAAATTTTGCCCGTAGAGGCGTTCCGCCGAAACGTCTCTCCATAGAATTATGGAGGTGAGATCTTGACCACAGCCGCAGCTGCTCCTCCCGCCGCAGTCGCGCCCGCCCGCTGGCAGCGCTGGCTGCAGCCGCTTGTCATCCCGGCGCTGTCTATCCTGACCGCGCTCATCGCCGGCTCGCTGGTGATTGTGCTCACCGACCTGGACGTGCTGGCTGCGCTCAAAGACTTTTTCTCCGCGCCCGGCGCGGCCTTCAGCGCCATGGGGAAGGCCATCAGCACGGCCTATGGCTCACTTTTCGAAGGCTCACTCGGCAATCCCGCGCAAATGATCGCCGCCCTGCAGAGCGGCGACCGCGAGGCGCTGGCCAACGCTTTTTATCCGATCTTCGACAGCCTGGTGACGACCACGCCCTACATCTTCGCCGGGCTGGCGGTCGCCGTCGGCTTCCGGTGCGGCTTGTTCAATATCGGCGCGGAAGGCCAGTTGTTCATGGGCGCGATCTTCTCAGTCTGGGTGGGGTTCGCCGTCAAGGGCCTGCCGCCCATCGTCCACATCCCGCTGGCGCTGCTGGCCGGCGCACTCGGCGGCGCATTGTGGGCCTTTGTCCCTGCGATCCTCAAAGCCAAGACCGGGGCGCACGAAGTCATCAACACGATCATGATGAACTACATCGCTTTCCGCTTGAGCGACTGGCTGCTCGGCGACAAGGGACCGCTCAAGAATCCCGAGACGGCCAACCCGATCAGTCCCCTCATTGAGAAATCGGCTGAACTGCCGCGCTTCTTTCCCGACCCGATCCGCTTCCACCTCGGCTTCTTCATCGCGCTCGGCGTGGCGCTATTTATCTACTGGTTCCTGTTCAAGACCACGCTCGGCTTCGAGATCCGCACCGTCGGCGCGAACCCGAACGCGGCCAGGTACGCCGGCATGAGCATCACGCGCAACCTCATCCTCGCCATGTGCCTCTCCGGGGCGCTGGCCGGGTTGGCCGGGGCCAATGAAGTGCTGGGGGTGAACCACAACCTGGCGTTCGCTTTCTCGTCCGGCTACGGGTTCGACAGTATCGCGCTGGCCCTGCTGGGCAAGAGCCACCCGCTCGGCGTGGTGCTGGCCGCCCTGCTGTTCGGCACCCTCCGCAGCGGCGCGACCCGGATGCAGAACGTCGCCCGCATCCCGATTGACATCATCTCGGTCATCCAGGCGCTCATCATCGCCTTCATCGCCGCCCCGGCTATCATCCGCACCCTCTATCGGTTGAAGGAGGTGGGCGAAGGCGAAGGCGCGGTGTTCACGCGGGGGTGGGGCAAGTGAAAATCCCAAGATCAAAATCCCAACGGGTAAAGTGTAGG
>DATDRS010000121.1:0-10204 GCA_035291605.1 Anaerolineales bacterium | reverse complement strand
CTGCGCGCGCTCCTGTCGGAACGCATGGCGCGCATCGTGGCCCACCGGCTCGACTATTTTCACATCCAGTTGAACAACTTTTTCGACGGGGACGACGAGGCCGAGGCGTGATCGCCGCTTCTCTGCCCGCCTCATCTGTCTGCTGACGACTGTCTACTGACTACTGCCGACGGAGATCTATGAAAGCCTACATTTTGATCAACATTCAGACCGGGGAAATCGGAGAGGCGCTGAGCCAACTGCGCCAGGTGAAAGGCGTTTTGCAGGCCGATATGACTTTCGGCGAGTATGACGCTGTCGCTGTGGTCGAGGCCCCCGATCTCAAAGCCCTGGGCCGCCTCGTCGGCTGGGACATCCAGACCATCCCGGGTGTGTTGGAAACAATCACCTGCCTGGCCGTGGGAGTGTAAGGTCACAAGGCCTGCTCTCTCCTCGGAGTCAGAAAGGCCAGTAACGCTGCCACGATGAATATCGTGGGCACATCTCCTAACAGATGACCAATATGTTCAGGATTCACTAACGCCTGAATCGCCATTATCCCGCCGTGCACCAGGCTTGACCACACGGTGAACCAGATGAGGCTCAGATGTTTGAGCGGATCGCGAGCGGCGATGATCAGAAAGACGCCGAGGGTCGCGTAGATGCCTAGGATCATCTGCAGGTAATCAGGCTGGCCAATATGCCATACCCAACCAGACGGCCAGACAATTGGTCATGACGTCTCCTCCTCCGGTGCGTTCCCCACGGGACTGCCGACCACAAGGACTCTCACCAGATGCCTACCTTCGCGCGGCCTAACGGCGCGCTTCACCCGCTGGGGCTAGGCCGAGTCGCTTGAACTAACGACTGCTGTGCGACATCCCAGCCCGTGCGTCATTTAGGGCCAAAGTGATAGCCTCATCCATTGTCATCGCACGGCCTTCCGACCATGACGTCGTAAACGCGGCTTCATCCAATTGCGTGCGCAAAGCGGAAACCTCCCGATCATATTCAACGCCTTCTATGTCGGTCATGGATGAGTCGATCGCTTGGCGCAGCGCCTCTGCTGCGCCAAGCAGGTTGGCTGCGCGGTGCGCCTGCCCTTTGCGTCTGAAGATGAAGGCAATGCATTCCAGTTCATGCGCTACCGCAGCGCGATGGCCCAATTCAACCCAGCCGAGTATCACCTCTTTGTAGATGGCTAACGGCTCGTCAAGTTCACCGTGTTCCCGCAAAACATGTGCCAGTTCACTGCGGCTCGCATAGATCATCTGCCTATTGCCCATCCTTAGCCCCACGTCGGCGGATTCTTCAAATCTCCGTCGCGCCGTTTCAATGTCCCCACTGGCGCCAGCTGCGCGAGCCAACCCATAGACCGAGATTGAAAAAGCCCACTGAAATCCTGTCGCTTGCGCCAAAGCAAGACTCTCCTCCAAATATGTCTTGACCGCGACCAGGTCTCTGCTCGCGATGTAGGCGATCTGGGCGCGAGTAGTCAACGCCAAGGCGAGTTCCGAGGTGTACCCCATCTGGCGCGCAATGGCTTCGCTTTCTACCGCTGCCTTTGAGGCTGTCTCATAGTCTCCAAGAAAAAGCGAAGAAAAGGCGAGGCTGTTTAAGGCGCGCGCGATTGTTTTTGAGTCGTTTATTCGTCTTGCGAGACTAAGACCGGCTTCTGAGGCCACGCGGCCAGCTTGGTGGTCGCCTTGCAAGGTCGCCATCCATCCTAAGGTCTCAAAGACTTTGGCCCGCGCCTTTTCAAGCGAGGGCATGCCTTCGGTTCGAGTTAATATCTTCTGGCACCAGGCGCGCGCTTCCATGTAGTAATCGCGCATGCTCCAGAAACCACTCATCAACTCTGCTAATTGCAATGCTTTGGCGGGTTGATTTTCTGTTGCCCATTCCAGTGCGGCACGCAAATTATCATGTTCGAGTTCCAATTGATCCAGCCGTTCTGGGCGCTCTGGACTGAAGGTGGCCGGTTCCGCTTGGTCGGCATAGTCCAGAAAATAATCCAGCTGGCGATTGCGCGCCTCAGTGGCCCCGCCCGATTCGACCAACTTCTCCAGCGCATATTGACGGATGGTTTCAAGAAAACGATAACGCGATTGGTCTGCCTGCTCCTCAACATTGACCAGCGATTTGTTGATCAGCCCCAACAAACCCTCCAGCGCCTGTGCCTCCCCGACAACGGCTTCCACGGCCTCGAACGTCCATCCGCCCGCAAAGACCGCCAGCTGGCGCAAGAGATTTTGTTCGCTTGTGGTGAGGGTTTGATAACTCCAATCAATCATCGCCCGCAGAGTCTGTTGGCGCGGTAGAGCAGTGCGGCTTCCGCCTGTGAGTAATTTAAAACGGTCGTCGAGTCGTTCCGCGATCTGTTCCGGTGTAAATAATTTGACGCGCGCCGCAGCCAACTCTAAGGCGAGCGGAATCCCGTCGAGACGGAGGCAGATCTGGGCGATGGCTGGGGCGTTGTAATCCGTCAACCGGAAGCGCGGCTCCGCTTTCGCGGCGCGTTCGATGAAGAGTCGCCCGGCCTCACAGGCCAGCAAAGTTTCTGCTGAGACTGTTTTCTCCGGCAATGAAAGGGGTGGGACGCGATAAACGGTTTCGCCGGTAATGCCCAATGCTTCGCGACTGCTGGCGATGAGCTTGAGAGCCGGGCAAGCATGCAATAGTTGATCGGCAAGTTGTGCGCAAACCTCAATAAGATGCTCGCAGTTATCAAGGATGAGCAGGAGTTGTTTGGCGCGCAGATAATCAATGACGAGATGGATGAGGTGAATGCCCGGGGTTTCGCGTAATTCAAACGTAGTCGCCAGGGTTGGAACAACGTAGTCTGAAGCGGCAAGCGGTGCGAGTTCCACCAACCAAACGCCATCCTGGAACTCCGCTAACCAGTCAGCAGCTACTTGCAGAGCCAGGCGCGTTTTGCCGGTGCCTCCAGGGCCAATGAAGGTGAGCAGCCTTGTGGCTGAGAGCAATTGCTCCGCCTCTGCCATTTCTTTGTCGCGGCCGATGAAACCGGTCAGTTGGAGAGGCAAGTTGTTGGGAAATGTGTTGAGCGATTTGAGGGCAGGAAATTCAATGGGCAGGTTGGGCGCGTTGAGTTGATAAATGTGTTCAGGGCGAATCAAATCTTTCAGCCGATGCTGGCCCAAATCGTGCAAGGTTGTTTCCGCGGGCAAGTGTTCGCGCACCAATTCCGCCGTGATGGCGGAGAGCAGGATTTGTCCGCCATGCCCAATGGACATGATGCGCGCGGCGCGGTTGAGGGCTTGTCCGTAGTAATCGCCCGCGCGCAATTCCGCTTCGCCAGTGTGCAACCCCATGCGAACTTGGATCTGCAAATCAGCCAGCGGCGCTCGAAGTTGATTCTGCCCGACCAGGGTGGCGTGGATCGCGTCTAGGGCAGTTCCAAAAACAGCATGTACGCCATCGCCGGTTGTTTTGATGACGTGGCCGTTGTTTGCTTCAATCGCTTCGCGCAAAATGGCGTCATGCTTTGCCATAACGACCCTCATCGGTTCAGGATGGTGTTCCCAAAGTTGTGTGCTACCTTCAATGTCAGTGAAAAGGAAGGTAAGAGTTGTGGTAGGAAGGTTTGAGCTCATAGCCAGAAAAGGGGCAAGGGGCTAACGGTGCGCATCACCCGCTCGGCGGATCTAGACCCTATCCCTTTGACTTCCTTCGGACGAGAGAAAACCAGAATAGCCGCCGACGCCAGAATAATACCATGCCCCTCCCCAGGTAAATCAAGCCGCGTATAGGTTCGCTCCCACTCACCCAACCCGTGAGATAAAAGCCCAGTTCCAGCGAAAGAATCGAGCCGAGATAGACCACCAAGCGGTGGACTTCTTTGGTCGCCTGATCCCGCGCAGGATTGGCATCGTCACGCCACCAGGGTTTCACCCTCCGGCGCACATTGACCGTAAACTCATTGAAGAGGAATGAGATACCTCCGGTGATCAAGAGGAATACACCCAGCCAAAAGAGCATCGTCCACTCCTCGGCCTAACCTGACTCGCTTCAACCCGGCTTCCGCGCTTGCAGCGAAAACAAGAAAGGGATCATGCCGTGCTGCTGCGCGGGCAGCCGCCACCATCCATCCGAGCCTTTCTCCATAAACGGAAATTTCGCTCGGGCGGCATAGGGGAACTCGTGCAGATATTCGATGCGCAGCCCGGCGCCAATGAGCGCATTCAGCACTTCGCCAAGACTATGATTCCAGATGTAAAAGGTCGCCATGTCGCCCTGGTGATCGGTGGCATACGAGCCGGTCATGGCGATCTGCTCAGGCGCTTCCGAGAAGAAATAGGGGCGGTCCACTTTGAGGTCTGCTTCCGCCTCAGCCCGAAAGACGCGAAAAAACGGATGATCTTCGACGATGTAGAAGATCCCCTGGGGCTTGAGGAAGTGCGCGATGATCTCGCCCCCACCGGCGTAAGTCCCGGAGCCAATGTAAGACGCCATACGACGTGAAGACAATGTCGAATTCGCCCGATAGCCTGCCGGGGAGCTGATCAATGTCTGAGCAATGGAATTGCGCGGGGATATTCAGTTCCTGGCCGAGTGAACGCGCAAGCGCGATGGATTTTCCCGAGAGGTCTACGCCCGTGACGGCGGCGCCGCGCCGCGCCCAGGCGAGGGTATCCATTCCAAAATGACACTGCAGGTGGAGGAGCGATTTTCCGGCCACATTTCCGAGTTCGGAGAGTTCGATGGAACGCAGCCGGTCTTTTCCCGCCCGGAAACCCGCCAGGTCGTAAAATGGCGACTTTTCATGCTCAGTGGTCCACTGATCCCAGAGTCTTTGATTGGCTTGAAGATACTCGTCCATAAGTCACCAGACGGGTTGCTGAGGAGAGAAGATCTTACAACGTGGGCCTTAGCCGCACCAACGCCACGGCTAACCCGCGCGCGTCAGCGCGTCGGGTTGAGCCGCTTGTTGGGCGGCCCTATACATGGGGGAATCCCGGGTTGTGTGCAACTTCCCAGAGGAACCCATCAAGATCCGCAAAATAGCCGCTGTAACCGCCCCAGTCCGTAGAATGCCCCGGCTTCAAGACCTTGCCCCCGAATTCGGCAACACGGGATAGCAAAGCATCGACTTCGGCCGGAGAACGTACGTTGTGCGCGAGAGAGAATCCGCGAAATCCAGTTCCTTCAGGTGAGACGCCTGCATCGGCCGCGAGGTTCTCGCGCGGCCAAAGTGCGAGCCAGGTCTTGCCCAGTTCAAAGAATGTCACGGATGGAGGGGTCTTGAGTCTCGGGAGACCGAGACACTCTTCGTAGAATCGCGTAGCTCGTTCGAGATCTGCGACACCGAGCGTGATCAGACTGATCCGGGGTTCCATCGTTCTCCCTTCATGCCGCTCAGCGGCCCCGGCGCGAGCCGCCGCGAGCGCGAGGGTCGCTGGTATTGACGGCCCGTTAGCACGCGAAGCGGTCGGCTGCACCCGGCCATACCTCAAGCGGTATTCCCGCCCCAGAGAAACCGAGGAGCCAGCGCCGCTCACCGTACGAGCTTCTGGTATTATGGCTGAAGCGCCTCCTCAAAGCAAGACCACACCCCGCGCTGGTGCGATTGAGCCCGAGCTGCAACCCTTCGGCTTCGCTCAGGGCAGGTTCTGGCTCCCATTCCCGCGTGATTTCGACACTGGTGGCGGCTCATCCGACCCCGTTTAGGACGCGCCGATCCTCTTTGGGCATGGGTTTGACCGTGCGCCCCAACTGGTGCGGGCCACGCCGCGGCGAAGGTGCGCACCCCAAAAACCTCAGCCGACGCTTTGGTGTGGCGGGCGGCTAACCCGCCACCTTGTTCTGCTCTGAACCCGTTTTCATTGCTGCGCCATTCAGCCCTTTCCTACGTTCAGAAGGGTCCTTAGGATGCCGGGTTAGGTGGCGACAACTCTGCAAGCACTCATGGACTGCCGCGCCTGCTCTTCGCCTTCGTGACCCAACCAGGGGCCGAACCGACTTTCTGCCCGAGAATCAGGCTCAGCTGTGCGGCATGTTCCTGGACATGGCGCATGTTGTATAGAAGTAACTCCGCGAAGCTGACCTCGCCCCATGCGAACCCGCAGCGTTGACGCGCCTTCTCATCCGTCAGAGACTCAATCGTCGCCTGGCACTTCTGGCGACCATGATCGAGATAGGCTTGAAGCTCGTCCCTGGTATATGGCCTTTCAGGAAGCAGACCCGCCGGGTCCAGCTCGTCAAGTGTGAAAGGGGCGGGGGGAGCGAAACCCTCCACTGAGCCGGACAGGTAAAAGTCGAGCCAGAAAAGCGCGTGATAGGCAATATACCAGAACTGCGAGTACTCCGGTCGCTCCGACGGGTTATTCCATAAGCGGTCGCGCCATAGCTGGTCGGGACAGGCGCGCAGGGCATTATCGAGCATGTCAATCGCGGCCCCGAACTGCTGCCAGATGCTTGTTCTCAAAGTCGTATCCATTTCAAGACTCCTGTGGACTTCCGCTCCGCTGGATTTCAAACGCCGCCTACTTACCTCAATTCAACCTGGGTAAATGCTTCAAGTGCTTCTGCCTCTGATTGGGGTTGCAGGACGTCATGGGCTGCAAACTCTTGAGCTTGCGGATAATTCGTGGCTCGGATGCGCTCAGCAGCTTTCGTGAGATCGTAGGGCGTATGCCGCAACTGACTGAATGATATATCTTGGAACCCATTTGCATGGATGGGTTTGGTGCTGCACTCATCCGGCGATCTTCATGTTCTCGTGCTGCCGCAGCCAGGCAATCAATTTTTCAAGATGCTCTTGATGATGGTCATAAGAAGCCAGGAGAATGAAAGCAAGAGGGTGTCCTTCCAGCCATGGATATCTTCCTGCATCCAGTAGGTCTTTTTCAGGAATCCCCTCGCCTAATTCCAGGAACCGTAGAAATCCTTCCCTCCAATTCTGATGTCCCTTTGACCAGGGCTGTGCACGGTAGGTTTCATAAATCCAGGCATTAGTTTGATCCGTATTGCCTTCCGAATCCGGGTCTGACTCTGGAAGCCACTTGGGAAACTCAGGTTCCCGATTGAGCAGAGCGGCTTCCAACCGTGCGATGGAACGCTGCTGCCAGGCCCGCAAATGGGCGATTACATCTTTGATGGACCAATTGGAAGGCAAATGCGGGGCAGTGATTTGCTCATCGCTCATGCTCGCGAGCAGTTCTTCCCAGCGATTGAATTGCTCTCTCAGCGCTGTCAGGATATGTTCTTTCATGTTCATGATCGTTCTCCAATCAATCAACTCCAAGCGCTTGCTGACACAAGGCTGGACTGCTTCGACAAAGATACAAGTTTAACTAGTTCTATTCGTGTTGCGCCCATCATTTATCCTTTGTCACTTCGATAAGCTGCACCATCTGCAACTGGGGCCGGCTTGGATCAAAGTCAAGGGAGAAGTCATCTTTTCTCTTGATCTCTATTTCAAGTGTCGCGCTACTGCCGCCCAACGTCCGCGCTCAGGCGCGCCGCGAAGCGCAGCGAAGCGGCGTCGACTGCAGCGCGTGGTTAGCCGGCCCTACAGCCTTACGAACTGAGCAGGATGGTAATCGCTTCTCGCACAGATGGCAATGGGCGCGATGGACACAGCAGGAGCCTGTCTGTGCAATCTGTGCATTGGATCAACCTGATCTCCGCCGGGTCAAGCGCCAGTTGCGCGCGGCCGCCGTACGCGAGGCCGGCGATGAACGGCGCGAGGACTTCGATGACCGACGGATCCTGAAAACGGCAACTGCATCTCGATGGTGCCGCGTGGCTGGGAGTTATCCGGCGCGAGGCGACCTGATGCCCGCGCGTCACTGCGCCTTCAACGGCTATCCACTGCATAGGGTTCAAACCAGGCGACATGCCTCCTATTCCGGGGTAGCGCCATCGGGCATGGCGGTGAAGGACTACGCCACCTATCCGCCGCGCGGCTGGCGCGTGGCCACCGGCATGATCGACGGCGACTGCCGCCAGCTCGTCAAAGACCGGAGGGAGCCGGCCGGCAGGCGGTAGGCCGTGGAGTAACGGCTATCTTGGCTTGGCGCGCCGTCAATGGGAACGGTGACCAGGAAGCTTTTCATGCCGTTGTCGTTCAGCGGCCTCCGAGCGGGACGGCGCTTGAACGTCGCAGTGCTCAACGCTGCACTATTGGCAGATACAGACGCGCATTGTTTAGGCCGCAATCCAGCCGTAGGTCGAGGTCGGTGACCGGCGGTGGTATGACCAAAACCTCCGTCTCAACGTACGGCTGCGCCGCGTTGAACGGTGCGACGCAGCCGGCCTTTTCGGCTCGGACCTTGTAGAAACCGGCGACGACATCCCAGCCAAAGTGACCCTCGGCATCCGTCGTGTCCGGGTTGGTGCGGTTCGCCGGCGACATGATGGCGTCGCCAGCCGGAACGATTGTGAAGGTCCCTGCCGCCGCGTCAAAGTAGGAGAGCGTCACCGTCGCGCCCTCGATAGGGAAGCCATGGATGGTCCGCACCGTGCCGCTTGGGTCGATATAGACCGCAAAGTTGATCGTCTGCGTTGAGTTATTCGGGCACTGGATCGTGATCCGGATGGTCGCGTAGCCGCTGTTAGGGTGGAGCGGCGCGATGGCGCCGACGTACCGGCCGGGGGGCGGAGGGCTTTCCGTGAGCGGGCCGCTGCTGATCACAGCGGCATCCTGAAGGATTTGATAGCTGGCGCTGCCGCCCGGGCACCCCTCGGTGACGAGCTGCAGCTGCTTCTTCCAATGGAGGCTGGGGAGGCCACCGGCTTGACCTGCGACCGGCGAAATGGTGGTCCCGGCCGGTGGCTGCTGATTGACCTCGAGGCTAATATCCTGACCGACAATGGAATTGCCGTCGGCGATGGTCAGCGGCCCGATAGTGTTAGGCAGCAGGTTGTGGGACGCGGGGGGATAGGCCGTGACTCGATAAGAGCCGTCTGGCAAGCCGATGGCGAGGTAATTGCCCTGCGAATCCGTGAAGCCTGTCCAGAAGCATCCGCCGTGGCCCGTTCGGCAGGCCTGGACGCGCGCGCCCGGCACCCCGTTCTGGTTGATGGCGCTAAGCACGCGCCCGGCGATGCTACCCCCGGCCGGGATAGCGGTGTGCCACACGCCGAAGAAATTGGACGGCTTGCCGCCCGCGGTGGAGAACTGCCCGCCGACGTATACGCCGTTCACCCCCAGGACGACGTCCAGCCCATCGCTGTTCAGGCCACTCCCCAGAGGCGACCAGGTTTCGGCGGTGTTGTTCCACCGGGCAATACGGCTGGCGGGCGCACTACCCGCCGTGGTAAAGGTTCCGGCCACGTAGGCGTCGTTTCCAACCACCGCGATCCCATCGACAGCGTAAAACGTGCCGCTTAAACTACCCACGCCACTGCCGAGTGACGACCAGCTCGTTCCATTCCACCGGGCAATATAGTTCGCCAGCGCGCCGCCCGCGGTGGTGAATGCCCCTCCTGCGTACACGACATCCCCACTGGCCGCGATGTCAATGATCAGGGAGTTCACACCGCTGCCCAGTGCCGACCAGCTTGCCCCATTCCATCTGGCGATATTGTTCGCCGGCGCACCACCCGCCATAGTGAACCCACCTCCCACGTATACATTGCCTCCGCTTGGCTCTACAGCCGAGGCCGTACTGTTCACGCCAACATTCGCGCCACTGCCCAAGGCGAACCATTGGCCGTTCCATCCGGCGACGCTTTGCACGTTCAAGAAATGCTCTGGGAGGGTGGGGTTGACGATTTTGTTGACCGAACTGAACAACCCCGAAACATAGACGATCCCCCCATCGACTGCCACATCGTCTACACCGCCGCCTGACGTTCCGCCTCCCAGCGGCGACCAGTTGGTTCCATTCCACCGAGCGATGGCGTAGGTGCCCGGGACCCCGCCCGCAGAGGAGAAGGCTCCGCCGACGTAGACATCGCTCCCGCTTATCGCGATGCCCCGGACATCACATCCCACTCCACCGGGACCTGTGATGCCACTCCCCAGGGCCGACCAGGTGTTTGAGACGCTATCCCACTTGGCAATGCGGCTGGCGGGCACGCCACCTGCCATGCTGAAATCTCCCCCAACATACACATCGCTCCCACTCACCGCCATGGCACAAATTCTGCCGTTGGGTCCATTCTCACCCACCGGACCACCAAAGCGGCTGTCCCAATACACGTCGTCGGAATTGGGCGGAGCAGGTATGGTGCCGCGCCACAACCCAAAGTTCTG
>DATDRS010000120.1:0-6690 GCA_035291605.1 Anaerolineales bacterium | reverse complement strand
GGGATGCCGACGCCCGTGTCCTTGATCGAGAGCGCGACTTCGTTCGATCCCGGCTGACCGCGCGTCTGCACCGTGAGCTGCCCGCCGTCGAGCATGGCCTCCGCCGCGTTCAGGCAGAGGTTGAGGATGGCTTGCTTGAGCTGATCGCGCATCCCGCGCACCGGCGGCAGGGTCTGATCCGGGTCAAACACGAAGGCGATCTGGCTGTGCCGGAGGTGGGTATGGATTAACTTCCGCACGTCCTCTACCACGGCGTTTAGCAGCACCGGCTTGAACTGTTCGCTCGTCGCCGGGCGGTAGGTCTCGCGCAGGCGGTTGATGAGTTCGGCCATGCGCCGCGTTTCGGTCATCACCACGTCCACGTCGGCGCGGGTTTGCTCGCTCAGGTTGCTCTCCTGGCGGATGAGGTAGAGCGCGTTTTGGATGGCCTGGATGGGATTGTTCAACTCGTGCGCCACCGAGGCCACCAGGCGGCCCATCGCCGCCAGCTTCTCGCTCTGCACCAGTTGGGCGCGCGCCGTCTTTTCCTGTTGCAGCGCGTTCTCCAGGTCGCTGTACAGCCGCGTATTCTCCATGGCCGTGCTCAACTGGCCCCCGACGCTCATCAACCAGTTCAGGTCGTTCTCGTCGAGCGGCCGGTCCGCCTCGGCCTCGACGGTGAGCACCCCCAACAATCTTCCGGCGTGGGTCAGCGGCACGCCGATCAGGGATTGCGCGCCCAGCCCGACCCCGACGGCGTCGGGATCCAGCCGCATGTCCGGCACCAACGCGGGCACGCCTGTGCGGGCGACCCGGCCGGTGATCCCTTCGTTGATGGAGAGGAGGCGCAGATCGTCCTGCTTGTACCCTTTCCAGGCGCACGGCGTCAGTTGATCCTTTTCCCGCAAATTGACGACGACGTATTTGTAGCGGCTGGTCGTCGCGATGGCCTCCACGGCGTCCTGGAGCAGCTCGGGGAGCTTGCGCCGGTTGATCAAGGTGCGCGTGACTTGCTGCAAGGTCTCGGCCTCCTGCGCGCGGCGGCGCTCGGCCTCGAACAACCGCGCTTTCTCAATCGCCAGCCCGGCGTGCGCCCCCAGCGTCGTCAGCAGCCGTTCGTCGTCCGGCGTGAAAACGCCGACCTCGGCGCTGTGCACGCTCAACGTGCCCAGGCGTTTCTCCCCGGCGTAAACGGGCGCGGTCAACAGCGCGTGCACCCGCCCGGCCTGATGCCCCAGGGGAATGTAGCGCGGGTCGCTGGGCGCGTCGGCCGCGTAGATGGCCTGCCCGCTGGCGATCACCAACCCGGCGATGCCTTCGCCCCACCGGAAATTCACGCGCTGACCAGAGCCGCTTCGGTCGGGGCCGGCGACCGCCACCGGGCGCAGGGTCGTCCCCGAGGCGTCGAGCAGGTGCATTACGACCCGGTCAGCGCGCTCCACCACCCCGGCGGCGGCTTCCACGATCGTCTGTAATATATTTTGCAGGGCCAGGCTGCCGGCGAGCAACTGGCTGATCTGGAACAAAGCCTGCGTCTCCTTGAGCTGGCGGCTCAGTTCGACCTCGGTCCGTCTGCGTTCGGCGATTTCAGATTGTAAGGCCGCGTTTGCCTCCGACAGTTCAGCCGTCCGTTCCCGGACGCGCGCTTCTAATTCGTCCCGGCTCTGGCGCAAGGCGGCCTCGGCCTCTCTGCGCTCGGTGATATCGCGCAAGACGACCGCCCGACCGGTGAGGCGGCCACGTGGGTCGCGCAGCGGCGACAAGCGCAGGTCGAAATGGCGCAGCTGTTCCGGGGCGCCTATCGCAATCTCCGCACGAGCTTCTGCGACGAGGCGATATGGCTCTACGACCTCAGGCCATCGTGCGAAGACCGTGGCAGCCGGTTGGCCGATGGTTTGCGCGGCGGTGCGGCCAATGCTGGTCAGCATGGCCGGGTTGATGTCCACCACGCGATCGTGCACATCCAACACGGCGACGAGGTCACTCATACTCTCAAGAACGGTTTCCCACGCCACCGGGATGATGTCGAAGAGCTGGTGGCGGAATAACCCCCAGGCGATGACCGCGTTGGCGATGGCCGAAGTGATTGGAAACATATCTCGATAGGGGCCAAAAGTGACGCCCACCAACGTAAATACAGTGCCGACAATCGGAATCAGGATGCCGACGATGATGATGACCGTCTGAATGCGGTACAAGCGCTGCTGGCGCACCAGATGATTGACCAACAGGGCAACGCTGATTAGCAGCAGGCCATAACCGTAAGCGGAAATAGCCAGAACTGCCGGGGTGAACTCATACAGTAATTCAGGGAATGGCCAGCGTGGTTCCAACCAAGCCACAGGCCGGATGAGCTGGTGCCATTGATCCGTAAAAATCACCCCCATCGAGATGAGCGGCGCGATGGAGAGCAGAACCCACGTCCGCCGGGGATGCTTGAGGCGGCCCGTGTACTCAGCGGCGAAGACAGCGTATCCCGTCAGCAGGAGAAACCCGGCCCCGAACTGGAAGTCGTCCCAAAAAATCTTGGCTTCTATCGTCGGACTGAGCAACTCCAGGATAAAGCCCAGTGTCCACGAGGCTTGCGCCAGCGCGATGATCGTATACGTGGTCGCCCCGGTCACGCCCCGGCGCCGCCACGTGTAGAGGCCGAGGCTGATGGCAACGGCCAGAGAAATCAAATACGGGGATAGAAAGATCAGCTTTTGCCAATCCATCTGTTTCTGCTCCTGACTTGTGCGGCAGCGTGAGGCGAACTGGCGCGTGCTTATTGGCCTCTGCCCAAGCGCGTCGTCTGCGCCTGGCGCTATGGCTTAATCTGTTCCCGGATTTTTTGAATCAGCAACTCCAGATTGACCGGCTTGGTCAGGTAGTCGTCAGCCCCGGCCGCCAGACAGCGCTCGCGGTCGCCCGGCATCGCCAGCGCGGTGAGCGCGATGATGGGGATGTTGACCAGCGTCGGTTCCTGCCGGATGCGGCGTGTGGCTTCCAACCCGTCCATGCCCGGCATTTGGATGTCCATCAAGATCAACTGCGGTTTCTCGTCGCGCGCTTGCTGCACCGCTTCGCTGCCATTCCGCGCCACCAGCAGGGAATAGCCGCTGGCCTCCAGGTAGTCGCTCAGCACTTGAATATTGACCTCGTTGTCCTCCGCCAGCAGGAGGCGCGGACACGACGGCGGAGGCGCCACGACCAGCACGGGGTGGGCGTTGGGGGCCTCGGCTTGCGCCGCCCGCCCCCGGTCTTCCAGAACCGATGTGTCCCAGGGCAGGACGATGGTGAAGCGGCTGCCTGCGCCCAGCGCGCTCTCGACGTTCACGCTGCCGCCGTGCATCTCGGCCATGCGGCGCACGAGCGCCAACCCGAGGCCCGTGCCGACATATTGCCGGGCGAGACTGCTGTCGAGCTGGGCGAAGACCCGGAAAAGGCGCGTGATGTTCTCAGGCGCGACGCCGATGCCCTTGTCCCACACCGTGAAGCGCACGACGTGTTGCGCGCTATCGCCCACGATTTCCAGCCCCAACTCGCCGCCTTCGGGCGTGAACTTGGCGGCGTTGCTAAGCAGGTTGACGAGCATCTGCTTGAGCCGCCGGCCGTCCGCCCGCAGGCGCAGGTCCAGCGGTTGCAGGCTGTAGCCGACGTTCTGGCGCCTGGCCACCGCCATTTGCTTGACCAGCCGCAGGCTGGCCTGAGCGATTTCGTCCGCCAACACCAGTCCCAGTTCCAGCTCCATCTTTCCGGCTTCAATCTTGGAGAGGTCGAGGATGTCGTTGATGAGTTCGAGCAGGTGCTTGCCGCTGTCTTCAATCGAACGGACCGCTTTGAGCTGCTTTTCGGTGAGCGCGCCGTAGACATTCTGCTTTTGCAAGCTCTGGGCGAAGGCGAGGATGCCGGTGAGCGGCGTGCGCAGTTCGTGGCTCATGCTGGCGAGAAATTCGTCCTTGAGCCGCGCGGCTTTGGCGAGCGCCTCATTCGCCACGCGCAATTCTTCGGTGCGGTCGGCCACGCGCTGTTCCAACTCGACATTGATCTGGCGGATTTTTTCCTGCGCCTCTTTCTGGGCGGTAATATTGGTCAGGATGACCGTCAGGCTGGTGACGGCATCCCCCTGTTTGACCGGCCCGATACGGACCGAATTCCAGGTCATTTGGCCTGTAGGCGCGATGGTCTGGAGTTCAATGGCCTGGGGTTCGCCGCTGCTGAATGCTTTCTCGATCACTTCAAAGGCGTGGTCAAGTTGTTCGGGATGCAGCACATCGCGTATATTCTTGCCGAGATACAGCTCCGGATATTGGTTGATGAAGAGAATGTCGCCCGGGCGGTTGACTTCCACAATAAAGTCGGGGGTGTTCTCCACCAGCGCACGCAGGCGGGCTTCGCTTTCCTGCAACTCTTCGTTGATCCGTTTCAGGTCTTGCTGGCGGATATTCTCCAGGGTGTTGCCGTGCCACATGAACGTCAATATCAGTCCCGTGGCGATGGTCAGGAAATACCACAGGTTGCGCATGTTCCAGTAAACCAAATTCTCAGGAGTATGATCTTGCTGGGCAATGAGCAGGTACAGCACCGTCAGCAGCGCGAACGCTGCGCTGGTTGTCCAGCGCATAGAGAAGAAAAGCGCCGTGAGAACGACGGGGATCAACATGAAGGCCAGGAAGATCGGCGACTCGCCGGAGAAGAACGGGATGTAGATGAAAATCCCCGTGATGGGCAGGATCAGCCCGATGGCCGCGATGCGGGTGTACCCTGCCTTGTTGAGGGCGTACATGACGGCGCAAACACCCAGAAGCCCGATCGCCCCCCCGACGGTGGGCTCGGTGATGTCATCCGGGTCGGCGTGCAGGACCAGCGCGATAATCATGCTGTCCAATACCATCAGCACGAGCAGGATGGCGGAAAGTAGCCGGGCGCGTTGAATACTTTCCCGGTTGGTGACGCGCGAGTGCGGGCTGAGCAACCAGTCAGAGACGATATCAACAATATGCTTCATGAGGTTTTCTAGGTAATAGGATGGCCGCTTCATCATATACCCACTGCGGGCGCGCGTCTAATCTTCAATTTTTACCTGCCTCTAACCGGCGCAAGTTTCCTCTCCTCCGGGTTTGGCGAGAAACCGGCTCGCCCCTGCCCGCGGAGCGGAACCTGCCTTCCATATCACCGCCGACAGGTTCGTAAAACAGTGAGGCCAGCAGGATAACCCGCTGGCCTCGCTTACTACGCGCGTTGGGATGGATCGGAAATGCCTTTAGGCCTGAGTCATCTCACGATTTTCATTTTACGGCCCGGTGTATTTGAAGATCCACAGCCCGCTGTCCCGGTCGCTGGCCAGGATGATCGTGCTGCCGTCCCGGGGATCCACGTGTGGATCAATGCCCCAGAAGTTATTCCCGTTCGCGTCTATGTAGTGGCCAACCTCCTCGATGCCGTCGCGGCCGAACCTCGCCACGCGGAACCCGCCGGCGTACCAGGAGAAGTAGGCGAGGTTCTGGGTGTCGTCGGTCTCCACCTCGTGAACACTCAGATCGCCGAATCCGATCGCGAAGGGTCGGGCAAACGTCTCCGGTATCGTGAAGGTGTCCACTTCGCGAAGCGTCTCTGCGTCGAAGAGGTGGGCGTATCCCAACCCGTCAAACTGCGCCGTGATGCTCAGGTCCGATCCGGCCGTGCCGACCGCTGGCAGAGCCGGATTCGAGCCGCCGGGGCAGTTGGCCGGGTCGTAGCCCGCGATGCCCAGGATCTTGAACCCGGTCGAGCGGGCCACGAACAGGAATGGGATGTCACCGGCAACGAGCATGGATACCAGCGCTTCGCAAGGTGGGTCGCCTGTCTCACTGTTGAAGACGATCCCGCCCACATATCCGGCGGCCGAGACGTTGCCGGCTTTCTCCGTGAACGTGCAGACGCCGCGCTCCACAATGGCGATGGCATCGGGCGACGGCGCCGGCGGCACCGGAACCGCGCCGGGGCCGTGGGCGTTGCATGCCCGCCCGACAAACACGGTGGGGCCTACCAGAGAGATCTCGTCGGTGATCTGCGGGACGTTGCTCCCCTGCGTCGCGTTGAACGTCTCGCGTCGGAACGGGCCAGATGTGATCTCTGTGGACACGCGGAACGCGTCGAAGTCCTCGTCGGTTCCGATGAAGAACTTCCCGTCCGCGCTCCACCACGCCTGATGCGCATTGCCTTCAGCCGGGCGGAACCCCGTGACTGGGTCTACGGGGAAGTAGTCGGTGTCGTCGAGGAATATCGGATTGGTCGGGTCGGTGACGTCGAGGATGACCCAACCCACATCCCAGTAGGACAGGAGCGCCAGCCATTGCGCGCCAAACTGCCGCACTTGCAGGTCGTGGAAGAAAGAGGCGGCGAACGCACCCGTCCCACCGGACTGCGCATTCTGGGCAGCCCCCCAGTCCGGCAGCCCGGTTTCCTTGAGGAGCACGGGGTTGCGTGGGTCTGTGATCTCCATGATGTCAACGTCGAGGGCTTCCTCGTCGTCAACAAGGATCACGTAGGCCCGGTCCCCCGCGCTCCAGGCGAAGGCGCTGTGGACCTGGTTGGCGACGGCGCTGGTCACCCCGTCATCGGTGAAGTCCCCCACTCCCTCCGCAAGGATCACCGGCCTTTGGGGGTTCGTAACGTCCACGAGGGAGATGCCTCCGACGCCGTGCGTCTCATTACAGATCTCATTGTTGTGCACGAGGAGGTCCCCAT
>DATDRS010000119.1:0-2771 GCA_035291605.1 Anaerolineales bacterium | reverse complement strand
GGCGCCGAGGCTCGCGGCCACGTCCAGCGCGGGCAGGAGGGCGGCCTCCGACAACGCCGACCCATCCAGCGGGACGAGGAGATGCCGGAGAGGGCGAGGCGACCTGACGACGAGGACCGGGCAGGGCGCTTTGTGCAGGACCTTCTCGGCCACGCTGCCCAGCATCCAGCGCGTTATCCCGGAATAGCCGTGCGACGACATGACGATCAAGTCTATGTGGATATCGGCCGCCGTATCCACGATGGCTTCGGCGACGCCGCCCTTGACAGCCTCCAGCCACACGGAGAGGCCGTGCGGCGCTTTGTCCTGGCGCACGATCTTGAGATAGCTCTCGGCTTCGGTCTGAGCCTCGTCGGAGGTCTGGACCGGCAGAGTCAAACCGTAATCGCCATGCAGGGGCGTCGTGGAGGCCACCAGCGGCTGAGGCGCGGCGACGCGCAATAAGAGAACGCCGCCCTCGGCCTGCTGGGCGAGCGCGAAGGCGGGCGCCAGGGCGCGCTCGGCTAATTCGGAACCATCCAGGGGAACCAGGATTTTGTTGAACATGGTCACCTCCAGATGAAGTCAGTCACTAAAATCAAATATGACTTCACGGTATACCTATCATCCGGTGAGGGTTGAGTCAGGCCCAGTGCCGGATGTAATGGAATTCAGGTGAAGTCTGTTGGAGTCATAGGAATTTTATCCCTACAACCTGTGACGATAGGCACTACAGAGGGGGGGACAACCGGGCTATGCTGAAACTTGGGAATTCAGACAGACGAAATCGGACAGCGGAGGTCGTGAATGGCGAAGGGCCGAGTGGTGATTGACAAGGAGCGCTGCAAAGGGTGCACGTTGTGCACCAGCGCCTGTCCTCAGGATGTGCTGCGCATGGCGGACGACCGGCTGAACGCGCGCGGCTATCACCCGGTACACCTGATAGACCCGGATGGCCGCTGCACCGGTTGTGCGCTGTGCGCCGTCATCTGCCCCGAAGTCTGTATCCAGGTTTACCGGCTCGTCCAGCGACGGCCCTCGGCGGCCGCCATCTGATCCCCGATCCGTGACCAGTCCAGGCGGGCGACTACACGGGTCGCCCCCACGGTTGCCGCGACGTTTAAGGACTGGCCCCACTTCATCAGGCCGGGAGAGCCAGGACGATAGGTACCGAACTCTCCGGGCAGCCGCTGTTCAGTATCAGGAGGTACCCCTATGCGAAAGTTTCTCTTTATCCTTTTGGGAGGCGCGATCACGCTGGCGCTCCTCGCCGTGGTCGCCGTGGTCGCCATCACGTGGGCGGTCACGCGCCAGATTGCTCACGGCATCCGCCGCTTGAGGGCGCACCGCTAATGGCATCGGGCCGGGGGCGCGTTCACCCCCGGCATGGTTCCCGGATATGACAAAAGAGCTTCTCAAAGGCAACGAGGCCATCGCCGAGGCGGCCATCCGCGCGGGCGTGGAGGCCTATTTCGGTTACCCCATCACCCCCCAGACCGAGCTGTTAGAGCACATGGCGCGCCGCATGCCGGAACTGAACCGCGCTTTCCTGCAGGCGGAGAGCGAGCTCTCGGCGATCAACATGGTCTACGGCGCGGCCTGCACGGGCAAGCGGGTGATGACCTCCTCCTCCAGTCCCGGGATCAGCCTGATGATGGAAGGCGTGTCGTACATCTTCGGGTCGGAGGTGCCGTGCGTGATCGTGGATGTGATGCGCGGCGGGCCGGGGCTGGGGAACATCGCGCCCTCGCAGGCCGACTACTTTCAGGTGGTGAAAGGCGGCGGGCACGGCGATTATAAGCCCATCGTCCTCGCCCCGGCCACCGTGCAGGAGGCGATTGACCAGACGTGCCTGGCCTTCGATTTGGCGGAGAAGTATCGCACGGTCGTCTTCGTGCTGGCCGACGGGAACATCGGGCAGATGATGGAACCGGCGGAGCTGCCGGCGATGCGCGCGATGAATGGGCGGGCGAATGGCCGCCTCAAGCCCTGGGCGCTGACGGGCGCGCAGGGCCGCCCGAGGCGCATCGTCACCTCGATCTACCTCGACCCCGAGGTCGAGGAGCAATACAACCGCCAGCTGCAGGCCAAGCTCAGCGCCATCCGCGAAAACGAAGTGCGCTATGCGGAGTATGAAATTGAAGACGCCGAGCAGATTGTCGTCGGTTTTGGGACGGCGGGGCGGGTGGCCCAAACGGCGGTGAAGCAGGCGCGGGCGGAGGGTCTGCGCGTGGGGTTGTTCCGGCCCATCAGCCTGTTCCCGTTCCCCGAGCAGCGGCTGGCTGAGTTGGCCGGGCGCGCCCGCGGCTTCCTGGTGGTGGAGATGAACGCGGGGCAGATGGTCGAGGACGTGCGGCTGTCGGTGAACGGAAAAGCCCCAGTGAAATTCTATGGACGGATGGGAGGTATGGTGCCGCTGCCAGATGAAGTACTCGAAGAAATCCACAAACTCGCGCGATCATAAAAGTCAGTTTCAATCCACTCAGAGGGAGGAAAGCCAATGATTACTCGACGACAATTTCTGAAAGTCAGCGCAGCGAGCATGGCGGCGCTGTATGCCTCCGCGCACGGCAAGTTCCTGCCGCGCGCTTTCGCCCAGATTCCCGGTGGCAGCCTGGATCCGAATGATGTCACGAAATATGCCTTGCCCGTGGTCATCCCGCCGGCAATGCCGGGCGCGTTCGGGAAGAACATGGACAAGTACAGGATCGCCGTGCGGCAGTTCGAGCAGCACATCCTGCCGCAGAGCATGAACCTGCCGCCGACCACTGTGTGGAGCTACGGCTCGATCA
>DATDRS010000118.1:0-24598 GCA_035291605.1 Anaerolineales bacterium | reverse complement strand
CGCGCTCACGCTCAAGGAACTGGCCGTCCTGTTCTCCACCGCCACCACCTGGGCGGACGTGCGCGCCGGGTGGCCCGCCGAGCCGATCCAGCGCTTCAGCCCGGGCACCGACTCGGGGACCTTCGACTACTTCGTCGAAGTGGTCATGGCTCCGGCGAACCTGGTGGACGGCAAAGCCAACGTCGAAGCGGGCGAGAAGGCCATCCTGGAGTCGGCGGGCGCGCAGTTCAGCGAGGACGACAACGTGCTGGCGCAGGGCGTGGAGGGCAGCCAGTATGCCATCGGCTACTTCGGCTACGCCTATTATGCGGCGGAATCCGGCAACCTCCGCGCCGTGCCCATCGCCAAAGAGGACGATCCGACCAAGGCCATCGCCCCAGAGTTGGCGAGCGTGAACACGGCTACGTATCCGCTGGCCCGCCCGCTGTTCATCTACTCCGACGCCAAGATCATGGCCGAGAAGCCGCAGGTCGCCGCTTTTGTCCTGTTCTACCTGGCAAACGTCAACGACGAGATTATTGACGTGGGCTACTTCCCGGCCACCGGCAACGCTATCGGCGATGCCCTCGGCAACTGGCTTGGCGCTCTAGGCATGAATATGGCCGGTCAATAAGGGAGACCTGACAAAGGCTTTCGCCTACCCTGAAGCAAGCGGTTGGCCCTCTCCACTAGTGACGGATTGGGGAGGGCCAACCGGGAATGACTGAATCGGACCCGTCACATCCATCGAATCGATGAAGCGCAACGTGAAGCGAATGCATGAACATTTCCCCGGACTTGACGCCCCCCGACCGGCCAGCGCTTTCATCGCATTGATTAACTGAATACGGAGGCGCATCGGATGGAAACGTCAACTAACATTCAATCCGCCCTACCCGGAGCAGGGACGTCGGCGGGCGTCTTCCGCCCGGCCGATTTGAAACGGCGCGCGCGCCCGCTGGAATTCCTCGTTCAGGGCTTCCTGTTCTTCTGCGGCGTGTTGTCCATTTTCACGACGCTGGGCATCGTGTACGTGCTCGGCCGGGAGTCGGCGCTCTTTTTCACCAACTCTGAAGTCAACGTGGTGGAGTTCTTCACGACCGTCAAGTGGCTGCCGGAAATCGGCCACTTCGGCGTGTGGCCTCTGGTCAACGCAACCCTGATGACGAGTTTCATCGCGATGTTGGTCTCCGGGCCGCTCGGGCTGAGCGCGGCGATTTACTTGAGCGAGTACGCCACGCCGCACACGCGGGGCCTCCTCAAGCCCACGCTGGAGGTGCTGGCGGGCATCCCCACCGTGGTCTACGGATACTTCGCCCTCACCTTCATGACTCCGCTGCTGCGAGCCATTCTCGGCGCAGACACGGTGCAGGTTTACAACAATGCGTCGGCGGGCATCGTGATGGGCATCATGATCATGCCGCTGGTGACCTCGATGAGCGAGGACGCGCTGAGCGCTGTGCCGCGCTCCCTGCGCGAAGCGTCCTATGGGCTGGGCGCGACCAAACTTGAGACGGCTGTGCAGGTCGTCGTCCCCGCTGCGCTCTCCGGCATCGTCGCCGCCTTCATCATCGGCATCTCCCGCGCAGTCGGCGAGACCATGATCGTCGCCCTCGCCGCCGGGGCCGGGCCAAACCTCACCTTCAACCCGTTCAAGGCCGCCGAAACCATCACCGGCCACATCGCTCGTATCAGCGGCGGCGACATCAGTTACGCCTCCATCCAATACGAGAGCATCTTCGCCCTCGGCCTGGTGTTGTTCGTCGTCACGCTGGCGCTGAATCTCATCAGCAAAGCCGTCGTCAGCCGCTTTCGGGAGGCTTACCAATGAGCGCCGTGACGGCCTCCAGCCAATTGCCGGAAGACAGGGCCTTCAAGCAGTATCTACAAGGCCGCCGTCGCGTCGGGTGGGTTTGGCAGTCGCTCTTTCTGCTCGCCACCTGCATTGGCATCCTCGCCCTCATGGCCCTGCTCTACAACGTCGCGGACGGCGCGTTCGGCTACGTGGCCTACGAAGACAAAGTGGACGCTGCCACAATATCCGATCGTCCGCTGGAGGGATTGAGCCAGGAAGAACTGGTCGCCGTCCTGCAGGCGAACCTCTCCCGGGGCGCGTTCAACAAACTCGACGACGAGCAGCCCTTTGCGCAGCGCTCACAGGGTGATGTCTACAACCTCGTGCTGGAGCGCGTGCTTCAGCGCAAGGTCGTCGCGGCCTGGTCCCTGACGGACTCGCTGACGAGGCGGGCCGCGATTGAAGCCGAACTCGCGGAAGAGCATCCGAACGCCAGGCTGACGTTCCGCTCGTGGCTGTCTCCCAAATTCCTCCAGGAGCCGATGTCCAGCCAGCCCCTCGCCGCAGGGGTGCGTACGGCGATCCTCGGCTCGCTCTGGCTGATCGCGATTACGATTGCGGTGGCCTTGCCCATCGGGGTCGGCGCGGCCATTTACCTGCAGGAGTACGCCGATCACACCCGGTGGTACAACCGCCTCATCGAGACGAACATCTACAACCTGGCCGGTGTGCCCTCGATTGTCTACGGCATCCTGGGGTTGGCGATCTTCGTGCGCGCGCTGGAGTTTTTCAGCAGCGGCGCGATGTTCGGCGTCACCGACTCGAATGGCCGGACCATCATCTCCGCCGCGCTGACGATGGCGTTGCTGACTCTGCCGCTCATCATCGTCAACGCGCAGGAGGCCATCAAAGCCGTGCCGGACTCCTTCCGGCAGGCGGCCTACGGTCTGGGCGCGACGAAATGGCAGACCACCTGGGCGCACGTCCTGCCCAACGCCCTGCCGGGCATCCTCACCGGCAGCATCCTGGCCGTCTCGCGCGCCATCGGCGAGACCGCGCCGCTGATCGTCATCGGCGCTTCAACCTTCATCACGGTGGACCCAAGCAGTATCTTCTCCAAGTTCACGGTTCTACCCATCCAGATATATACCTGGACCTCGCGCCCACTGGTCGGGTTCCGCAACATCGCCGCGGCGTCCATTCTTGTGCTGCTGGTATTGCTCCTCGCCCTGAATGCCACGGCGATCCTGCTGCGCAACCGCTTCAGCCGGAGGCTGTACTGATATGAGCATCACGCATATGGGCGTCCATGTCTCATCGGTCACGGGCGAGCGGGCCATGTCCGCTCCGGCCATGAATGGCATCGCCATCGAGACCCGCAATCTGAGCATTTACTACGGAAGCTTCAAGGCCATCCACGAGGTCAGCCTGCAGATCAAGCCGCGTGAGATTACGGCGATCATCGGCCCGTCCGGCTGCGGCAAGAGCACCATCCTGCGCGCCTTCAACCGGATGAACGACTTCGTCCCCGGCGCACGCGCCGAGGGCGAAGTGCTGATGCACGGGCGCAACCTGTACGCGCCCGACGTGGACCCGGTGGAAGTGCGCCGCCGCATCGGCATGGTGTTCCAGAAGCCCAACCCCTTTCCCAAGAGCATCTACGAGAACATCGCCTGGGGCGCGCGTATCAATGGCTTCCAAGGCGCCAAGCGCCACATGGACGAGCTGGTGGAGCGCTCCTTGCGCGGCGCAGCGTTGTGGGACGAGGTCAAAGACAAGCTCAGGGAAAGCGGCTACTCCCTCTCCGGCGGTCAGCAGCAGCGTCTGTGCATCGCCCGCGCCATCGCCATCCAGCCGGAGATCATCCTGATGGACGAGCCGTGCTCGGCGCTCGATCCCATCGCCACGCTCAAGATCGAAGAGCTGATGCAGGAACTCAAAAAGCAGTACACCATCATCATCGTCACTCACAACATGCAGCAGGCCGCGCGCGTCTCGGATAAAACGGCGATGATGATGCTGTACGAAGACACACGCGCCGGAACGGTGATCGAGTTCGACGAGACCGATACGATTTTCACCCGCCCCGAGGATAAGCGCACCGAAGACTACGTGACTGGGCGGTTCGGATGATGTCTGCGCTCCGCCAAAACTCACCGAAACTTCTGGCCGAAGCCATCGGCACGTACCTGTTGGTGTTCGCAGGCTGTGGCGCGATCATGATCGACCATGTGAGCCAGGGGCAGGTCACCCATATCGGCGTTGCCCTCTCCTTTGAACTGGCGGTCGGCATCATGGTCGCGGGCTTGAAGCACATCTCCGGGGCGCATTTCAACCCCGCGGTTACGGCGGCCTTGGCGGCGCGGCGCTTCTTTCCGCCCATGCTCGTGCTGCCCTACTGGGCGGCGCAGGTGGGTGGGGCGATGCTCGCCGCATTGACCCTGCGCGGGCTATTCGGTAACGTAAGCGATCTGGGGCGCACGGTCCCCGCCAGATCGGCGACTCAAACATTCGGGTTGGAGACGATTCTCGCGGCCATCCTGATCTTTGTGATCGCAAGGGTGGCGCTGGACAAACACGCCCTTCCAACCCTGGCCGCACCCACCATCGGTGGCACGGTCGCGCTGGAAGCCCTTTTCGCCGGCCCGATTAGCGGCGCTTCGATGAACCCGGCCCGCTCGCTGGCCCCCGCCGTGGTCAGCGGCCAATTCGACCATCTGTGGATTTATCTGACCGCGCCGTTTTTGGGCGGGCTCGTCGGTATTCTTCTGTTTCAGGCGCTCGGCGGTGAGACCGCAGGAACGAGATGAGCTGATGAAGAAAACCAATGTCCTGTTCCTTTGTACTGGCAACTCCGCTCGCAGCCAGATGGCCGAAGCCCTCTTGCGCAAGTACGCGGGTGATCAATTTGAAGTTTTCAGCGCGGGTCTGGAGCCGAAGGGCATCAACCCCTACACCCTACGCGTGATGAACGAAGTGGGCATTGACATCCGCGGCCAATGGTCTAAAGACGTGCGCGAGTACCTGGGCAAGAAGCACTTCGGATATTTGATTACGGTGTGCAGCAACGCCGATGCACGCTGCCCGACTACCTTCCCCGGTGTGGGTCAGCGCCTGCGCTGGTCGTTTGACGATCCCGCGGAATTTGCCGGTTCAGATGAAGACAAGCTCGTCAAGTTCCAGGAGATTCGCGATCAAATTGACGCGCGCATCCGGGCGTGGCTGGGCGAGTTAGATATCCCGGTTCATAAGGCGCGGCCCGCCGAAACGAGTTGATGTCATGTTGGCCCGCCGGCTGTTAGGGACAACTCATCAAGTCGAGGGAACGGTGGACGCGGTGATCTTTCTGGTAGATCCCCTGGACAAGCATCCACACGAGCCAGATATTCAAGCCCTGCTGCGGCTGTGCAACGTGCATAACGTCCCGCTGGCGACCAACCTCGCCACCGCCGATTGCATCATTATCGCCGAAAGCCTGAGGGTGGTGACCCATGAACCAATCTCCTGACCTGACCGCGCTGCCCACACTGGCGACGGGCGCTGTGGCTTCCATGCCATCGGCGTTTGCCGTTCCGGCACGCCACAACCCCAAACTACAGACCCTGGTTGACCGCATCAACGCGGACGAAGAATTGTGGCAGTTGTGGCGCTGCGCCAACGTGAATGCGGTAGACCGGCTGGGGATGAACGATCACGGCGAAGTTCACATCCGCATCGTCGCGAATGCCGCGCTCAAGCTGCTGCGCCTGCTGCGCGACACGGGCCACGTACCGGGAATCGTCGCCCATCATCATATGACGCCGGAAGACGCGGAAGTCGTCGTCGTCCTCGCCGCCGCGCTCCACGACCTGGGCATCTCCATCCACCGCGACAACCACGAAGAGTTCAGTCTCGCGCTGGCCGACTTCAAAGCGAAGGAGTTGTTGACGGGGCTGTATGCCATCCGCGAGCGAACCATCGTCGTCTCCGAAGTCCTCCACGCCATCATCGCCCACCACGGCGACATGCGCTGCCTGACGCTGGAGGCGGGCGTGCTCAAAGTCGCCGATGCGCTGGACATGGCACATGGCCGTTCGCGCATCCCCTTCGCGGCGGGCAGCGCCAGCATCCACGCCGTCTCCGCCGCCGCGATTGACGAGGTCGCCATCAAAAGAGGCGAGAGCCGCCCGGTGCGCGTCGAGATCCGCATGAGCAACTCAACCGGGGTCTTCCAGGTGAACGAACTGTTGCGGCGCAAACTTGAACATTCCACGCTGGCCAGGTTGGTGGAGATCGTCGCTCGCATCGAGAGCGACACCGAAAAGAGGCTGATGCCGCTCTACACATTGGAGGTCGCATGAGGCTGGCCGTTCTCTCAGATATCCACGCCAACCTCCACGCGCTCGAAGCCCTATGGACTGACCTCGAAGCGCAGCGGCCTGACGCCGTTGTCTGCCTGGGCGACTTGGTGGGCTATGGCGCGCTGCCCAACGAAGTGGTAGACTTCATCCGGGCCAAAGCCATCCCCACGGTGATGGGCAACTACGACGAGGGCGTCGGCTTCGACCTCGACGACTGCGGCTGCGTCTATCGCGATCCAGACGACGACCGCCGCGGCAAACAATCGCTGCTGTGGTCGCGGGCGAACACCACCCCCGACCGAAAAGAGTTCCTGCGCGGGGCGCCGCTCCAAATCCGGCAAGACCTCGCCGGGCAGCACCTGCTGTTCGTCCACGGCAGCCCGCGCAAGATCAACGAGTACCTGTACGAAGACCGCCCGACGGCGACCTTCGAACGGGTCGCGAAAGTGGCCGGGTGCAACGTGTTGTTTTTCGGGCACACCCACCTGCCCTACCAGAAGCGGGTCGGCAAGACCCTGTTCGTCAACACCGGCTCGGTCGGGAAACCGAAGGATGGCGACCGGCGGGCCGGGTATGTGATCGTCGAATTCAATCCCGCGCCGAAAGCGGAATTTCGCCGGGTGGCCTACGATGTGGCCGCCGCCGCCCGCGCCATCCGTGAGTCCGGCTTGCCATCGCACTTCGCCGACCTGCTCGAAACCGGCGGCCGCGTTCCGACCCTGCGCCGCGAAGGAGTCTGACTGTGGCTACTCAAACCCGCGCCACGCTCGACCGTGATCTGAATGCCGTTCAGGACGACCTGCTGCGGATGGGAAGCCTGCTCGACACGGCGATTGCCAAATCCCTGGAGGCGCTCGCCAAACGAGACGCCGATCTCGCCCGCCAGATCGTCGCCGACGATGCACACATCAACGCGCTGCGTTTTCACATCGAAGAAGCGTGTGTGAGCCTGATCGCCACACAGCAGCCGGCTGCCCGCGACCTGCGGTCCGTGCTCGCCGCCATGATCATCGTCAGCGAGATGGAGCGCATGGGCGATTACGCCGCCGGGATCGCCAAGACCGTCATCCGCATGGGCGACGAGCCGCTGCTCAAGCCGCTGATTGACATGCCGCGCATGGCCGACGAGTGCCGCGCGATGGTGCGGCGCGCGCTGGACGCCTACGTCGCGCATGATGCCGATATGGCCCGCGCCGTGGCCGCGCAGGACGACGTGATTGACAACCTCTACAACCAGATTTTCCGCGAACTGCTCACCTTCATCCTCGAAGACCCGCACACGATCACCCGCGCGCTGTACCTCCTCTTCTCTGCGCACAACCTCGAGCGCATTGGCGACCGGGCCGTCAACATTTCCGAGCGCGTCATCTTCATGACCAGCGGCGAGTTGAAAGAACTCAACGCTGGGCCGGACGCGCCGCTCTGACAGTCAGGGCAGCTGCCTCCGAAGAATAAAAAATCTCAGCTGGCAAATCGAAGAGCCGGTTTACCGGCGTCCGCGCTGGAGCGAGGGCGGCCTGCGTGTTTACCACTTCATCCTGCGTCGCCCGGCCCTTGCACCGCCGCGCCTGGGCAGTTTGCCCATCTCAAACGCGCTTAATCCGGGCTTGAAGATACGATAAGCCTCCTGAGGTAAAGTCAGACAGACTGAGATGGCGCGCAAAAGGAGTTCCGAATGTTGTTTGTCTCAAGCCCCAGACTGAACAATCCATGGGAGGCGCTGCAGGAACCGCCCCACCCCGCGAACCTGGATCCGCGCTATGGCCTGCTGCTGGCCGCGCTGGACAGCGGGTGGCAGGTGGAGGAGCCAGTGTATTTGCGCCTATGGTGCAGTGAGAGCGGGACGCCGGTGTTCCAGTTCCTTTTGCGCCACCCGATTTCCGGCCAGCGGCATCTGGCCGCCATCCCTGCGCAGTGGGACGTCGAGCGATTCGTGCGCGCGGAGAGGCTCAGGGTCGTGGACGGTGACTGTCCAGGGTGAAAGACATGCCGCTATGACGTAGAAACCGAACTCACAGCTCTTTCACGTGCGGCGCACTTTGAAAGTGCGCCGCACGTTTCTTTTTGTCAAGACGTCTTTAGGTCTGCCTGCGCCTGCAAAAGTTCCTGCAGCTTGGGGTGGTCAGCGTAGACGCCTCGGTAATGCGGAGCGAGGAGCGCGGCGATGTGGCACATGATGAGGTCCGTCAGCGCGTCAAGCTCGTCGGCGCGGGCGCGGCCATTCGAGGGGAGGAGGAAGGGTTTGCCGTAGATGCACTTGATCGGCGTGCGGCGCAGGCGCTTGAGGTTGTGGCCGAGCTTCTCCGTGCCCATGAGCGCCACGGGCAGGACCGGGACGCGCGCCCGGTCGGCCAGGTAGGCTGCGCCCGCCTTGCCCGGCTGCATGGTCCCCGCCCGGCTGCGCGTGCCCTCGGGCGCGACGCCCAGCCCCCAGCCCGCCTTGAGAAATTCAATCGCCCGTTTGAGCGCGCTGCGATCCACCTCGCCGCGCGCCACCCAGATGACGCCGGCCGTGTTGGCGATGTGAGAAACGACTGGCGTGTTGCGCCACTTGTCGGCGGAGAACATGATCATCTGGCGCGGGCTGGTGATGTAGGCGATGATCGGGTCGGCGATGCTCAGATGATTGATGACGAGCAGGAAGGGGCCCGCTTCAGGAATGTTCTCCAGGCCGGCCACCTTCAGCTTGGTGAGACACCAGGCGACGAGTTGGAAGACGCTCCGGAGGAGAAAGTAGGCCCGGCGCGACGGCGGGTTTTCGAGTGAAATCATGGACGGCCCTCCGCCGTGATGAGATAGTGATCGGCCGCCCCGCCGAGCGAGTCAGCCGCAATGGAAAAATCCTGGGAGGCGCCGGCCGCGAGGCCGCCGGACAGGGGTCCTTTGCGGTAGCCCACGATACGCTCGTCATGATTGTACAGGGTCAGCACCAACCATGCGGATGGGACATCTGTCCCCGAGGGGTTCCGCACCTGACCGGCGACCGTCCAGTGAATGCCGAAATTTGAGCCCCTGTGCTGAGGCGTTTCGAGCGGGATGGCCGCGGATTGGGCTGAGGCGAGCGAGGCGGACAGCGGGGAGGCCGCGGCCGCGGCGACGCCAACAGGCGCGGGCGAAAACAAGATGGCGAGGGGCGCGACCCCGCCCGGCGGGATTACATCCAGAGCAGAGTAGGCGACAGCGCTCGCCAGTGGCAATCCCTCTGCCCCAGCGAGGGTGACCCGCCCGGCAACATTCGAGAGGGCGAAGCCGCCCGGGTTGCGCGCTTCGACGAAGCAGTACAAGGCCCCGGTGGGGGTAGGATAACAGGCAGGCAGGCTCAACGACACGGGAACAGGAGTCACGGTGGGGAGGTCCACCTGCCCAAGCACTGGCGTTCCAGCCGGGTCGGGGATGACGAGCACCGCGCCGATGGAGAGGAATTGTGGCTGCACGTTTGGGTTCGCGGCCTGCAGGTCGGCGATGGAGACGCCAAATTTCACGGCGATGCCCACGAGCGTGTCACCTTTTTGGACGACGTAGGTGACGGGCGTGGGAGCCGGAGTGAGCGTGGCGATGATGACAGGCGTGGGCGCTGGCGCGGTGACCGCCGGGCTAGGGCTGGGAGTGGGCAGGGGCAGGAGGGCTGGGGTTGGGGTCGGCGCGGGTTGGACCGAGCAGGCGCTGAGGAACATGGCAAGCGCTAGGGGCATAGGCAACTGGAGTTTCATCCGGGAGGGATTATAGCATTTCTACGTTGGATTATCGCCAAACCTATGCTAAACTTCGGCCTCGATGTCGGCTGAAATGTTTAACCAGGCGGTTGAGGCTGCCAGGGCGGGCCAACGCAAACGCGCCAAAGACCTCCTCACGCGCCTGCTCAAAACCGATCCTAACAATGTGGATTACTGGTTGTGGATGAGCGGCGTGGTAGAGACGGAGAAGGAGCAGATCTTCTGCCTGCAAAAGGCAGTCAAGATTGATCCTAACTCCATCGCCGCCCGCCGGGGCTTGGTGATCCTGGGGACAATGACGCCTGAAGAGGCGGCGCTGCCGCCGCCGCAGACGCTCGAAGGCCTGCCGCCCGTCGAAATCCCGCAACTGGGCGAGGGCAGCAGCAGGCTGAGCGATTTCCTTGCGCGCCCGCGCAACCGGCAACTGGCGCTCTTCGGCGGCCTGGGCATCGTCGCCTTAGTCGTCATCATCGTCATCGGCGTGGTCGTCGCTCAAACTGTGTTTAAGCCGCCGGAGGTCGTGGTGGTGACCTCCACGCCGACGGCGAGCCTGACCCCGCCGCCGAGCGCAACATCAGCGGGCGGCGACACGGCAACGCCGACGCTCGCGCCGTGCACCCTGCCCTACGAGCCGGAAATTGCCACGCCGATCGCCGCCTATCTTTGCCTGACGGCGGTCCCCACTCCAGTCCTCATCCCGACGGAGGTTTCTCAGTTCGAGTCATATAACAGCATGAAGCGGGGCTATGCCGAGGGGGATTGGGACAAGATCATCCGCAACGCCGACCAGACGATTCAACTCCTCCCCGACAACGCGAAGGCCTACTTTTATCTGGCGGAGGCTTACCGGCACAAAGGACAGAACAACGACGCGCTGAAGAACTACCGGCTGGCCATCTCGAACGATGCATCCCTCGCGCCGGCGTACTGGGGCAAAGCGCTGATCGAGTTCGATCAGAACAAGCAGAGCGACGGCCTGGGCGATCTGAACGCCGCGATTGAAGCCGACCCCAGCTTCCCCTTGTCCTACATTGACCGTGCTGCATACTATGGCACGGCCGTCGGCAACCGCGGGCGGGCGCTGGCCGACTTACAACAGGCGCAGCAGGTTGCGCCGGAGAACGCGCTCGTGCTGGCGCACCTGGCCGTGGCTTACGCGGACAATGATCAGCCCAACGAGGCCATCGAGACGGCTGACGAGGCGCTTACGCTTGATCCGAGCCTGGCCCTCGCCTACTACGCGCGCGGCCGCGCCCAGTCTATGCTCGGCCAACCCGACGAGGCCGATAAGGACCTGACGCTGTCTTATAAGTACATCACGGACGCGGCCAATTTCGCCCAGCTTTTCCCGGTCCTCGATGCGCTCAACTTCAACAAATTTTACACGGCGCGGGTCTTCTACTTTTACGGCCTGGCCAAAGCCGGCATCGGCGACGACGCCGAAGCGCTCAAACAATTCGACGAGGCCATCAAGCTCTACGACGCCTTCCCGCTGGCCTACGTCGCGCGCGGCAACGTGCATCTGCGCCTAAAGCAGTACGAGCAGGCGCGCCCGGACTTCAATACGGCCATCGGCAAATTCCAGGAGACGGACGCGAACAACCCGGCGATCAACGAGGCTTACCTCGGCAACGGGTTGGCGTTCCTCGGCCTCGACCGGCCCGACAGCGCCCTCTCCAATTTCCAGGTCGTCGTGCGGAACGATCCCAACAGCTTCACCGGCCAGTTGGGGTTGGGGCAGTCGCAACTGGGCGTCGGCCAAGCGGCGGACGCCGTGGCGACCTTCGGCGTCGCCCTCAGCCTGGCGCAAAGCGACCAGCAGACGGCGCAGGTCTATCACTGGCGCGCGCAGGCCCATAAAGCCGCGGGCGACATCCGTGCGCAGATCGCCGACCTGGCCCAACTCGCCTCCATCGCGAATGCGCTGGAGCAACTGAACGCGACAGCAGCCGCGCAGCTCACCGCCATCGGGCCGCTCCCCACGGACACGCTGACGCCGACCGTCACTTCACCCGCGACGAAGACCCCCTCTCCCACGCTCACGCCGACAGCGGGCAGAGCCACGGCCACGCCGACGGGAGGCGCGCGGGCCACTGTTACGGCGACCAGGAGAGCGACGGCGACGCCGGTCGTCAGATCGCCTACGCCGACGGCCACCGCCACGCCAACGCCTCAAGCGCCGGCGACGGCGGTCACGCCGCCCGGCTATCCCGTCCCGACGCGCGTCCCATGAAGCCGCCAGCCGACCTGCCCAGCCTGCGGGCATTCTTTGATTCCATTGACTGGGTGCGCATGGAAGAGGAAGTTGCCAGCGAGGCCCGGGCGCGGCTGGCGATTGTCGGGCCAGTCAACTCGGGCAAATCCACGCTTTTCAATCTGCTCAAAGGCCAGGCGATCTCAGAGGTGAGCGCGGTCCCGGGCACGACCCAGGCGGCAGTCGTCGAGCACTTCGGCCCGTTCACCCTGGTGGACACACCCGGTCTCGGCGAGGCGCTGGGCGACGAGCGGGTGACAAAGGCGCGGGAGGAAATCGGGCGCGCACGGCTGGTGGTGCTGCTGCTCGACGCGGCTGCCGGCGTCCGGCAGTCAGACCTTGACCTTTACTACAGCATCCGCGCCGAGGGCATCCCGGTGATCGTCGGGCTGAACAAAGTGGACCTGGTGCGCCGGGACCTGCGCGCCATATTGAACGACCTGTCCTTTCGTTTGCAGGGGACGCGCGTCGTCCCGGTCTCGGCGCGGACAGGCCAGGGCGTCACCGACCAATTGATCCCGGCGATCATCCAGGCGAACGAAGCGGCGGCCGTGGTGGTGGGGCGGGCGCTGCCCGCCTACCGTGCAAGCGCGGCGAAACAGGTGATTGACACGACGATGTGGTGGGCGCTGCTGTTAGGCGCGGAACCGATCCCCGGCCTCGACCTGCCCCTGCTGCTGGGCATGCAGGCGCGCATGGTCCTGCGGCTCGCGGCCATTTACGGCGAGAACTTCACGGCGCGTCACGCGCGGGAGCTGCTCACGACCATGGCAGGCGGGCTTGTGACCCGCTACCTGGCGCTGGAACTGGCGAAATTCGTCCCGGCGCTGGGCTGGGTGGTGTCCGGCATCATCGCCGCGCTCGGCACGCGTGCCATGGGCAAAGTGGCCGAGATGTATTTTGCCTCCGGCCACCGCCTCACCGCCGAGCAATTGCGCGCGTTGTACCGTCGCCTGTTCCGTCGCCCAAGAGAGGCCCCCACCCTGCCCCCGTCGAATTAGGCCTATCCGTCACAACGGGGCGATCACGTGGACACAAGGGGGCAGCCACGTTGGGTCGCCCCCTGGCCGGATTATGCGACTTGCGCCATATGCCCTGAGGGCTACAATTCGTCAGGCTCCACTGCCATGTCCCGCTTCTCGCGGTTTCACTTTCGAGTCATCTTCCTGCTGATCACGCTGGCCGTGCTGGCGATCCGCACCCGCTTCGCGCCCGCCAGCATCGGCCTGTCCTGGCTTGGGATGCTGGCCGCGGCCAGCCTGGTGACCTTCTGCGATTTCTTCCCACTCATCCTGCCCTCCAACGTCGAAATCAGTCTGGTGCACATCGTGGGGCTGAGCCTGCTGTTCACCTTCGGGCCAACGCCGGCCATGTGGGCGGTGACCATCGGGTTGGTCGCGAGCAAGATCATCGGGGCGCGGGGGCGGCCAACCACGTGGCGGGCGCGCCTGGAGACGCTGGCGACCGAGTTGTCCCAGCAGGCGCTGTCGCTGCTGGTCGCCAGCGGCCTGTACGCCTGGCTGGGCGGAGGGTTTCCCATCACGGCCATCACGCGCGACACGGCGGCGGCGTTGATCGCGCTGGGGGGCGTCTACCTGGTGTTTTACAACGTGTTCCTCGCCCTCCGCTTCGAACCCGGCTCGGAGGCGGTCAAGAGCCTGTTCACCAGCGACTTCAGCCAACTGGTCGCGCTGGAACTCGTGCCGATCCCGCTGACGATTTACGCCTCGGCCGGTTTCCACGCGCTCGGCGCAAACCTGCTGCTCGTGCTCGGCGGCGTGCTGGCGGTGATTGACGCCAGCCTGCACAGCCTCACCCGCGCGCAGGCCAGATTGAGGCGACAGATGCTGGAGAACCTGCGACTGTATCGCGAGTCGCAGGCCCGCCTGCGCGAGCAATCTATCCTCTACGAGACCGGCCAGACGCTCACCTCCACGCTGGAGCGCCGGGCGGTTTACAACGCCATTGCGCAGAAACTGGCCGAAGTCATCAGCGCAGACGAGTGCGTGCTGCTCGATTACGACGAGGGGGCTGCGCTCATGCAGACGGCCGCGCAATGGACACGCACGGGCGGCGCCGCCCGCAACGCCGCCCAATCCTATCCCCTGGAGGGCTACCCCGGCATCGCCCGTCTGCTCAGCGAACGCGCACCGCTGATCGTCCGCGCTGATGCGCCTGACCCGGCGCCGCAGGCAGACGGGCGTTTGCTGTCGGGCGGCTTCAACACAGTGTTGATCCTGCCTATGGCGACTTCCGAACAGGTCGTCGGGCTGGTCGAGCTTTATTCGGTCGAGGCGCGCGAATTCTCAGAGGCGGAAGTCCGCTTGGCGCAAACACTCGCAAACCAGGCGGCCATCGCGATCGCCAATGCGCAGCTGTTCTACCGCGTGTCGGAGGGCCGCGACCGGCTGATCGCCGTGCTAAACTCGACGCGCGAGGGGGTGCTGGTCCTGGAAGCCAGCGGCGCGGTGCTGCTCGCCAACCCGCGCATCGAGGAGATTTGGGGCATCCCGGCGGAGCGGCTCATCGGACAGGATCTGCTGCACTTGTTGACCCTCCCGGACCTGGATATCGCCGCCAAATTGGGCCTGCCGCCCGAGGAAATCCTGGAAATGCTCCACACGCTCAAGATGGGACTGGCAATGTCCATCCCCAAAGCTCAGTACCAGATCAACGCGCCGAAGCGGCGCTTCCTCGAGCGTTCGGGCGCGCCTGTCCTCGACCGGTATTCCAAAGCGATCGGCTGGGTGATCACGCTGCGGGATGCCACCGAGGAGCGAGAAGTGCAGGAGGTGCGCCAGGCGCTCTCGAACATGATCGTGCACGACCTGCGCAGCCCACTCACCGCTGTCCAGGCCAGCATGGCTCTGCTGCGCACCCAGGTGCCGGCTTCGCCGGTGGCCACGCAGGCGCTCGAAGTCGCGGGGCGCTCGACCAAGCGCATGATCCGCATGGTGAACACGCTGCTCGACATTTCGCGGATCGAGTCGGGCACCTTCAACCTGGAGCGCAACGCGGTTGATTTGCAGGCCTTAGTCAACGAGGTCATCGCCGACCTGATGCCCATCGCAAACGAGCAGGGCATCTTCCTCATCAACGAGATGCCCGCCTTCGACCCGGCCGCGGTCGTGGACAAGGAAAAAGTCGAGCGCGTTTTCATGAACCTGGTGGACAACGCGCTCAAGTTCACGCCCGCGGGCGGGCGCATCCGGGTGCGCGGCGACTGGGCCGATGCCAGCCAAACGGCGGCCAGCGCGAAGATGATCCGGTGCGCGGTGATTGACACTGGCCCCGGCATCCCCGCCGATTACCGGGAGAAAGTCTTCGACCGCTTCGTGCAAGTCCGGGGACAAACGGGCCGCCGCGCCGGAACCGGACTGGGGTTGTCGTTCTGCAAGCTGGTGGCCGAGGCCCATGGGGGCAAAATCTGGGTGGAAAGCCTGCCCGAAGGGGGCAGCGCGTTCTATTTCACCCTCCCGGCCGGGGGCGCCGACACCCAGCCGATTTGAGCCAGGGGTATCTTTGAAGAGCGAGAGAGCCTATGGAACCCAAGCATCCCCTCAAAGGCATATTCATCGTTGACCTGCGCCCCGGCGAGCGCGTGCCCGGCGCTTTCTTCCTCGTCCGGCACAAGCAGCTGGAGCCGTTCCGCGACCGGAGCAAGGGCGAGTTCCTCACGCTCACCCTGGGCGACCGCACCGGGCAGATGCTCGCCCGCGTGTGGGAGGGCGCACCGGAATTGGCAGAAACGTTCGCGGAAGGCGATGTCGTCAAAGTGGCGGGCGACGTGGAAGAGTACCTGGGCCGCGCGCAAATCATCGTCAACAAACTGCGCCGCGCCGGCGAGGAGGAATACGACCTGTCCGATTTCCTGCCCGCGACCGAAAAGAACCTTGACGACCTGCTGGCGCACGTGCAGGCGGCGGTGGACAGCCTGCAGTCGCCGCACCTCGCCGCGCTTGTCCGGCGTTTTTACGACGATCCCGACTTTCGCGCCCGGCTGGCGCAGGCGCCCGCGGCCCGCCGGGTGCATCACGCCTACCTCGGCGGCCTGCTCGAGCACCTGGTGGACGTGCTGACGCTGTGCGAGACCGTGCTCCAACTCTACCCCGAGATCAACGCCGACCTGCTGCGCACGGGCGCGCTGCTGCAAGACGTGGGCAAGCTGCGCGAATACGCCTGGGACAAAGACATTGACTACACCGACGAGGGCCGCCTGATCGGGCACATCGTCATCAGCGCCGAGATGGTTAGCCAGGCCATCGCGCACATCGCCGACTTTCCAGAAGACCTGAGCCTGCGCGTGCGGCACATGCTGGTGAGCCACCACGGGCGCTACGAGTGGGGTTCGCCCGCCCGCCCGCAGACGATCGAAGCCATCGCGTTGCACCAGATCGAGAACTTGAGCGCGCAAGTCAACCGCTTCCGCAATTTGCTCGCCGCCCGCCGCGAACCGGGCGAAGCCTGGACGCCCTACGACCGTCTGCTGGGCCGCCAGCTCTACGCGGGGCATGAGGAGGATTTGAACATCGAGGAGGCGAGCCGGTTGGAGTGAATCAGAGAGGAAACCATGCCGACAACGGACACTGCCTATGTCGCCGAAAACACTGCCACGCGCGAACGGCTGAAAGCCCTGGTCGCCCGCCTGAGCGACGACGACCTGCGCCGCCCGCTGGAAGAGGGCTGGACAGTTGGCGCCACACTCGCCCATATTGCCTTTTGGGACCAGCGCGCGCTGCGGCTGCTGGAAAAGTGGGAACGCCAGGGGGTCAGCCCTTCACCGCTGCCCGCCGACGTGGACGCGATCAACGATGCGATGCGCGCGCTGTGTCTCGCCATACCCCCGCGCGCGGCGGCCGAACTGATGATCGAGACTGCCGAAGCCATAGACCGGAAAATCGAACAGATTTCGCCAGAGCTGGCCGCCGCCGTCCAGGCAGGCGGGAATCACGTCAGTTTCAAGCGCTTCCACCACCGCCTGGAGCACCTGGAGCAATTGGAAGGGATGTTCGCGGGGGCATAAATTTAGCGGGGACCGCGGGTAACCCGCTGCGGGCCAAATTTCTTATGTTCCTCTGATTGACCGTTAACGTTTTGGCCGGTATAATCTGGGCAGTTGACAAGTTCGAGAGGTGATCTGCTATGCCCATCTATATTTATCGATGCGAGAGTTGCGGCGTGACGTTTGACCGATTCCAGAAATTCTCCGACAAGCCGCTCACGCGCTGCCCGGAATGCAGCAAGGGCAAGGTCAAGCGCATCCTGCAGCCCCCAGCCATCGTGTTTAAGGGTTCCGGCTGGTACGCCACCGATCACCGCTCGCCCTCGGGCCAGACGAGCAAGAAGAGCGAGAGCGACGCCTCCGAGAAGACTGAACCCAAGCCGGCGAAGAAAGAGACCAAGCCGGCCGCTAAGTCGGAGGATTGAGTCGGCTGTAAAGGCCGTCATGGTGTGAAATGCAAACGGGCGGCCTCATCGGTCGCCCGTTTTTTTGTATTGCTGCGCGAGGACGGCTTCGCCGCTCTGCGCCTCACAAGGACGTCCTACATCTGGAAGCCGCCGCGCGCCTTGACCACTTTCTGCTCGTAGTTGTCCACGAAGGTGAGCAACTGGTTCTTGAGTGTCTGCCATTCCTCGCTGTCCAGGATCTTCCGCATGTCCTTGAGATTCTTCGTCGTCCCGCCGGCCAGGATCTGCGGCGAGTTGCCATACATGGTGTACCAGGCGTCGGTCGGCTCCAGGCCGATGCGCTGCAGGCCCGGAACCCACTCGCGCACGACGAACTCGAAGTACTCCTGCTCGCGCCCGGGCTTGATGTCCCAACTCATCAGCAATTTGATCGCCATAGCTCACTGCCTTTCAAGCGGCCTTGTAGTCCAGCAGGACGACGTGGGTTTCCTCGGGCAGACTCGAGCGAGAAACTTTCAAGCTGGCTTCTTCTTTGACTGAGCTGAGGCCCATCTCCTTCAGGAACTTGCTCACCGGGTCGAGCTTGAGTGAGACCGCCGGGGTGCGGTAGTGCATGGGGATGACGATGGAAGGCTCGAGGAGGGAGATCACCTCCGCCGCCTGAGCCGCGTTCAGCCCCCCACCCCCACCCACGGGGACCAGCGCCACGTGCACCGACCCGAGGTCTTCAATCTGCGACTGGGTAGGCACATGGTCGAGGTCGCCCAGATGGCACACGGTCAGGCCGTCGAAGTCAAATAAATAGAGCGTATTGCGCTTGGACTCGTCGTCCTTCTTTTTCTTCTCGCCGTTGCTGCGCGAGGTCGAGATGCCGGTGATGAACACGCCGCCGATCTCATATTCACCCGGTCCCTTGATGGTCTTCTGGACGCCTTTCACGGCGTCGAGGTTATTATGGCCGGGGGCTTCGTGGCTCACGGTGACGATGTCCGCCTTGAGCCGCAACCCCGGATAACCGATCGAGTCGTCGTAGGGATCGGTGACGACCGAGGCCATGCCGCGCTCGATCATGCGAAAGCACGAGTGCCCGTGCCAGGTAATTTCCATGCAGGGAATACCTCCTAACGGCGAAGATTATAGCAGAAGGCCAATCGCCTGACCAAGCGCTATGCTCGCGCCCGATTGAAATCGCGGCGACAAAAAGCGAAGTCTGCCTCCGCAGGCTGAGGCGGCGACCGTGCTATACTCCATCCATGTTACAGAGGCTGCTCATCGGCGGAGGCAAAGTGGAAATGGGAGACAGCCATTTTCGCCTCGTCATCCCGACTCTCCGCAATCATCGCGCTTACGCGGACGCGCAGCTCGACGATTATCATGGCCTGCCGCGCTCCCGCTTCCCTGACGCCCCGCCCGCACGGGTCAGCCTGCGTGCGCGGGCTTCGCACCCGGCCCCTGCCGGCACGCTCGGCTTTGGCTTCTGGAACGACCCCTTCTCGCTCAGTGGCGGCGTGCTCACAGCCCCGAACACCGTCTGGTTCTTCTACGCCTCGCCGCCTTCGGACATGGCCCTGGTGGAGGGAGTCCCGGGCCGGGGATGGAAGGCCGCCACGCTGAACGCAGGCCGGGTCCCGACGATGATCCTCGCCCCGGCGGCGCTCGCCGCGATTGCGCTGACCCGCCTGCCCGGCCTGGGCCGCCCGGTGATGAGAACGGCCCGCCGCGCGATGCGGGCGCACGAGACCCTGCTGGACGACATCGCCCTCACCGAGTGGCATGACTATGAACTCGATTGGCAGTCCGACCTGGCCGTATTCCGCGTGGACGGCGTCGAGCGGTTGCGCTCCCCGGCTCCGCCGCACGGCCCGCTCGGCTTTGTGTTGTGGATTGACAACCAGTACGCCATCGCCTCGCGCGAAGGCCGGTTCGGGTTTGGGTTATGCGAGGTGAAGGAAGAGCAGTGGCTAGAGGTGGAAGGGATCAGTCATTTCTGAGCGCCCCAAACACAAGGCTCTGCGTCAGGTATTGGGTTTCAAGGTATGAGAAACGCGTAGGGGCGCTGGTTCGTCCGGTTCATGTAGCCTTGGGCGTCGCGCACGAAGACCTTCCAATAATAAGTCCCGGCTTTCAGGGCCGGGGTCTGCCAGCAGGCGCCGGCGATCCAGCCGCTGTCGGCAGGCTGCGAGCCGACGACGACGACGCGGAAATGAAAAGGTTGTTCGCCCGCGCTCGACGGCACGCGCCAACACAGCGACAGCGGCTGGGCGACCGGGCTGTAACTGGACGGGCTGACGAAACTGGGATTGACGAGGATCAGGCCGAGGTCGGCGCCAGCGGCGGCCGGACGGACTGAGTATTTCACGGTGATCGTCTTGCCGCGGCCGCGGCCGCCGGGGTATTGCAGCTGCCACGTCCGTTCGTAGTTCCCGGCCTTCTGTGGCGCGACAATCGGCAACCCGAACCAGGCGGTATTTGACGCGCGGCGCGCCGGGTGGAGGGTTTCACCGGCCGAAGACAGGCTGACGCCGGGCGCCAACGCGCCAGTCACGGCCACGGGGAGCGTGATATTCGCGCCAGGCGCAAGCTGGATATGCTGGGGCAGGGACACATTCTCAGGGTGCGGCAGGGCCTCGAGGGACGGGAGCCAGTCGGGCAATGCAGGGGGCGGGTCGGGCAACGTCAGCTGCGGCCAGGCGAGGTTCCGCGAGGTAGCCGTCATCTCTTTGAAATCCAAAGCATCCAGTCCCTGCACCTCCACGCACTCGCGTTCCACCGCGTTTGGCTGGACAAAGAAATGCAGGTGCGGGTTGCCGCTGCTCCCGGTGCTGCCCGCATAGCCGACGACCTGCCCCTGGGCGACCAGTTCATCCGGGCCGACCACAATTTTGGAGAGATGCATCATCGCGCTTACGCGCCCGTCGGCGTGACGCAGCATGACGGCCAGGCCGGTGTCCACACGCTGGCCCAGGAAGAAAGCCTGCCCGGCCTGGGGCGCGAGCACCGGCACGTTCTCCATGCTGCCGGAAAGCGGGATTAGATCAACCGCGCAACGGTCCTCGTAATACCCGCACAGGTGATTGAAACGCGCCGCGGATCCGCACGGCCCCCGGCTGATGCGCCACTTGCCCGCCGGGAGGGGCAGATGCCATCCCGTAAAGTCGGGGGGTCGGGAATCTTGTCCGGCTCCTCTAACCGGCCGCGGGGCAACAATCAATGCGCTGGTCAGGAACAGCCGGAGTAATATGCTTTTCGGCATGAGGGTCACAGATTTCACCGCTAATCACCTTTGGTATAATCGCCGCCGGAGCATGAAACCATGAGTCTCTCCCGCCGTCATTTTCTGAAAGCGTCTGGGCTGGCAATGGCGGCGGCGCTGCTGCCGCCGACGCCGCCGGACGAAGCGCCGCGCCCGGTGACGATGCTGGGCCGCGCCATCCGGGGCGTCTCCGTTTACGACCGGCCCTCGCTTAACGCCAGGCCGGGGATTCTACTCACGGCTGAAACAGTTTTCAACATTTACGCCGTCGTTGAGAGCGACGACGAGCACTACAACCGCACCTGGTATCAGGTCCAGCAAGGCTACGTGTATTCCGGCCAGATTCAGCCCGTCCGCTGGGAACTGCAGATACCCGCGCTACAGGTCTCAAAAGAGGGCTTCCTGGGCGAGGTCACCGTCCCCCACACCATCGCGCGAACCGGGCCGTACGCCAACTATACTCCAGTTTACCGGTTCTATTATGGCACGACCCACTGGGTCACGGCGGCGAAAGTGAGCGAGAGCGCCATCTGGTATAAGGTATACGACGAAAGGCTGAAAGAGTACTCGTGGGTCAAAGGCGAGCACATCCGCCGCGTGACGCCCAGCGAGGTCGCTCCGCTCTCGCCCAACGTCCGCGACAAACGCATCGAGGTTGACCTGGAAAAACAGGCCTTCCGCTGTTTCGAGGGCGACGTCAAAGTGCTGGATGTGTTGTGCTCCACCGGCCCGTACCTGCGCACCGAAAACGGCCAGCGCGTCTTCGGCACGCCCTCCGGCGAGTGGGAGATCACGCGCAAGCGGCCGAGCCGCCACATGGCCGGGGACGATTTCGCCTCGGCCGACTTCTTCGACCTGCCGGGCGTGCCGTGGGTGAGTTATTTTCACTGGTGGGGCGTGTCGATTCACGGAACGTACTGGCACAATGACTACGGCCGCCCGCGCAGCCACGGGTGCATCAACCTCCCTGTCGAAACGGCGAAGTGGGTCTACCGCTGGGCCTTGCCCGTGGGGCCGCTCGAGGAGGAAATCGAGGGCAGCGGGACGCAGGTGGTTGTTTATTGATCACGGACCGCGCACACAACATGCTTGTACGGAAGAAGAACAGGGATGAGTCATAAGGCGCTGTTTGAGGGATTAGTGACTGACCCCGCTGGGCGGCCGGTGAGCGTGGCCGAGGTGGGCGGGGCTGCGCAGTACGTGGTGCGCGACGGGGATTTTCGCTTTCACGTGGACGCCGAGGCGGTTGACCGGGAGGTGCTGCGCCGCATGGGCGAGCAGATTGACGAGAACCGCGAGGCCGTGACCGAGGGGGCGATGAAGATGATCGGGCAGGAAGACCTGTTCACCAAAGGCATGATTGACGCCTCCCTCAACAACCTGGAGGCCAATTTCGACCGGCTGATTGAGGTCGGCCTGCCGCTGGAGGCGCGCACGTACCTGGGGATGCTCGGCTTCCGCGTCGTGATCAACCATCACGGCGAGGTCGTGCGCGTTGACCAGCCGGGGATAGCGGCGCCTGACGATGAAGGCGATTAGGCGGCCACTCGCCGCGCTGGCGGCAGGGCTGGTCGCTGGCCTGGCGTGCAGTCTCTCCCCGTCGAGCGGGGAGGATATCTCGGCCACGGTCAACGCCGTAAGCACGAGCGTCCAGCAAACGGTCGTCGCACAGACGCCGCCAGCCATCTTCACGATCAGCCCTCCCTCGACGGCTGCCAGTACGCAGCCGCCCGTCAACCCCACCCAGCCTCCTCCTCCAGCGCCAACCCTGACGAGCGCCCCGCTTCCAACCCCCACCGGCGAACTCTCACGCCCGAACGGCCCGGTGATCCACGCGGCGCATCTCCCTACCCCGCCGCGTGTTGACGGCGATTTGAACGAATGGACGCTGTACAGCTTCATCAATCAGGTGGTCTACCGGCCGGAAAACTGGGTAGACGCCGCCGATCAAAGCGCGGCGTTCGCCGTCGGCTGGGACTCGCAATACTTGTATCTGGCCGTGCAGCTAACCGACGACCGACATGTGCAAACCGAACACGGCGAGTTGATTTTCAAAGGCGACAGCCTGGAACTGTTATTGGACGCAGACCTCAGCGGGGACTATAGCGACGCGCGGTTGAGCGCCGACGATTTTCAGTTGGGGCTGTCGCCGGGTTCGCTTATCGCGGAGCCGGCTGAAGTCTACCTGTGGTTCCCGGTCTCTCGCGAGGGGAAACCGCAGGGGGTCAGCGTCGCGGCCCAGCCATACCCCGCCCCGGAAGGTTACTGGCTGGAAGCCGCGATCCCGTGGTCGCTCTTTAACATCATCCCGGCCCCCGGCGACCGGTTTGGGTTCGCGCTTTCCAGCTCGGATAACGACAACCCCTCCGCCGCCGAGCAGCAGACGATGGTTTCAACCGTGTCCACACGGAGGCTGACTGATCCGACGACGTGGGGAACGCTGGCCCTGGACAATTGATAGGCAACTCTTCTTACCGTGCGACGCACTCCGGCCCTCTTCGCTTCGCTCCGAGCGTCTGCGAAAGTGCGTCGCACTTGAGTTGGGTCTATGAATCCTGAGCAGGCGCCCTTCCCCGCCGGGTGGTATGGCTTCGAGCTTCAGGGATACCGGGAGTGCGACGCTACGTACTGCCTGTTCCCCTACGCCTCGCTCCCGCCCTTGGACGCGAGTCTGCTGCGCGGAGAGTTCGAGTGGCTGGCAGACCTGGCCGACCACCTACAGCAAGTCATGGGCGGATACAGGCCGCCGCAAGAGAACCAGGAGCGATTGTCATCCAACCTGAATCGCTTGACTGCCGAGGCAACGCAGACAGGCTTGAAGCTGCCCGTGGCCTTCCTAAAGTTCATGGGAGCGCCGTATCTGCAAGACCGGATGCCTTCGTGTACAGCCTGTTATTTCGATCTATCAGAGCGGATCATCGAAAGCTCGGCTGGGGACGGCGGCTACCTGATTCGGTTCTTGAATGATCAGCAGGACGTTTTGCTCTGGTATCTTTACCTCAATTCCCAGGGCGACCATTGTGTCCTGGTCTCGCCCATCTTCTTCGACGAGCCGCCGGGAGATCTTACTCCAGAGAGGATCAGGAACCACACCTTTTTCTGCGCGCCGAGTTTCGAGGCGTTTATCTTCCGCTTCTGGCTTGAAAACCACATCTGGTTCGCGCTGGAGGAAGGCGCACTGATAGGGGAACAGCGGAGGTATCTGAGTCATTACAGATCTCGTGACTCAACGCACCCTTCACACGGCCTATGAAGCATGGCAAAGTTTTTCAACCACTCTCAGCGCCACTGCGCCTGCCTGCCGAAAGCCTTCAACATCCAATTTTTCCACCGAGTCCTGCGGCGTGTGCACCCACCACGAGGCGCGGCCAAGCGTGACGAGCGAAAGCGCGTCGAAACCAACTTCGGCAAAGGGGAGGTGGTCGAACAGCGCGCCGACGAGGTTGAAACGGCCCAGCGGGAGGCGCATTTCGCGGCAGGCGGCGCGGATCAGGCTCAAGAGTCTTGTCCGCGTCCCCTGCCCAGTCTCACCCACAAAACATAGACGGCCCCTGACGCCAACGCCGTCAAAGTTCAGGATGTACAGCCCCCCGCCCTGCGCCTGCCGGCGCAGCGCGGCGAGATGCGCGCGCAGGTAGGCCGCCGCGCCCATCACTGCCAATTCTTCTGCCCCTGTAATCAGTATCTTCACCCGCAGCTTGTCGCGCCAGTCAGGGCGGCGGCTGAGACATTCGGCGAGATGCAAAACCAGCCCCGCGCCCGAGGCGTTGTCAATCGCGCCGGGCGAGGCATTGCCCACATCTTGAAAGAAAAGCAGAGGCAGGCCGGAGAGCAAAACCACAATTCCGACTCCAG
>DATDRS010000117.1:0-6835 GCA_035291605.1 Anaerolineales bacterium | reverse complement strand
GGTGAAGCGCCGAATCTCGCGCGCCCACTGGTGCTTGAGCGAGGCCGGGGTGATGACCAGCACGCGCTCGATGCCGCGCAGTTCTTTGAGCAGGGCGGCGGCGGCGATGGCCTGCACGGTCTTGCCGAGGCCCATGTCGTCTGCGAGCATCGCGCGCCGCCCGAAGGCCAGGTGCATCGCGCCCTGCTCCTGGTACGGGTACAGTTTCGTCGCCAGCACGTCAAAGGTTCGGTGGCCCGATTTCACTTGCTCCAGGAACCAATCCTTCTGCTGTTGCACAGCCTCGCGGTCTTGCAGCAATTCGAGATGTTCGCGCACGGCTTCGGCTACGCGCACCAGTTTGCGCGCGCGGGGCGGGAGCGACTCGAGGGCGGCGAACAGCGCTGGGAGGTTTTGCAGGGGCGAGCCGATGAGCACCCCGTCCGGCCCGAAGTAGCGCGCGAGCAGGGTGTGCACGGCCGGGACGCGCGGCAGTGGCAGGCCGACGCGCACCGTGATTTCCTCGCCGTAATGCAGATAAACCTGTGTGCCCGCCGGGCGCTTCTTCGCCAGCGCCGCCAGCCGGTCTTTGTATTTCTCTTTGAGATAGAGCAGCACGCCCTCGATGTGCTTGCACGTGCCGATCAGGTTGGACTTGTAATCGGCGCAGGTGCAGGTGTTCTGCAACTCGTCGAGCGAGCGCACCTCCACTCGGTAGGTCTGCCCGGATTTGGAGGAGACTGCAAAGGTGCTGAAGACCGGGTGCATGCCTTGATTGACGACTTTGGTGATTTCTTCCAGCGCGCGCTGGCGGCGGCGCTCAATTTGCTCGTGGATGTCGGTGGGCATGTTGTCAGTACTCCGATGGCCGGGAAAGGCTGTGGTGATTGCAGCAGAGGCGCAGAAGAGTGGGCCGCGCCTCGTTCACTTAATGCGCTCGAAGCGCAGGAAGCGGTCTGTGCCGCACGGCGGTGGGCCCGGAGGCCGACGCCACACTGGGGCAAAGCCCAGAAAGCGAGTTCAAGGAGCGGCCCGAAACAGAGTCTAGTCCGGGCGGGAGGAGTTGTCAACCTCATGCAACAGACTCTAGCCAGCCCACAATTTTCGGGGAGCCGGTATTGCCAACTACTTTTTCTATTTCCGGGCGCTTGAACGGCGCATAGGAGTTCATCTCAGCCTGGCGAGCGGTGATGGGTACGTTCGGCGAAGCGAGGAAGAGTGGACGCCGGACTCCACTACGTTCCTGATAGGCGTTGAAAAAACAAGGCGGCCCGCTCTGCACAAAGAGCGAGCCGCCTTGTTGAGTACGGGGAATGTTAGTGTACCGGCTGTGGGATGCTGGTTTAATTGTGATTTAAGACGGGTCTAAATTTGTAGCCGTACACCAACATGCCCCGATCTCCATCTTCGCGCAGCTTGCGCGTGACCATCTCCACCGGCGTGCCGATCTCCACTTTGCCGTTGTCCATGTCGGTGAGTTGCGCTGTAACGATAGGCCCCTCTTCCAGCCTGATCAGCGCCACGGTGTAAGGAGCGTTCGCCTCGTAGCCCTCGGGCGCGTCGTAAACTGTCGTGTACGAATACACCTCGCCCTTGCCTGAAAAGACATAAGGCGTCTTCGCCTCCTGGGCGCAGTTTGGGCAAACATCGCGCGGCGGGAAGATCTTCTCTTCGCAGTGGGGGCACACCTCGCCCACCAGGCCGTAGCGTTGCTGTTGCAGTCTCCAATGGCGTGAGATTTCCATAATGACACCTCCCAGATTTCGTAGTGTAAACCTATCGTTTTACGACTCTCAGAAACTATCTGGTTCGTGTCCGAAGACCCATCTCACGCCAGAAACCCGATTTCTTGATCCTCAGCCCGCCCGCTCGAAAATGTGGGTCACAGCCGTCGCGCCCGCGCCCCCGAGGGATTGCGCCATCCCCCAGCGGGCGTCCTTAACCTGGTTGGGGCCGGCTTCCCCGCGCAGTTGCAGGACGACCTCCGCGATTTGATACACGCCCGTCGCGCCGCCGGGGTTGCCCCGCGCCTTCAGCCCGCCGAACGTGGAGATGGGGATGCGGCCCGTGAGGCCGATGTCACCCGCGGCGAGCTGCCAGCCCCGGCCGCGCTCCGCGAACCCGGCGGCCTCCAGGCTGAGCGCGGCGAACACGGTGAATGCGTCGAACAACTCGAAAACGTCAACCTCACTCGCTTTGACGCCCGCGAGGCGATACGCCTTCTCCGCCGAGCGCTGCGCGGCTTCGAACGTGAGCAGGTCTGGGCGGTCGTGGACTGCCAGCGTATCCGTTGCCATCGCCGAGGCGGCCACGCGGATGCGCGCCTGCCCATTTGCTGGCGCCGCCGTGATGATTAAAGCCGCTGCGCCATCCGCCTCCGGCGCGGCGTCGAACATGTTGACCGGCTCGGCGACCATCCCGGCTTTGACGTACGCCTCGGCGGTGATCGCGTTGCGGAACATCGCGTTCGGGTTGGTCTTCGCGTTCGCGTGCGCGTTCAGGCTGAACCCGGCGAAGTCCTTGAGCGCCACCTGGTGCTCGTGCATGTACCGCCGCATGAGGAGCGCGGCGAGCGCGGTCGGCGTCACGCCCTGCGCGGCCTCCCAATCGCTGTCGGCGGCGGTCGCCGCGGCCGCCGTCACGCCAGGGCCGATCCGGTCGGTCATCTTTTCCACGCCGACGACGAGGGCGGTGCTGACCTGCCCGGAGGCCACGGCCAGGACCGCTTGCCGCAAGGCCGCGCCGCCCGAAGCCCCGGCGGCTTCCACCGTCACCGCTTCAATCCCGCGCATCCCGGCGAAGTCCGCGATCAGCGCGCCGAGGTGTTCCTGATGGCTCAACGCGCCCGCGAGCATATTGCCGACGAACAGCGCTTCGGGCCTGAGGCCGGGCGCATCATGCTGAGCGGCATGGAGCGCCCGCAACGCCAGTTCGCGCAGCGAGGTATCCCAGTGTTCTCCCACCGGGGTCAATCCAATTCCAGAAACAAATACTTCACGCATAGATGTTTACCCGGGCTGCCCGGCCGCTCTCGGCGGCGCGGGAAAGGGTGAACGCGCCCGGCTTATTTGTTCGCCGCCTGCATTTTCACAGCCAACCCGGCCGCCAGCTTGATCGCCAACTGCAGGTTCTGCGTCTGACCCGACTGATACTCACTCTCGGCCAGCGGGCGCGATTGCAGGCGGATCGAGCCGACATAGCGCCCCACCTGAAAATCAATTTCGTTGACGGCCAAGGTGATGTCTTTGCCGTCGCTCCCAGTAGAAGACAGCAAGCCGCCCCAGGCGCGCGCCCGGTCGCCCACCTCCGGGGGGATCGGGAAAGCCTGAACCTGTTCCAGGCCGATCATCAGAGTCAGCGCCTGCTCCGCCGCATCCGGGCGCGCATAGGCCGAGACCTGCTGGAACAACCCCTCTGAGGTGGTCTTTTGTTTCTCTGCATTCGACAGCGCCTTGACCAGGAACATCTGATAGCCGCTGACGCGCCCAAGCTGTTTCAGGACCTGGCGCTGCGCCTCGGTGCTCATCTCGTCGGTCGGCGTCCACTGGGGCAGGAAGCGCGGATCCACCTGCCAGCGCCCGCCGAGGTCGTCGTCCAACCTGGCGATGTCACCCTGGCTCAGCAGCACGTCGCGCAGGTCAGGCATCGCCGCCGCCCTCAACCGCTGCACTTCCGTCGGCGTGGCTTTGTTCACCATCTTGCCGTAAATCTTTTGGGCGTAGCCCGCCGGCTCGTCAATGTCCGGCAGCGCGTCGGCCGTGCCGATCATCGTCACCGAGGCGACGCCGTTCAGGAAGCGGAAGTCCACGCGGTACAGGTTCTGGCTGATCGTCGGGTCGGAACTGACGAAGCGCCAGGCGCGCGTCTCGTCGCCGATCCGGGGCGCGGCCGTGCTTTCCCACCCGGCTTCGGTCGGCGCGCCCTCCGCGAGCGCGATCTGCGCGTCGGCGCCGGTCTGGTACAGGATGATCTGGATGGTGAAATCGAGATAACGCGACAGGTGCGGCGGCTCATACCTGGCATAGTAGAGCTGCACCATGTTTTTCAGGCTCACCGTCTCGGTGACGGAGGCCTCCAACTCGATATTTTCCTGAGCCGCGTCGTGCGGCGTGATCACGCCATGCCTGACGAGGGTCCAATCCTCCGGGACCTCGCCCGGCAGGATGGTGTAGTCCCAGGTGTTGCCGCTGAGGTGGGTGGGATGGGGGAGGGCGAAGTAAATGCCCAGGCCCGCGGCCGCTACGATCAGCGCGCCGGCGATGATCAGAGTCCAGGTCTTGCGATTCATGAGCGTCGTGTTTCTTTCTGTTAGCGAATTTCCGCAACCAGCCGAAGCCCGGGGTCGGGCGCAAATCCGGCTTCGATCAGCGATCTGACCGAAGCCGGAGGGGGCCGCAGAACGATGGATGAGGTTCCAAAACCGCTCCCTTCGGGGATTCTACCATGCCCGCCCGAGGGGAGTTCGAGCGGAGGGCGCCTCCTATTCCATCGTCAATTTGCCGCGCAGGCGCGCGTAGGTCGCATAATCAATCGGCGTGCGGCGGGCGATGTAATCTCTTGTCTTGGGCGCGCGGGACTGCCGCTCCGTGATGTGGTCGGCGACCCGCAGGCCGAACGCATCCGATCCCGCGCCGGAGCCGAAGGACACGAGCAGGATACGGTCGCCCGGCCGGGCCTCGTCGAGTATGGCAGTCAACCCGATCATCGCGCTCCCGGCATACGTGTTGCCGATCACGCCCACGAGCAAGCCGGCCTTGATCTGCTCGTCGCTGAAGCCAAGCTGCTTCGCCACGCGCTGCGGGAATTTCACGTTGGGCTGATGGAACACGGCGTAGCGGTAATCTTTGGGCGTCGTGCCGCTCTTCTCCATGAAGTTCTCGGCGGCGTTGGTGATGTGCTTGAAGTACGCCGGCTCGCCCGTGAAGCGCTGCCCGTGCTCGGGGTACTTCTCGTGCGGCCGCCGCCAGAAATCGGGCGTGTCGGTGACAAACGAGTACGAGCCTTCGAAGAGCGCAAGCGCCTCTTCCGCCGGGCCGACGAGATACGCCGCGCCGCCCGCGCCCGCCGTGTATTCGAGCGCGTCGCCGGGCCGCCCCTGCGCCGTGTCCATGCCGATGGCGAGCGCGTACTTCGCCATGCCGGAGCCGATGAACCCGATGGCGGCCTGCATGGCCTCCGTCCCGGCCTTGCAGGCGAACTGCCAGTCGGCGGCCTGCGTGTTGGGCACTGCGCCGATGGCTTCGGCGACGATGGTGGAGGTGGGCTTCACCGCGTAGGGATGGCTCTCGCTCCCGACCCACACCGCGCGGATCTGGGTGGGGGCGATGCCCGCGCGGGCCAGCGCATTCCGCGCGGCCTCGATGGACATGGTCGCCACATCTTCGTCCAGGCCGGGCACGGCTTTCTCTTTGATCGGGAGCGCGCTCGTGCCTTCCGTCCATATGCGCGCCACTTCGGAGGCAGGCAGGCGGTAACGCGGGACATAAGCGCCATAACCGACAATGCCCACGTCCTTCACCGGGCGCATGAGTTGATCTGATTGGGGTTGAGCCGTTGCCATAAGAATTACAACCTCGCTTTACTGCTTAAATTGTATCACTTTGTACACAGGCGAGGCTTGCAAAAGCTATCTATTCCGTATAACCCAATCCTACGGCCCCACCTGGATATCCACAAACGCCGTCATGCCCCAGCGCATCGGCGCGTCGGTCGGGTCGAGGTCAATCGTCACGGCGTAAGTCGTGTTGCCGCGATTGGTCTCGGAGAGATCGGAGATTTCCGTCACGACGCCGTGGAAGCTCCGGTCGGCAAAAGCGTCGAGGGTCACCACAGCCGGTTGGCCGGGGCGCACGAGCACCACGTCGGTCTCGGAGAGATCGGTCGTCTTCATGCGCCAGCGCGAGAGGTCGGCGACGACGAGCACAGGCGCGCCCGGCGTGACGACCTCGCCTACCTCGGCGTTGAGGCTGACCACCTTCCCGGCGAAGGGCGCGGCGAGGACCGTCTGCGCGAGCTGCGCGTTGGCGGCGTCGAGGCTGGCCTGCGCGGCCTGGAGCGCGGCCTGCGCCTGATCCAGGCGCGCGCGCGCGGCGTCAATCTGCGCTTTGGTCGCGCCCGCTTTGAGGAGGGCGAGTTGGGCCTCGGCGGCCGCGCGCTGGCTGGCGGCGACGCCGACCGCGTTGTTGTAGGCGCGAATGGTCTCCTCGCCGGCCCCGGCCAGGACCTGATCGAGCGCGGCCTGTGCGGCGGCCACGGCCTCATTCGCCGCAATCACTTTAAAGCGCGACTGTTCTTCGATCCAGCCGCGAATTTTGTTATCTATGATCTGATCGTAGGCGTTTTGCGCTTCTTTCTGCTGGGCCTGGGCCTGCGCCAACTGAGCCTGCGCGGCGGCGACCTGATCCTGCGTCGCGCCCTTTTTCACATCGTCGCGCTGCGCGACGGCCTGCCCGACCGCCGACCCCGCGGCCTTCACCTGCGCCTCGGCGGCGGCGATCTCCTCGGGGCGCGGCCCGGCCAGAATCTCATCCAGGTTGGCCTGCGCGAGAGCCACCCCGGCTTGCGCCTGCGCGACCGCCGCCTCCGCCTGCGCCACCGCCGCTTTCGAGTCGGCGTTTTCCAGTTGGATCAGCGTTTGGCCGGCTTCAACCGTATCACCCTCCTGCGCCAGAATTTCCGCCACGCGGGCGGAGAGCCGGAACGCGAGCGTAGCATCTTTCGCCGGGACGATCTTGCCCTCGGCGGTGACCACCTCGGGCGTGTTCGGGCCAGTCACGAACGCCTCCGATTTTGTAGGCGTTGCGGGAACGGGCGCGAGATAGTTTTGATAACCGGCGTAGCCGAGGGCGGCGAGGGT
>DATDRS010000116.1:0-6506 GCA_035291605.1 Anaerolineales bacterium | reverse complement strand
ACGCCGACCATCACGCCCACGCCCGACCTCGTCGGGCCGAGCATCTCAAACCTGCGTCCCTCTCCCACGGCGCTAAACGGCAGTACCTGTGACGTCACTTTTCAAGCCGACGTGGGCGATGCCTCGGGTGTGCTCACGGCGACCGTAGTCTGGACCTCCTTTGACTTTTCTGGCATTCAATTCAGCACCGGCAATGTCACGCTGACCGGCCCATCCGCCGGAGGCACCTGGTCAGGAACGGCCTTCGGAATCAATGTCCCCGCCTTCGGCCACGTAAATTGGACCGTCAGCGCAACGGACACGCTCAACAATCCATCCGGCCCCATCTCCGGCCCCACGATTAATGAGACGGCTGGCTACGGCTGTTGAGCCCCGTGCGGCTGCCTCACGTGCCTGAGCAGGCCGGGCGCTCTCGGAGAGCGCTCGGCTTGCTTTTCGAGTTGGTGGGGCATCCAGCACTTCAGGGCGTGGGGAGAATGGCGAGGCGCGTCACGAAGACGCCGGCGTCGAGGCGCCGCGTTTCGACAATGGATACACGCGCCCCGTCGGGCGCCAGCGAAGCCGCCGCGGCTTCATCCAAAGGCGTGTGACTGACGAAGGCCAACCCTCGCACCTGTGAAGCCTGCGCCAGCGCCACCCACACGGGCAGGTCCGACGGCGAGGCCAGCATGAAGAGCGTTTTCGCGGCATACACTTCCGGGACCCTCAGGGCAATCCAACCCACATCGGTCACAATGACTTTCTCCGGCAGTCCTAACAACGCTGCCTGACTCCCCTGGCGCAATTTGACGCTGTCGCGGATCAGGCCAATCCCCAGCGCCTGGATGAAGACGCTCAGGCCGACTAACGCCAGCGCCAGGAGGAAATGCGCGCGCGCCAGCCAGGAGCGCGCCGCCCGTCCCCAGATGTGCCGCAACCCGTTCACCGCAAACGGCGCGCTCAACGGGAAGACAATCAGCATGTAACGTGCGCCCCACTCGATCCCGCCTCGGAACGGCCCACGCGACGTGAGCAACCCCACGCCGAGCATGTAGACCAAGAGGAAACTTAGTGTGAGGCGCGCCAGCCATTTTGCCCGGCGGTTATCGCTCACGGGACCGGCCAGGCTCAGGGCCAGACACGGGCTGGCGCTCAAGAAGCCGTGCAACACGCCGCTCCGCCAGTAGCCGGGGACGAAACTCCCTACGCCCGCGCCCATCACCGCCAACGCCGCAATCTGGATCGCCTCCTGCGCCGGGGCGTGTGAGACGCGCCGGGCAAGCCAGTATACGCCTAAAGCGACTACGAGCGCGCCCCCAGCCAGACCATGACCGGGCGCAAAGATAAAGTCGGCGAAGCTCTCCCAGCCGTGGACGGCGATGTAAGACTGAGGCGCATCATCGGCGGCGAGGGCTATTTCCGGCGGCAAGACGCGCCCGGCCTGTGGACGGTTGAGGGCGTAGAGCATGAACACGGCGACAAAAGCGCCGCCCAGCCAGGATAGGCCCTGCCATGCCCAACGTCGCTGCTCCGTCTGAAAATTCCGGGCGTCCGCCGGGCCAGCCGGGGTGGTAAAGCCCTCGACCAGGCTCAACCCGAGCATCACTCCGAGGACGAGTGCAAAGAGCAGCATATCTTTGCGTATGCCTGCGGCGAGGCCGGCCAGTGTTCCGGCAAAGAAGAAGTTTCGCAGAGAAGCAGATTCTGGCGCACGGAACACGCACCCAACCGCGCCGAGGCCCAGCGCGACCGCCAGGGTGTGCTCCCAGAACAGGAGGCTGTAGCCCAGCAGTGGAGTCGCAAACCCGGCCAGCAGGACGCCGGCCCAGGCAGGGCAAAAACCCAGGCGCTGCATTAATGAGGCAACCAGGGACAGGCTGATCAACCCAGCCAGCACCGGGACGACGCGCTCGCCCTGCTCGCCCATGAGCCAGATGAACGGCTTCCCCAGGATGGCGATGGTCGGCGTCTGCACGAAGTAGAGGCGTCCCTGCGAGACGAAGTAAAAGAGCGGCGCGAACGGCGCAAACTCGAACCGGGGATCGAGCCACTGCCCCGGATAGTCAATGGACAGGTCAAGCCACGGGGTGAAGCGGATGTTCTCCGCCTGAATACGTTTGAGGCCGTTGTCCGGGCTCCAATACGTCCCGGCCGGCAGGTAGCTGAACGCCAGCCACAGATACACCCCGGCCGTCAGTCCGAGGGCTATCGGCGTGAGCCGGTCCGTCTTCCGCCCGCGTTTTGCGCTTGCTTCGTCCGTCATCTTCGGAAGTCTACCATGATCCAGACAGCCCTCCTCGCCCGGCGCGGTTTTTCTGCCCTCGCTTTCATAGTACACTTCGGCTATCCTGGTAATCATCCGGTTAGTTTTGTTGGTCGGCCTCCAGTTTCGTGTTACACTCCCACCAACCCTGGGTTCTTCGCAGCCGCTCCAACCATCTATGCGCCCTCTGACTCTTCGCCTGTGCCTCATCGGCCTGCTGGCTCTGTTCGCGGCGGCGTGCCAGCGCACCCTGATTCAACTCGCCACGCAGGAGGGCGGCGGCCTCAGCCTCGCCACCGCGACCGCCGCCGCCGAACGCACGGCCAGCGTCCTCGATATTCAGGGGGAAGTGGAAACCCGGTCCAACGACGCAAACCCGTGGCTGCCCGCCGTCGAAGGGCAGTTGCTCGGCGTGGGCGGCCAGATCCGCACGAGCGTGGATGGCCGCGCGCTCGTCCGGCTCACCGAGGGCAGCAAGATCCGCCTGGGGCCGGACACGCTGTTCACCGTCACTTTCCTCAACCCGTACCTCGACAGCCTGTTGACCTCGATCAAGCTGGAGAAGGGCAGCGTCTGGGTGCTGCTGCGCGATGGCGCGCTAGACGTGGATACGCCGTTTGGGATCGCCTCGGCCCGGGGCGCCTACTTGAGCGTGGCGTTCGACGCCAGGAAACAGTCGGTGGCTGTGACTTGCCTGCAGGGCACGTGCAGTTTCGGGACGCTGTTCATCCCGATCGGTTTCAAGCTGAGTCAGGCGGAGCATGCTGACACGGCCCCGGAGCGCATGACCTTCGCCGACTACGGCGTGTGGGGGAGCAGCATCCCGGAAGCCACCCAACTCGCCTACCTCGCCACGGAGGCGGTCGTCCAGGGAAGCGCGACCGTGCCGGTGGTGGCGACTCAGTCGCCGACGCCGACCGTGTTGCCAACCGCCGCGCCGACGCTTGCGCCTCAGGAGCCGACGCACACCGCGTCCCCTCCCACGCCGACGCCGCTCGTCCTCCCCCCCACCCTCCCGCCGATCCCGTTCACCCCGATTCCGCCCGCGCCCATCATCGGCCGGCACCTGGTGTCAGGCGGCGAGACGCTGTTTTGCATCGCGCGCGGCTACGGCGTGCTGCCGGCGGCCATCGCGCAGGCCAACGGCCTCCCCACCCCATTCACGGTGTTCCCCGGGCAAGTGCTGAAGATCCCGGCGGTGCAGTGGAAGGACATCCTCCCCGGCCCGGTGTGCCAGCCGCAGTTCGCCTCGCCATTCCCGGCCCTGCCGTTCGCCACCGATACCCCGGCGGCGACGGCGACGACGGCCGGGCCGCCGCTCACCCTCTCGCTGGCCTTTTTGTGCGTCGCCAATTGCAACGGCCAGCAGGGTGAATACATCGTCCGCATCTGGGCGGAGGCCGGCGGGGGGATTGAGCCGTACACGTTCACCCCCGGAGAGACTTTCGACGTCACGCTTCAACATTGTGTGACCGGGACAGGCGTTGTCACCGTGATCTCCGCCGATGGACAGACTGCTTCCGCCCCGTGGGAATATCAGGATGTGAATTGCCCACCTGCCTCGGCGCCTTAGCTGTGCAGCGCAAATTGACAATTTACGCTGCAAGGCTCATGGCTTTTTCGTCAAAAAAGTCTCTTAGGAGATCAGCGCATGAAGCTTAATTTCCCCCGCCGCCCGGACGGCGCGAAAAAAAACGAGCGCCCTTCTCAGGAGGCCCAGGCGGACCGGCTGTCACTGCGCCGCCAAAGCGTGGTGCTGGCGGCGGTCGTCGTCATGCTGCTGCTCGGCGCGAGCATCTTTGGTTTATTGGACGGGATGGAACTGAGCGCGGTGAACTGGGCCTTCCAACGACGCGGCCCCCGGCCGCCGGCCAGCCCGGTCGTCATTGTCGCGATTGACGACAACACCTTTGGGAACACTCGTCTGCAGTGGCCGTGGCCGCGCACATACTTCGCACAGATGGTGGATCGGCTGGCGGCCGGAGGCGCGAAGGTCATCGCGTTCGACGTGTTCCTCTTCGAGCCGGGCGCGCTCGGCGCGCCGGCTACCTACACCGTGTTGGGCGAGGGAGTGACGGACATCGCCGAACGTTACGAGGTGAGCGCCCCCGACATCATCGCCGCCAACAACCTCGACAACACCGGCCGCGTGTGCGGCGGGCAGGAATTGATTATCCCCACCAACCCGCCACAAAAGCACACCGTGGTGCGCGACACCCTGGACGACCTGGCCGCGCGCTATCAGGTGGACAAGGCGCTGCTCATGGAGCGCAACAACCTCACCGACCCGTGCGACATCCGGCCTGACCAGTTGTTGCAGATCCCGGTTGGGCCGGCGTTGGAATACATCGTGCAGGCCGGAGACACCGCCACCCGCATCGCAGGGCTGTATCAGGTGAACCCGCTCGCGGTCGTGAACGCCGACGGCCAGCCGGCCGCCGATCCGCTGAACCCCGGCGCGGTCGTCGTGGTGCAGTTTGGCGACGAGGCGCTGGCCGCTTCCCTCAAAGCCGCCGGGAACGTGATCCTTAACGGCGAGATTGCCCACACGACCGAAGCCGGGAACCGCATTGAGACCCTGCGCCAGCCGGTCCCCCGCCTGCGCGAGGTCGCCGCCGGATTCGGCATCACCAACATCGGCGCGGACGCCGATGGCACGGTTCACAGCATTCAGGCCTGGGATAAGGCCAGCGACCGGATCTTTTACTCCTGGCCCATCGTGGCGGCTGCGCTCTATCGCGGCCAGCCGTTGAGCGACCAGCCCACCCCGAGTGCGTTCGCCCTGGGCAGTCAACGCGTCCCGCTTAATTACAGCGCGCTGCGCGTCAATTTCCACGGCCAGGCGGAGACCATCCCCACCTACTCCGCGCTGCAAGTGGTGAACGGCGACCTGCCGCTCGCCACGTTCCAGGACAAAATTGTCTTCATCGGCGCGACGACGCAATCGCTGCACGACATTAACGCGACGCCGTTTGTCCCTCAGAACCCGCCGGGCGTGCCGGGGGTGGAGATCATGGCCAGCGCGCTCGACACGGTGTTGAGCGGCGATTACCTTCATCTCCGCTCCGGCGTGTGCGCGGGCGCGGTGTGCCCCATCCCCGTGCGCGGCCCGATGCTCATCAGCATCATCGTCTCTGGCCTGCTGGCGCTTGCCCTCACCGTCATCCGGCGCACCAACCTGGCGATTGCGGCGCTGGTAGGCTTGCTCATCGCGGGCGTGATCGTGTGGCTGGCAGCCTTCATTCTCCTGCGGACGGAAATCCCGCTCGTCGCGCCGCTCAGCACGCTCTTCATCGCCTTCGTCACGCCCACCCTGGAGCGCGCCGTGAGCGAGGAACTGGAGAAGCGCCGGGTGCGCGGCATCTTCGAAATGTTCATCTCGCCGGAGATGGTCGGCCAATTGATCGAGCAGGGCATTGACGCGATGCGCGGCCGGCGCGCCGAGCTGACCATCCTGTTCTCCGACATCCGCGGCTTCACGACCATGTCCGAGAAGATGACGCCGGAGCAACTGGTGGACGTGCTCAACGAGTACCTCGGCGCGATGACGGACGTGATCCACAAACACGGCGGCACGGTGGACAAATACGAGGGCGACCTGGTGATGGCTTTCTTCGGCGCGCCCGTGCCTTACGCCGACCACGCCCAGCGCGCGGTGCGCGCCTCGATTGAGATGCGCGTGGAGCTCGACCGCCTGCGCCAGAAGTGGGAGGGCGAGGGCAAACCCTTCAAGCTGGAGATGGGCATCGGGCTGAACACCGCCGAGGTGTTTGTGGGGCTGGTCGGCTCCGGGCGGCGCGTGAACTACACCGTTATGGGCGACGGGGTGAACCTGGCCTCCCGCCTGCAGGACCTGACGAAGGATCTGCAGTGGCCCTTGCTCATCGGCGAGGCGACTTACGAGAAAGTCCAGCAGGAATTCGACCTCGAATTCGGCGAGGCGCGGCTGGTCAAGGGCAAAACCGTGCCGGTGAACATCTACAAAGTGCTCGGCGAGAAGGGCGCGCCTGTCGAGCAGCGCGTGCGGCCTCTGTATGCGTGAGGCGGCCTTGTTTCCTCCTTCATGAGCACCCCTCAGCCGCCTTCGCAGCGCGCTTCCATTGCCAGCAAACCCATGTCGCGCCTGGGGTGCGCCCTCGGCTCCCTGGCGTGGCTGTTCGTCATGACCGTGCCGCTGCTCGGCTTCATGCTGGCGGTGCGCGGCGAGTTCACGTGGCGGCGCAATGAATTTGTCGAAGACCGCCTATGGCTCATTACCGCCGAG
>DATDRS010000115.1:0-27507 GCA_035291605.1 Anaerolineales bacterium | reverse complement strand
CGCACGCCGCGCAGGCCCAGCATGGGGTTCGCTTCGCGCATGGACTCGACGGAGGCGAGCATCTTTTCCTTTTCGGCGAGGGTTTGCTTCAGCGTTGACAGGTCGCCGTCTCCCAACCTCACCCGCACGCGCAACTCCGCCACGTCCTGCAGCAGCGAGTCGTGCGAGGGCAGGAATTCGTGCATCGGCGGGTCAATCAGCCGGATGATGACCGGCAAGCCGTCCATCGCGCGGAACAGCCCGTCAAAGTCGGAGCGCTGGAACGGCAGGAGCTTCGCCAGCGCGTCTTTGCGCTCTTCCTCCGTCTTCGCCAGGATCATCTGCTGGACGTAGGGCAGGCGCTCGGTCTCGAAGAACATATGCTCCGTGCGGCACAGGCCGATGCCCTCCGCGCCGTATTCTCTGGCCCGTTTCGCGTCGCGCGGGTAGTCGGCGTTGGCCCACACGCCGAGGCGGCGGATTTCGTCGGCCCACGACAGCAGTTTGAGCAGATAGGGGTCGTCGAACTCGGGGATGATCGTCTTCACCTGCCCCGCGTACACCTCGCCAATGGTGCCGTCGAGTGAGACGTAATCGCCTTCTTTGAATATGCGCGGCGGGACGCCATGCGGCGGGTCGGAGACGATGCATTCGCGCTTTTCGAGGTCAATCTCCATCGTCGAGACGCCGACCACCGCCGGCTTGCCGAACTGCCGCGCCACGAGCGCCGCATGGCTGGTGCGCCCGCCCCGGCTGGTGAGGATGCCTTTGGCCGCGAGCATCCCGTGCACGTCGTCCGGCTTGGTCTCGGGGCGGACGAGGATCACTTCGCGCTTGTCCTGCCTGGCCCACTTCTCGGCGGTGTCGGCGTCGAAGGCGATCTGCCCGCACGCCGCGCCCGGCGAGACGTTCAGGCCGCACCCCACCCGGTCGCCGCGCTCAATTGCGCCCTTGCGCTCCTGGGGGTCAAACTGCGGGTGCAGGAAGTAATCCACGTGCTCGGGCTTCACACGCTTCACGGCTTCGGCCTTCGTGATCAGCTTCTCCTCGGTCAGGTCCACCGCGATGCGGATGGCGGCCTGCGCGGTGCGCTTCGCGTCGCGCGTTTGCAGCATCCACAGCTTGCCGCGCTCGATGGTGAACTCCACGTCCTGCACGTCGCGGTAGTGCTTCTCCAGCTTCTTGCAGATGCGCTCGAACTGGGCGTATAGCCTCGGCAGCTCCGCTTTCATCGCCGCGATGCGCTTGGTCGTGCGCGTCCCGGCGACCACGTCTTCACCCTGCGCGTTCGTGAGATAGTCGCCCTCGATCTCCTTCTCGCCCGTCGTCACGTTGCGCGTCGTCACCACGCCCGTGCCGGAGTCCGCGCCCATGTTGCCGAACACCATCGTCACGATATTCACCGCCGTGCCGAGGTCGTGTGCGATGCCGGCCGCGTTGCGGTAGTCAATCGCGCGCTTGCCGTTCCACGACTTGAAGACGGCTTCCGTCGCCAGCTTCAGCTGCTCCAACGGTTCCATCGGGAACGCGCGGCCCGTCTGCTCGCGCACGATCCGCTTGAACTCACTGGTGATGGCGTGCAGGTCTTTCTCGGTCAGGTCGGCGTCGTTCGTCACGCCGCGCGCCTGGCGATAGTGCGCCAGCACTTCTTCAAACGGCTCGTCGGCGATGCCCATCACCACCGTGCCGAACATTTGAACCAGCCGCCGGTAGGCGTCGTAGACGAAGCGCGCGTCGAGCGTCGTCTCGATCAGCCCGGCGGCCACCGCGTCGTTCAGGCCGATGTTGAGCACCGTGTCCATCATGCCGGGCATCGAGAACTTCGCGCCCGACCGGCAGGAGACGAGCAGGGGTTTCTTCGGGTCGCCGAGCTTTTTGCCGGTCAGCTTCTCGATCTGCTTGAGCGCGGCCAGTTCCTGCTCCCACATCCCCGCCGGGAACTTCTGCCCCGCGGCCAGGTAGGCGTTGCAGGCCTGCGTCGTCACGATGAACCCGGGCGGGACGGGCAGCCCGATGCGCGTCATCTCGGCCAGGTTAGCCCCCTTGCCGCCGAGCAGGTCGCGCATGTGCGCGTCCCCCTCGGAGAACAAATGGACCCACTTCGCTTTGGTCTTCGCGCGGTGGGTGTTTTTCTTCGAATGTCCGCTTACGTTGCGATGGACACGGGATTTGACGGGGGATTTCAGCATAGGGGGCCTCTTTCTAAAACGGGCAATTAATATCGGCTTTAGACTATCGAAGAACGTCCTCCCCTTCCAGTGTCAGAAGTCATGGAAAACCGCGCTAGTTCTCAGTGCTGAGGCATTTCGACCGCATAGGTCGGAAAAGTTGCTTGCCCCTCCGGCAACCCCCATTTTGTGCGGCAAAATGGGGCGGATGGGAGTTTCAAAACGACCAATCTACAGTCCGCAATTTCACTGCTACTTTTCCAGATGTTGAGCCAGCGCCAGATATTGCTTCCGATAGGCGCTAAAGGCCTTGCGCCCGGTGGCCGTGAGTGCGCATGTGGTATTGGGGTATTTGCCTTTGAAGCCTTTGGTAACGGCGACGTAACCGCCCTCTTCGAGTTTGCTCAGATGGGCCGATAGATTGCCCTTGCTGAGTCCGGTGGCATTGAGCAGGTAAGCGAAGTCAGCATTTTCGCACGCCGAAAGCACGGCCATAATCGCCAGGCGGGCAGGCTCGTGAATCAAACGGTCAAAGGTAGTGATGTCTTTAATTTCATCGGACATCAGCGATTCCCCTGCGCAGACATAAGCCCGCGCCGCAATGCGATCGTCCCACTGACCATCAGCATGAGGCTCCAGGATAGTCCGAAAACTAACGCTGTCTGGCCGAAGGTGAGGGGTAGAAACAACACTAAGGTGGATACCGATCCTCCTACCGCGCCCAGCCAAACATACCGCGAGATACCGACATGCTGACCCACCCCCATCAACGTGTATCCAAAGCCCCAACCCGTTGCGGCCCAGAGCATACGCAGCACGAATGCATCGTCGCTCCACCTCCATTGTCTCAACCCCAAGCTAAGAGCAACGCCGCCCAACAGAATTACGGCTGACAGCATATTGACCTGAGGAGAAACGACCCAGCGCAAGGGCTTGACCATTCCAGACTCACGCCATAGCCAGCGTCGTCGGAGGTAGTCCATGAGGCGGAGCATGCCCCACACCGCCAACGGTGCTAGAATGACCGGCATCAGGTTGATCCACGCTGCCCATCGCCCAAACCTTGCCACCATGTTGGCGACGATGCTCATCCACATTGGCTCGAGGCTGAACCATACGGTCACGCCGCCAAGGGCAAAGAATACCGCCATCTGCAAATCGCGGAGGCCATCTGAGAACTCATACTAGCGGGTCTGTCGAATAAGCTTGTCAATATCAGGCTGCGTCATCGTCGTGCGCCTCCTGGATACGGGCTTTCTGTGCGATCTTCTAGCAAGAGTATAGCACTTTTGGTTTGTAATGTCAACTAGTTTGTAAAAGGTGTATTCGTATCTCCCACACCCCCTCCTGCAAACGCTTCTCGGCCTGCAAGCCGCTGCGCCGGATGAAATCCATCATCCGCTCGTTCCTGGCGTTGATCTCGGCCAGGAAAGTGTGGATGCCGTGTGAGCGTGCATAAGCCAAAAGCCGCTCGACTAAGATAAGTCCCAGCCCCCGCCCCTGATAGCGGTCTTCGACGACGATCGCCGCCTCGGCCTCGTCCGGCTTCTCCAGGTTGATGACGGCGTACCGCGCGACGCCGATGATCATCTCCTCTCCCTTCTCCTCGCGCGTCGCCACGATCGCCGTGCGGGTCTGGTAATCCACATCCGCCAACCGCCTGGCCTCGTCATTGCTGAGCATGGTGTGCATCCCCAGAAAGCGCAGATAAATCGTCTCCGGCGAGAGGCGTGCGTGGAGGGCCTGGAGGCGCTCTGCGTCGTCCGCGCGGATGGGACGGAGTGTGACTGTCGTGCCGTCGGAGAGGGTGACGGTTTCGGGAACAGGCAAAGTTGCCATCGTCATTTTGAACCCGCGGATTTCGCGGATGACCCTGATTTGGTTTCCCTTCAAAATCTGCGTGATTCGCGTAATCTGTGGCGGCTTACAAATACTTGAGTTCTTTTGCCTTCTGGCGCAACTCCTCGCGGAACCCCGGCGCGGCGATCGCAATGAGCGCCTCGGCGCGCTGCGCAATCGTCTTGCCGTACAGGTCAGCCACGCCGTGCTCGGTGACGACGTAGTGCACGTGGTTGCGCGTCGTGACGACGCCTGCGCCCGGCTTGAGCATCGGCACGATCTTGCTCAGGTTCGGGCCGCTCTTCTTCGCGAGCGTGCTCGGCAGGGCGATGATCGGGATGCCGCCTTTCGAGCGCGCAGCCCCGTAGATGAAATCCACCTGCCCCCCCACCCCGCTGTACAGGCGCGGGCCGATGCTGTCGGCGCACACCTGCCCGGTCAGGTCCACCTCGATGGCTGAGTTGATCGCCACCATCCGCTCGTTCTCCGCGATGATGAACGGGTCGTTCACGTACTCGGAGGGGTGCAGCTCGACCACCGGGTTGTCGTTGACGAAGTCGAACAGCCGCTGCGTGCCGAGCAAGAACCCAGCGACGATCTTGCCGGGGTGCAGCGTCTTGCGCTCGCCCGTGATCACCCCCTGGTTCACCAGGTCAATGATGCCGTCCGAGAATAACTCAGTGTGGATGCCGAGGTCCTTGCGGTCGGTCAGGCGGCGCAGCACCGCATCCGGGATCGCGCCGATCCCCGTTTGCAGCGTCGCGCCATCCGGGATCAGGCCGGCTACATGATCCGCGATCCGCTCGGTGACCTCGTCCGTGGCCGCCATCCGCACTTCGGGCAGGGGATAATCCACCGGCACGATCACGTCCAGCTTGGAGACGTGGATGAACGAATCGCCCAGCGTGCGCGGCATCCGGGGGTTGACCTCGGCGATGACGTGTTTGGCCGACTGCGCCGCGGCCTTGGTGACGCCGACCTCGACGCCGAACGAGCAGAAGCCGTGCTCGTCGGGTGGGGAGACCTGGATGAGCGCCGCGTCCAGCGGCAGGCGGCCCGACTTGAACAGGCCGGGGATCTCGGACAGGAAGCAGGGGGTGAAGTCGGCGCGGCCTTCGTTCACCGCCGCGCGGACGTTGTCGCTGATGAAGAGCGTGTTGACGCGCAGGTGCAGTTCCATGCCCACGCTCACGTAGTCCGCCGAACCGATGGTGAGCACCTGGCAGATTTCCACGCCGCTCAGTTGCGGCGCGCGCTGCACCAGCGCGGCCATCACCTTCTGCGGCACCGAACAGTTGCCGGTGAGGAAGACGCGCATGCGCGATTGGATCAACTCCACCGCCTGTTCGGGCGTTTTCACCCGGTCGCGGTACAACTCAGACCAGTTCATCGCGTCTCCCCTCTCGTCCTGGCTGCGTCACTCCAGGGATCTACGAGCGCCGGGGAGACGATCTTCCCTGCGTGGGTTGCCACGCCGCGGGCGAGCGCCGTGTTCTGCGCGAGCGCCGTTTCGACGCCCTGCACGGCGATGAGCTGCAGGAACGGCCACGTGGCGTTGTTGAGCGCGTGCGTCGCCGTCCGCCCCAGCACGCCCGGCATGTTGGGCACGCAGTAATGCAGCACGTTCTCCTCGACGAAGGTCGAGGCGCGGTGCGTCGTCGGGCGGCTGGTCTCGACGCACCCGCCCTGGTCAATCGCGACGTCGATGACGACCGACCGGGGCTTCATCTCGCGCACCATCTCGCGCGTGACGAGGACCGGCGTGCGCTGGCCCGGCGTGAGCACCGCGCCCACGAGCACGTCCGCGAAGCGCACGACCTTGCGGAGGTTGAACGAATGGGAAACCATTGTGACCACATGCGGGCGCTGCTGGGTGAGCTGCTCCAGCCGGGCCAGATCCCGGTCGAGCACGTACACCGCCGCCCCTACGCCCAGGAAGGCCTGAGCCGCGTACGTCCCCACCACCCCCGCGCCGAGGATCACCACCTCGGCCGGCGGGACGCCCGGCACGCCGCCGAGCAAGATGCCCTTGCCCCCGCGGTCGTTGCGCAGGAGCGCCGCCGCGATGTTCGCCGCCATCCGGCCGGCGATCTGGCTCATGGGCTTGAGCACGGGGAGCGAGCCGTCGTCGGCCTGGACCGTTTCATAGGCGATGGCCGTGATCTTCTGGCGCAGCAGCGTTTCCAGGTTGTCGGGCGAGGCCGAGGCCAGATGCCAGAAAGCCATCACCGCCTGCCCGGCGCGGAGCCAGGCCAGCTCCTCGGCGGTGGGGCGCGCGACTTTCACGACCAGGTCGGCGCGGCCATACGCCTCTTCACCAGAATAGACGACCTGCCCGCCGGCGCGCGCGAAATCCTCGTCGCTGAACCCCGCCCCGAGCCCCGCGCCCCGCTCGACGTAGCAGCGATGCCCGTCGGCGGCGAGCAGCTCGACCCCCGCCGGCGTGAGGCCTACCCGGTTTTCGTCGGGGCGGCGTTCACGCGGAATGCCAATATCCATAGCCAACCTTCCTGAAAAAACCTGACCGGCCGGGATGACCTGCCAGGGATGATCTTACTGACCTAAGGCTGCCGGAATGAGCGCCCGGTATTCTTCAATATTCAAAGGATTCTGAACGCGGATGTCGTTCACGAACAACGTCGGCGTGCCGCTCACCCCCAACGACTGGGCCAGGGCTTCGTCCGCCTGCACGTTCGAGGCGTAACGACGGCTGTCGAAGCAGGCGTTGAACTCCCCGGTATCCAGCCCGAGTTTTTCGGCGAAGGCTTTCAGGCGGCGGTCGCTGAACGCGCCCTGCCCTTCGCCGTTCCAGTTGGCGAACACCATCGCGTGATAATTCCAGAACTCGCCCTGCTCGTTGGCGCACTCGCTCGCCTCGGCCGCGCGGCGCGACTCGCTGCCGCCGACATTCCCGTCTACAACGATGTAGTGATGATACTCAATACGGATCTGCCCCGTGCTGACAAATTCATCAATGAGCTGACGTTCCACGTCAGTGGCAAATTGCCGGCAGTACGGTCACTGGAAGTCCGAAAACTCCCTGATCACTACTCTGGTGTCCGCCGCGCCGAGCGCCTTGCCGTCGGTGAAAGGCCACGTTTCTTTCTCGATCGTCGTGATCTCGCCAATCGGGCGGGTGTTCTGGTAAATCAGATAACCCGTCACGGCCACGGCCAGCGCCGCAATCGCGCCAAGGACCATCCGCTGCGTGCGCCGGGTCTGCTGCTGGCGGCGCTTTCTCAGTTCTTCGCGTTTACTCATACCGTATCTCCCTCCACAATTATAATTATATAGGACTTACGCCTCCCGGCTGAGTATAGAAACCCCATCAAGCCGCCTGTAGTGACAATCTTCCCTATTTGCGGGGAATTGTGTAATTCGGAGGCTAAAAAGTGGAATTTCATCACCTGGGGAAATGACAAAGGTCACTTCGTTGGCTGGGTAGGCTCACCTATACTACACCCGGATCAAGCACGCGCCTTAACCATAAAGGTAACCATGAAGAAAGAACTCGTTAAAGACTGGATGACCCCCAACCCGATCACGGTGACGCCTGAGACCAATCTTCCCGAGGCGCACAAGATCATGAAGGACAACCGCATCCGGCGGCTGCCTGTCGTCCAGGACGGCCAACTGGTCGGCATCGTCACGCGCGGCGACATCCGCGGTGCGGAGCCTTCAGAGGCGACCAGCCTGAGCATCTTTGAGTTGCACTATCTGGTCGGCAAGCTGACGCTCGACCGCATCATGACCAAAAATCCGGTCACGGTCAGCCCCAACACGACCATTCAAGATGCTGCGAACCTGATGCTCAACCGCAAGATTTCCGGCTTGCCGGTGGTCGAAGACGATCGCCTGATGGGCATTATCACCGAGTCCGACATCTTCCGCCTGGTGGTGAAGATGTGGGACAAGGAAGACCAGAAAGCATTAGAAGTCACCTGATCCCCGGATCATCATCCGGTTTCCCCCGTGGGTTTGCGGTGGTCTCCTCCGCCGTGGGGGGCGAGCCTAAGTGGCAGGCTTGCCCCCCGATTTTGTTTCCCCTGCGCCACCGTCCCCCAATGACATCCTGCGCTCGTCCCCTAGACGTTTGCCACTGCCGCCCGGTTGCCTGGCCCGGTAAGATGTCGGCCAGATAAGGAGCGCCTTTTATGGCAGTTAATAACGAGTTGCAGTTCGACGCGCTGATCCCTGCGGAGATGGCGGCCAAAGCAGAGCAGATCGGCGTCCGGAAGGCGCATCTCAACCCGGTCAGCATGTTCGTCCTCGCCATCCTTGCGGGGGCGTTCATCGCCCTCGGCGCCATCTTCTCCATCACCGTCGTCGCCGGGGCCGAAGACAAGCTGCCCTATGGCGTCACCCGCCTCCTGGCCGGCGCAGTCTTCTCGTTGGGACTGATCCTCGTCGTCGTTGGCGGCGCAGAGTTGTTCACCGGCAACAACCTGATTGTGATGGCATGGGCCAACCGTAAAGTGAGCACCCGCCTGCTCCTGCGCAACTGGCTGATCGTGTACCTCGGGAACTTCGTGGGGGCCGTGGGGACGGCCGTGCTGGCTTACTTCAGCAGTCAATACCTGCAAGGGAACGGGTTGGTGGGCGCGGCGGCGCTCGCGACCGCAAACGCCAAGTCCGGATTGTCATTCATCCCGGCGGTGGCGCTGGGGATTCTGTGCAACGCCCTCGTGTGCCTCGCGGTCTGGCTGACCTTCAGCGCGCGCACCACCACCGACCGGATCCTCGCCATCATTCCGCCCATCTCGGCGTTTGTGGCCGCCGGGTTCGAGCACAGCATCGCCAATATGTATTTCATCCCTGCCGGGCTGTTCATCAAAGCCGGCGCGCCTGCGTCGTTTTGGGCCAGCATTGGCAAGACCGCCGCCGACTATCCCCATCTCACCTGGGGCAATTTCCTGTTCAATAATCTCCTGCCCGTGACCCTGGGCAACATCATCGGGGGCGCGGTATTCGTGGGCGCGGTGTACTGGTTCGTGTACCTGCGCCAGCCTCCCGGGTTCCCGCCTGTGCCCAAAGAGGCTGGCGCCGCCGAATCCGTTCCTGTCGGCGGCGCGGCCCTGAGCGTAGGTGCGGACGGCGGCCATGGAAATCCTTGAAATAACCGCCATCATTATATCGTAGGGGCGGGGCCATGGCCCTGCATCCCATTACGTTTCTTTGAGGTTTGTCATGCCCAACTCCCCCCTCGCCCGACGACCCATTGACCCGGAGATTGCCGCGCTGGCCGCTTCGCGCGAGCACCGGCGCGACCCGGGGATGATCCTCGCGATCTTGCAGTCCCTGCAGGCCCGGCAGGGCGGCCTGTCTCCCGCCGCCATCGCGGAGGTCGCCCGTGCCCTCGGCCTCCCCGCCGGACGCGCTTACGGCGTGGCGACTTTCTACTCGATGTTCTCCGTCGCCCCTGCGCCTGACGCGCGGCCGGTCATCCGCGTGTGCGACGGCCCGGCCTGCTGGCTGCGCAACGCGGCGCTGGCGCGCACGGCCCTCGAAGCCGAGTTCGGCCGGGACTGGAAGGTCGAGCGCACGAGCTGCCTCGGTCTGTGCGACCGCGCCCCGGCGGCGCTGATTGACAGCCACCCAGCCGGGCCGCTGCTGGCCGACTACAAACTAACCGAGCGCCGGGATTTGGCTGGAGAATCCCCAATATATGCCCGGCCGCATCCCGGTGAAACGCGCCTCCTGCTCGCCCGCGCCGGGAAGATTGATCCTGACTCCATCGAGGCGGCGATGGCGCGTGGCGCTTACCAGGCGCTGCAAAAGGCGCTCTCCCAACCGCCTGAGAGCGTGCTCGCCGAGGTCGAGGCCTCAGGTCTGACCGGCCGCGGGGGCGCGGGCTTCCCCGCCGGGCGCAAGTGGCGCATGGTCGCGCAGGCCGGGGCCTCGCCCAAATACGTCGTGTGCAACGCCGACGAGTCGGAGCCGCTCGTCTTCAAAGACCGCGTGCTCATTGACGCCGATCCTCATCAACTCATCGAGGGCATCGCGCTCGCCGCGTACGCCGTCGGCGCGGGCGAGGGCTTCATCTATATTCGCGGCGAGTACGAAGCGCAGGCCGCCCGGCTCGAACGCGCCATCCGGCAGGCAGAAGCGCACGGTTGGTTCGAGCACATCGGCGTGTGCGCGGACGATTCTCACAGCGGCCCTTTCTACCTGCACGTCCATCGCGGCGCGGGCGCATACATCTGCGGCGAAGAGACGGCCCTGCTCGAATCGCTCGAGGGCCAACGCGGTGAGCCGCGCGTCCGCCCACCCTACCCCACCACCCACGGTTATCGCGGGCAGCCCACCGCCGTGAACAACGTAGAGACCTTCTCCGCCGTCCCGGCCATCGTCGCCAACGGCGCGGCGTGGTATCGGTCTGTGGCGGCGGCGCAGAATGCATCACCTGTACGGACGCCTGGCACAAAACTGTATGCACTCCTCGGCCATGTCAACCGCCCCGGCCTGTTCGAAGCGCCCTTCGGGCTGACGCTGCGGCAGGTCGTTGACGACTTCGGCGGTGGGATGCTCCCGGACTCGACCTTCAACTTTGCGCTGACGGGCGGGGCTGCCGGGACGATTGTGCCCCCGCCTCTGCTCGACCTCCCCATTGACTACGCCTCCGCCGCCCAGGGCGTGTCGCTGGGCGCCGGCGCGTTTCTCATCTGCGACCAGTCAGTCTCACCAGTGGCCCTGCTCCGCGAGCTGATGCGCTTCTTTGAAGTCGAGTCCTGCGGCAAGTGCACACCTTGCCGGGTGGGCACGCGCCAGGCGCGCGAAATCCTGGAGCGGATGGCTTCGGGTCAGGGCCGCGCGGGCGACGTGATCGAGCTCACCCGGCTCGCGGACATCCTGCAAACCGCGTCGTTCTGCGGGTTGGGCCAATCGGCCGCCCTGCCGCTAAAATCGGCCTTGCGTCACTTTGCCGAGATCTTTGAAGCCGCCGAGCAAGCCTGACGGAGGAGGGCGCGATGAACTTCCTCGACCTGAAAGACATCTCTGAGCGCGACATGGAACTGCTCAACCCGACCTCGCCCGAGAAGATCATCGCCGTGGGCCGGGTGCTGGGACTAAGGGAAGGCGCGCGGGTCATTGACTTCGGCTGCGGCGTGGGCGGGGTGCTGGCGCTGTGGGCGCAGCACTTCGGCGTGGCCGGGACCGGCATAGACCTCCGCCCGCTGGCCTGCGAACGGGCGCGGCAGCGGCTGGCCGAGCGCGGCTTGGCCGGGCGCATTCAAATCGTCTGCGGGGACGCCGCCGCATACCCATTCGAGCCAGGCGCGTTTGACGTCGCCGCCTGCATCGGGGCCACCTTCATCTGGGAGGGTGGATTTCACGCGGCGCTGGGCCGGATGAAAGAAGCGATCCGCCCCGGCGGCCGCCTCGCCGTCGGCGAAGCATACTGGCACAGATCCCACGTGCCGCCCGACTACTCCCGGGGCGAGACCTCGGTACACACCGAGTCGGAATTGCTCACCATGGCCCGCGAAAACGGGTTTGACCTCGAATACGTCGTGCGGGCCAGCCAGGACGACTGGGATCACTACGAGTCGGAGAACTGGCGCGGGCTGCTGCGCTGGCTCGACGAGAACCCCGCCCACCTCGAGCGGGACGAAGTCATCCGGCATTTGCACCACAGCCAGAACGAGTACACGCGCTTCGCGCGCGAGTACTTTGGATGGGCGATCTACATATTGAAGCCGAGGCAGAGCCTATGACCATCCATCTCACCATCAACTATCACCTCGTCGAAGCGCGCGAGGGCCAGACCGTCCTCGAGGCTGCAGGCGCACATGGCCTCACCATCCCGACGCTGTGCTATCACAAAGATTTGTCGCCCGTCGGTTCGTGCCGGTTGTGCCTCGTGGAGGTGGATGGCATACGCGGCGAACCGGCGGCCTGCACCCTCCCGGTGAGCGAGGGGATGGTCGTCCGCACGGAAACGCCCGACCTGGCGCGGCTGCGCAAGACGATCCTCGAGCTCCTGCTCCAGAATTACTACGACGCGGGCTACGCGGCCGAGGACCGGGATGAAACCGAGTTCATGCACTGGGTCCGGCATTACGGCGCTCGCCTCCCCGTCGGGGTCGCGCCGCCCGTCCGCTACCAGCTGGACAGCGACCCCAACCCGTTTGTCTGGGTGGATCTCAACAAGTGCATCCTGTGCACCCGCTGCGTGCGCGCCTGCGCCGAGGTGCAGGGGCGGTTCGTGTGGGGCGTGGCCGGGCGCGGATTCGACGCCCGCCTCGCCGCCGGGGCCGACACGACCATGCTCGCGGCCCGCTGCGAATCGTGCGGCGCGTGCGCGGCTTACTGCCCGACGGGCGCGCTGGACGACCTGATGTCGGTCGGGAAGGGCCGGGCCGATAGGTGCGTGACCACGACCTGCCCGTACTGCGGCGTCGGCTGCCAGTTCGACCTGAACGTGAGAAATAACCGCATTCTCCGCGTCACCTCCCACCCGGACGCCCCGGTGAACAACATGGCGCTGTGCGTCAAAGGGCGCTACGGATACGACTTCGTGCACCACGCCGACCGTCTGACGAAGCCCCGCGTTCGCAAGTATCTGCTTGACCAAACTGCGATGCGTCATCCGCCGTCTGCCATCCGCCAGCGAGGAGAATGGGTAGAAACCGACTGGAATACGGCGCTCGACCTCGTGGCGCAGAGCCTGGCGGCGATCAAACGCGAGTCCGGGCCGGGCGCCATCGGCGTATTCGCCTCAGCCAAATGCACCAACGAAGAGAATTATCTGATGCAGAAATTCGCGCGGCAGGTCATCGGCGCGCACAACGTGGATCACTGCGCGCGGCTGTGCCACGCCTCCACGGTCGCCGGCCTGGCCATGTGCTACGGTTCCGGCGCGATGAGCAACACCCTGGACGACGTGGTCCAGAATGCGCAGGCCATTTTCATCATCGGCTCCAACACCACCGAGCAGCACCCGGTCTTCGGCGCGAAGATCAGGCAGGCCGCCCTGAGGCGCGGCGTCAAGATTGTCGTGGCCGACCCGCGCCGGATTGACATCGCCGAGTTCGCCGCGCTGCATCTGCGCCAGAAGCCCGGCACCGACGTGGCTCTGCTCAACGGCCTGATGCACATCATCCTGAAAAACGGCTGGCAGGACCAGGGGTTTATTGACGCGCGGTGTGAAGGTTACGACGAGTTTAAGGCGACGGTCGAGAAGTACTCGCCGGGAGTCGTCTCCGAGATCACGGGCGTGCCGGTCGCGGATTTGCTGAGAGCCGCCGAACTGCTGGCGCGCCACAAGCCCATGGCGGTCATCTGGGCCATGGGCATCACCCAGCACACGACCGGCGTGATGAACGTGCTCAGCCTCGGCAATTTGCAGATGCTGCTGGGCAACATGGGCGTCCCCGGCGGCGGCGTGAACCCCCTGCGCGGGCAGAACAACGTGCAGGGCGCGTGCGACATGGGCGCGCTGCCGAATGTGTTCCCCGGCTACCAGCCCGTGACGGATGAGAAGGTGAGGGAGAAATTCGCGGGGGCGTGGGCATTGAAGGAAGAAGAAAAACTCCTTCCGCCTTCCTTCTTCCTGCAAGACAAACCCGGTCTGACCGTCACCGAAATGATCCCCGCCGCGGGCGAGGGCCAACTCCGCGCGCTCTACATCCTGGGCGAAGATCCGATGCTCACCGAGCCCGACGTCAACCACGTGCGTGAATGCCTGAGCCGGTGCGAGTTCGTCGTTCTGCAGGAAATCTTCCCGTCGGAGACGTCGCAATTCGCGGACGTGCTGCTGCCCGGCGCGTCATTCGCCGAGAAGGACGGGACGTTCACCAATACCGAACGCCGCATCCAGATGGTGCGCCAGGCGATTGACCCGCCCGGCGAGGCTCAGCCCGACTGGCAGATCACCGCCGAGGTGGCCCGCCGCGTGCTGCTGGTCGAGAACCGCGTCCCGGTGGGACCGCAAGCGGGTTGGGACTATGCCTCCCCGGCCCAAATCATGGGCGAAATCGCAGCCGTCACGCCCGCCTATGCCGGGGTGAGCTACGCCCGGCTGGAGCGCGGCGACCAGCTTCACTGGCCGGTTAAGGGCGCAGACCATCCGGGCACACCCCTCCTCCACGTCGGCCAGTTCACGCGCGGCAAAGGCAAATTCCACGCGGTGGACTACCTCCCCGCCAAAGAGTTGCCCGACGCGGAATACCCCCTGGTGCTGACCACGGGGCGAGTGTTGTATCATTGGCACGGCGGCGAGATGACGCGCCGGGCGGAGGGATTGTTGGCCGTCTATCCGCAGCCGCTGGTCGAGATCAGCCCGGAGGACGCGGCCAAGCTCGAACTAAACGGCTACAAGACCGTGCGCGTCAAATCGCGGCGCGGGGAGATGGTGGCCGAAGCCGTGATCACCGACCGCGTTTCGCCCGGCCTGATCTTCGCCAACTTCCACTTTCCCGGCGCGCAAAACGCCAACAACCTGACCATCGCCGCGCTCGACCCGGTGGCGAAGATCCCGGAGTACAAAGTGTGCGCGGTTAAACTCGAACGCGCCGACGCTGGATAGACCATCAGGATAATGCTATGCTCCCTGTCACCAACCTGCCCGAACTCCCCCCGACTAGACTGGGCGAGGCGATCAGGCACCTTGAGCCGCGCCCGCCCTCCGCGGCGCTGGCTGACATCATCCTCGGCGGGCAGGATGGGTTGGTGAACACGCTCGGCGTGATCCTCGGCGTGGCGGCGGCGTCCAACGATCCACGCATCGTGATCGCGGCCGGGTTCGCAGCCGCTTTCGCGGAGTCGATTTCCATGGGAGCCGTCGCGTACACCTCCACCCTTGCCGAGCACGATCACTACCGCGCCGAACTCAAGCGCGAACAGCGTGAAATCCGCGAGATGCCGCAGGCGGAAGTGCAGGAAGTTCGGGATATCTTTGCCAGTTGGGGTTTCGGCGGCGACCTGTTAGAACGCGCCGTGGATCAGGTCATTAGGGACGAAGAAGCCTGGGTGAACGTGATGATGCACAACGAGCTGAAACTGGCGCCCATCGAGGATACGAGCGCGCTGAAGAGCGCGCTGGTCGTGGGCTTCTCGGCGATTACGGGTTCGCTCATCCCCCTGATTCCCTTTTTGCTCCTGCCCCTCCAGTGGGCCGTGCCGGTCTCCCTGTTGGTGTCGGCGCTGGCGTTGTTCGGCGTGGGGGCGTATAAAGCGCGCATCACCGTCGGGCGCCCGATGCGCAGCGGCCTGCAAATGGCTGTGATCGGTATCGTCTCGGCGCTGGCCGGTTATTTCATCGGCGCGCTGTTCGGCGCCCAACCCGGGGGGTAGAGGGCAGACCCACGTGTCTGCCCTCGCCGTGCCTGCCACGTGCCTGCCCCTGGTACAACAAAACCCCGCCGGCTGCCTGGCGCAACCGGCGGGGTTTTCTTTTGAGGTCAATGCAGCGCCGGTAAGCGGGCGGAACATGCCCCGAACCGGACATTTCGGTGCTCTGGATTTGTCGGTGCGTCGCCCGAATCCGAGATTTACGCCGACGCGACCTGCACGACGGCCGGCTTATGGCTCTTCACCAACTGCGCGAACTTGGTCTGCGACAGCTTGGTCACCAACTCCGTTTGTGTCTCGCACCACACCGGGCGCACCGAACAGGTAGCGCCCAGCGGGCAATTCGACGGATCGGTGACGCACTCGTTGAGCGCCACCGGGCCGTCAATCGCCTCGACGATGTCCAGGAGCGAGACCGTCTCCGCCGGCCGGGCCAGCGCCACGCCGCCGCGTGCGCCGCGTGTCGCGCGCACCACGCCCGACGCCGCCAGTTGGGAGACGATCTTGGCGAGGAACGTCAGCGGGATGCTCTGAGCGCGGGCGATTTGCGCAGTCGAAGCCTGCCCGCCGGGGCCAAGTTCAGCCAGGTAAAGCACCGCACGCACTGCATAATCCGCTTGTCTAGTAATTTGCACGGCAACCTCCATTTCCACGAAAGGACATAGGACAAGTCTAGAATTGACTCTACGTCAAATACGTCTAAATCGGATAGTGACGAATATCATTCCCCTTTTGGACAGGTATCCCCTTCCTCCACTGCTCGTCACCCAGCCAGAAACCGGGTTTCTCCGCCTACTTTCTGGACAGAAGCGCCGGATCGGGCCGGCGCAACCCACCTCTATCGGCATTCTACCGACGGCCCCCTCTCCACAATAGTGACAATTTGCCTCTGATTGGTGTGACTTTTGTCATGGGGGGAGGGGCCAATCTTCCATCAACCCGACATCACTTCTTCATAAGTTCTAAACGCCTTCCGTCTATTCTTTGGGCAGAAAACTGAACAGGCGTAAGGCTGTTCCCAAATCAACGGAGGTAAATGATGAACAAGTACGCGAAAATTCTCGGTGTTGCGGCGGTGGTTGGCGTCGTCGCGCTCGTGGGTGTGGCAGCTGTCTTCGCCCAACCCCCGGCCCCCACGCAAACGCCCGGCGGTTTCGGCCCCGGCATGATGGGCGGTTACGGGAGGATGGGCGGCGGCTCCGGCCCTGGCTGGATGGGTGGCGGTTTTGGCCTCATGGCCGAGTACCGTGACCTGATACACACCCAAATCGCGGAAGCGCTGGGGTTGACGCTCGACGAGCTCAACGCGGAACTCGCGGCGGGCAAGACGCCCTTCGTCATCGCCCAGGAAAAAGGCATTGACTTCGCCAAAGTGCAGGAGGCCATGCAGGCGGCGCACGCCGAGGCTCTCAAGCAGGCCGTGGACGACGGCAAGCTCACCCAGGAGCAGGCTGACTGGATGCTCGCCCGCCAGGCCCAGATGCGCGCCTGGCAGGCCAGCGGTGAGCGTCCCTTCGGCCCTGGCATGATGGGTCGCGGTTTCGGCGCGGGCGGTGGTTTCGCGGGATGCCCGCACTTCAGCGCCCCGCCCGCCCCTGAGTCGTAGAATCGCCTCTCCTTCCCCTCCTTCTCCAGGCACCGGGTCTCTTGGCGGACGCCCGGTGTCTGGATTTTTCTCACCAGCCTGCCCACCTATGATCACTTGCCCGTGGCCCATGATCTCTCATAATTCGTGTATCTGGCCCTCACAATTTCTTCATGGGTCTGCGGTATGCTAAAGACAAACGATTAGACCATGTGGAGGTAACAATGTCCAGAAAACTTCTCACGATCGGCGGCTTGATCATCCTTGTCGTCGCCGCGTTTGCCATCGGCTGGTTCCTGGCCACACGCTTTGGCTTCGGTCCAGCGTTTGGTATGATGGGCTACGGCGGCTTTGGGATGCATCCGAACCTGCGCGCCATGCCCTTCGGTCACATGCGCGGCGTGGGCCTCTTCGGCTGGGGCGGGATGCTGTTCGCCGGAGGCTTTGCCCTGCTCGGCTGGCTCTTGCAGATTGGCCTGATTGCCGCCCTGGTAGCCTGGCTGCTCAAGCGGAGCGCACTAGCGCAGACAAGCAATCCGCCGCACAGTCAAAATCAGCAATGAGTAGATCGTCATTGGCAATTGGTAAACGGTAATGACCAATTGCCAATTACCGATTACCCAACATGTCCAAAACCGTCCTCGTCGTTGACGACGAAGAGCGCCTCGTGTCGCTCGTCAAAACCTACCTCATGCAGGAAGGCTTCCACGTCGTCACCGCCCGCAACGGCCGCGAGGCGCTGTTCCTCGCCCGGCAGGAAAAGCCCGACCTCATCCTCCTCGACCTGATGATGCCGGAGATGGACGGCTACGAGTTCATGCGCCTGCACCGCAAGGAGCGCGAGACGCCCATCATCCTGCTCACCGCCCGCGTGGAAGATTCCGACAAGGTCCTCGGCCTCGAATTGGGCGCGGACGACTACGTGACCAAGCCCTTCAGCCCGCGCGAGCTGACCGCTCGCGTCCGCGCCGTGCTGCGCCGCGCCGGCCAGGCCGCGCCCGAAGCCGACCTGCTGCGCGCCGCCGACATCGTCCTCGACCGCGCTGCGCACCTCGTCAAAGTTGGTGAGCGCGCGGTTGACCTGACCCCATCCGAATTCGACCTGCTCGCCGCATTGATGTTCACGCCTGGCCGGGCCTATTCCCGCATGGATCTCCTCGACCGCCTGCAGGGCGCGGCCTACGAAGGCTACGAACGGACGATTGACGTGCACATCAAAAACCTGCGCGCCAAGATCGAACCCGACCCATCCGCGCCGCGCTACATCGAAACCGTCTACGGTGTGGGTTATCGCTTTGCACCCGAATAGAGGGTAAGGGCGACCAGCTGGCCGCCCCTACAGAATGAGTGATGCGCTCCCTCGCCCTCAAAATCACCCTCGCCTTCTTGCTCGTCAGCCTGGCGGGCATCGTGCTCGTCGCCATCTTCACCGGGCGCGCCACGGCGGCTGAGTTCGGGCATTTCATGATGGCGCAGGACCAGGACTTTCTCAGCGCGGAGCTGGCCGACTATTACCAGGTGCAGAGCGGTTGGACGGGTGTGGAACGCGTCCTCCGTGGCGGGCCGCCCGGCATGGGGAATGGGGCGATGCACGGCATGGTGATGGGCGGCGGAGCAGCGCTGGTGGATACCCAGGGAAACGTCGTCGTCGCCGGCGGCGGGTACTTTCCGGGCGAGCGCCTTGCGCCGTCACAACTGGCGACCGGCATCGCCATCCTCGTAGATGGCCAAAGGGTCGGCACGCTCATCCCAGCAGGCAATACACTCCGGCCGTTGAGCCAGGCCGGGACCGAGTTCCTGCTCCGCGTGAACCGGGCCTTGTCCCTCGCCGCCATCGGCGCAGCGGCGCTGTCCATCGTCCTCGGCGCGGCGCTGGCGCGGGCGCTCACCCGGCCGCTCACCGAACTAAAGGCGGCCACCCGCGCCCTCGCCGCCGGCCAACTCGGCCAGCAGGTGAACGTGCGTTCCCGCGACGAACTGGGCGAACTGGCCTCCGCGTTCAACCAGATGAGCGCCGACCTCGCCCGCGCCCGCGATCAGCGCCGCCAGATGACCGCCGACATCGCCCACGACCTGCGCACGCCGCTCAGCGTCATCCTCGGCCACGCCGAAGCCCTGCGCGACGGCATCCTCCTCCCCACCCCCGAAACACTTGCCCTCGTCCACGAAGAAGCCCAGCGCCTCAACCGGCTGGTGGACGATCTGCGGACGCTTTCCCTCGCCGAAGCGGGCGAACTCACTCTGACACGCCGCCCCACCCCGCCCGGCGCGCTGCTCGAACGCGCCGTCGCCGCGCAGACCCCGCGCGCGCTGCAGCAGAAGATTTCCGTGCAGACCCAGGTTGATCCGGGCCTGCCGGAGGTTGACGTTGACCCCGACCGGATGGCCCAGGTCCTGGGCAACCTCCTGGACAACGCCTTGCAGCACACTCCCTCAGGCGGAAGTGTCGTGTGTCGAGTGACAAGTGACGGGGCGCGCACTTCTCGTCACTCGTCACCCGCCACCCACCATCCATCACTTCACGAAGCACCCCAGGCGGAGCGAGCGGGAGTCACCTTTGCCATTTCAGATACCGGGCCGGGGATTTCGCCCGAAGACCTGCCGCGCCTCTTTGACCGTTTCTTCCGCGCCGATAAGTCGCGCCTGCGCCAGGAACAGGGCGGCTCGGGGCTGGGGCTGGCGATTGCCAAATCCATCGTCGAGGCGCACGGCGGGCGCATCTGGGCCGAGAGCCAACCCGGCGCAGGGGCGCAGTTCTTCGTCGAATTGCCCGTCGTGTAAGGGCGTGTTGTACGCGGGACTGTTGTACAACGCGCGTCTTAAATGCAAAGACCTGCCAGGTCTCGGGGATCTGGCAGGTCTTTAGCCGGCGGGCCTATTTAGTTCTCTCACGCGCGATAAAACGCTGGCTGCACCCTCACGAACTGCGACCATCCATCGGTAGCGATCAACGCCCGCTCCTCCGGCGTCAGCGCAAACTCCTCTTCCTCATGGTCATACTTCAATGTCAGATACAGAATGGGGTCGTCGTCTTCCACGTACTTCGTAAAGACCGCTTTTGCCCAATATCCCTGGGGAGAGACTTGCGGCCTACCCCTGAGGGTAGGTAGTGTGTTTGGAGATCAGCACAGCCAACAGGCTATGTCAAGCAAGGCTCAAAAATTTTTGCAAGGCTCAAATTGAGACTTGCCCTCGAATGAGACAGGCCTATACTTGGAGAGCGAAATCCTATGCGTGCACTTCTCATCCGAGACGGGATCATTCTTCCCTGCGCTGGCGACACCCGCACCGTGCTCTCGCCCGGCTATGTGTTCACGCGCGGCGAGCGCATCGCCGAGATCGGCGCGGGCCAACCCCCGGAGCGCCTGCTCTCGGAAGCGGGCGAAATCCTCTCCGCCGGGGGATGCGCCGTCATCCCCGGCCTGATCAACGCACACACGCACCTCTTCCAGACCTTTATGCGCGGCCTAGCCGACGACAAGCCGTTGCTGCGCTGGCTGGAGGCTGCCATCTGGCCCGGCGCGCTGGCGATGACTGAAGAGGATTTTTATCTCGCCGCTCTGCTGGGGTTTGTCGAGAACCTGAAATGCGGCGCGACCTCCGTCCTCAGCCAACATTACGTGCAGACCTCGACGCGCAACATGGACCAGGTGGCCGAGGCGGCCCGCCGGAGCGGGGTGCGCGCCCGGCTCGCGCGCGGCTACGCCGACCGCGATCCCTATCATCCGAGATTCAAGGAAACCCCGGAAACGGTTATCCGGGAAACTGAGCGCCTGGTCAAGATATGGAATCAGAGCCAGGGCGGGAGAGTTCGGGTCGAGTTTGGGCCGCTGATCCCGTGGGGTTGCCGGGGCGACACTTTGCAGACTATCGCCCGCCTTGCCGGCGAATGGGACGTGGGCGTCCACATTCACCTCGGCGAAACCCAGCCTGAAGTCAAGATGACGCTGGACGAAACGGGCGTGCGCCCGGCGCGCTGGCTGCACGACCTCGGCGTGCTCGACGAACGCTGGCAGTTGGTGCACTGCGTGTGGCTTGACGACGAAGAGATGGATCTGATCGCCCGCGCGGGGAGCGTGATCGTCCACTGCCCGGTGAGCAACATGTACCTGGCCTCCGGCACACCCGCCGTCGTCGAATGGCGCCAGCGCGGCATCCCCACGGCGCTGGCCACCGACGGCCCTGGCTCAAACAATTCGCAGGACATGCTCGAAGTGCTCAAGTTCACCGCCTGCCTGCAGAAGGTAGGCACGCTCGACGCAACCGCGCTTTTGCCCGAAGGCGTGTTGGAGATGGCATATCGCGGCGGCGCGCACGCGATGGGTCTCCAGGGCGAAATTGGCCGCCTGGCCCCCGGCGCTTTGGCCGACATGACGATTGTCAATCTCCGCCGCCCGCATGTTTCTCCCGTTTACTCGCCGCAATCCGCGCTCGTCTACAACGCCAACGGCAACGACGTGGAGGCCGTGATCGTCAACGGCGAAGTGTTAGTGCGTGGGGGGCGTATGGTTACCCTGGACGAAGCCGGGTTGATTGCCGATTGCCAGCGCGCGGCGGAGGCGATGTGGAAGCGGGCAGGGATAAGGGATTAGAGATTGGAGATCGGAGGTTGGCGATTGGAGGAGACGCGTGGATAAGCCTTTGCTCATCCTGCCGGAGTTTCTCATTGACGAACCAGGCAAGCCGCCCAAACGCGGATGGGGCGTGCGCGTCGTCGGCGACCGCGTCGCGGCGGTCGGCCTGAACGCGGAGCTGCGGCAAAAATACCCGGACGACGAGGCGCTGGATGCGCCCAACCAAGTCTTGTCGCCGGGCTTTGTCAACGCGCACGCGCACCTCTACGGCGTGCTGGCGCACGGCCTCCCGCTCGACAAGGCCCCCTCGGGCTTCTGGCCGTTTCTCCACGATTTCTGGTGGCCGCTCGTAGAAGACCGCCTCGACCACGAGATGATTGGCGCGGCGACGGACGTGGTCTGCGTCGAAATGCTGCGGAGCGGCGTCACCACGGTGTACGATTGTCTCGAAGCGCCGTTCAGCCTGCCGGGCTGCCTGCCCGCGCAGGCCGAGGTCGTGCGGGCGCGCGGGATCCGGGCCGTCCTCTCCTTTGAAGCTACGGAGCGCGTGAGCAGGGAGAACGGGCAGCTGGGGCTGAAGGAAAATCTCGACTTTATCCTGTCCACCCGCAAAGCCGGCGGCGTTGTCTCCGGGTTGATGTGCTTTCACACGACCTTCTCCTGCTCCCCCAAGTTCATCCTGCAAGCCTTCGAAATGGCCGCACCGCAGGACGCGCTCGTCCACATGCACTGCTCCGAGGGCGTGCACGAGCCGGAATACACACTCAAACACTTCGGCATGCGCCCGCTTGAATACTACGAGCGCCTCGGCGTCGCCAGGCCGAACATGCTCGCCTCGCAGTGCGTCCAACTCAGCCAGAACGAAATCAATATCATGGCGGCGCGCAAAGTCCGCATGACGCACATGCCGCTCTCGAACTGCGAGGTCGGCGCGGGCATCGCGCCTGCGCCCGAACTGGTCAGCGCAGGCGTGACCGTCGGCCTCGGCAGCGACGGCTATGTCAACGACTTCTTTGAGGTGATGCGCGGTGCGTTTCTGATCCACAAGGCCTATCGGCGGAATCCCCAGGTGATGCCGGCGAACCTGGTGTGGTATCTCGCGACCGAAGGCGGGGCGCGCGCCCTCAACCTGGGGCAGGTGGGCCGCCTGGCTCCGGGGTGGCAGGCAGATTTGCAGCTGATCAACATCGAACTGCCCACGCCCGTCGAAATCCACAACCTCTATGACCAACTGGTGTTGTGGCGCAATCACAAGCACGTCCGTCTGGTCATGGTCGCGGGCGAAGTACGCGTGCGCGACGGCGAAGTGCCCCGCGTTGACCACGTCGCCCTGCGCGCCCGCGCCCACGCGGCGGCGAAGAAGTTGTGGCGGCAGTGAACCGCCTCGCCCCTCTCCTGACGACGCGCTTTGTCGTCAGGCGAGGGGGTGAGGAATATCACCTGTGGTGCATAGTGAGGAGACGATGACCCACCACCGCTTTGCCCTCTACATGCAGGACAAGCACGACGTCCGCTACGAACTCGAAATGGCCCGTTACGCGGAGGCGCGCGGCTTCAGCGAAATCTGGCAGGCCGACACCCGCCTGGCGCGCGACTGCGTCGTGCTGATGAGCGCCTTCCTCACGCACACGCAGCGCCTCCGCATCGGCTCCGGCGTGCTGCCCATCTGGACGCGCAATCCGGCGGTGATCGCCGCCTCGTGGAGCACGATGTGGGAGCTCGGCGGCAAGGTGGATGGGCGCGGGCGGGTGATGCTCGGCCTGGGCGCGTGGTGGGAGCCGATTGCGGGCCGCGTGGGCGTGGAGCGCCGCCGGCCGCTGCGGGCGATGCGGGAGTACGTCGAGGCCGCGCGCCAGTTGTTCACGATGCAGGAGGTCACTTATCAGGGTGAGTTCGTCAAACTCGACCGCGTGAAACTAGATGTGGCCTACGGCGACGCCTCCCCGCGCGACATTCCCATTTACATCGGCGCGACCGGCGACAAGATGCTTGAGCTCGCGGGCGAAATCTGCGACGGCGTGGTGCTGAACTACGTCGTATCGGTGGATTACATCCGCCGGGCCGTGGGCCTGGTGGAGCAGGGAGCGCGCAAGGCGGGCAAGACCCTCGCCGAAGTGGACCGGCCCGAGCTGCTCGTCTGCTGCCTCTCTGACAAAGACCCGGCGGCGGCGATGGCCGAGGGCAAGAAACTCGTGGCTTACTACCTCGCGACCGAGCCGCACATCATGAAAGCGAGCGGCGTGAGCGATGAATTGCTGGAGAAGGTGCAAGCCATGATGAGCTGGCCTGCGACCGAGGACGACTACATCAAGGCGGGTCAGGTCATTCCTGACGAAGTGGTGCGCAACCTGATGGCGGTGGGCACTTCCGCCGAGTGCCGCGCCAAAGTGCGCGAGTACATTGACGCAGGGGTCACCTGTCCCATCCTCTATCCGATGATGGACGACATCAAGCCCGTAATTGACGCCTTCGCCGAGGGCGTGTAAGCGGTCAGGTCAAAAGCACCCTGAGTGGAACGCAGCGCAGCCAGAGGCACAGGTGAGCGGAGCGCAGCGAAGTCGAAGGAGGCGTTTTGGCGAGGTAGAGCCATGAATGAAATTCACGACCTGCGCTCTTTCCTGGCGAAGTTGGAATCCATCGGCCAACTGGCGCGCGTGGCCCGGCCCGTGAGCCTGAAGCACGAGCTGGCCGACGTGGCCGCGGCGCTCGAGCGGTCAGGCGGCCCTGCGCCGCTGTTTGAACGCCCTCAGCCTGGACCCGAGTGGACCGCTGTTTTCGGTTGGCCGGTCTTCTCCAGCGGTTTGGCGCAGCACGACCGCGTGGCGGCGGCGCTGGAGTGCAAGCGTGGCGAGGTCACGACTGTGATGGACCGCGCGCTCGACCCGGCGAACGGCATCCCGCCTTTGGAAGTACGGGATGCGCCGTGGAAGAAGAACGTTCTGCGCGGCGATGCGATTGACATTCGCCGGCTGCCCATCCCCATTCATGCCGTGCACGACGGCGGCCCGTTCATCACCGGCGGCGTCGTCGTCACGCGCGACCCGTCGAACCCGGCGCGCGGCAATCTCTCGTACAACCGGATGCAGGTCCTCGGCCCGCACACCTTCGGCATGAACGTCAACGAGTGGCGCGACGTGCGCTGGTTTTTGAACCAGGTGGAGCCGAGGGGCAGGCCGCTTCCGGTCGTAGTCGCTATCGGCCTCGATCCGGCCATCATGATCGCGGCGGGGTGCAAATACGACGGCGACGAGCTGGCGATTGCGGGCGCGATTCGCGGGCGGCCCATCGAGGTAACCCACGCGGTCACGCAGGAGTTGTTCGTCCCCGCAGGGGCAGAAATCGTCGTCGAGGGGTATATCCCGCCCGGCGAGCGCCGCGACGAGGGGCCGCTCGCGGAATTTCACGGCTATTACGGCGAGCTGTGGAACAGCCCCGTGTTCGAGGCGACAGCCATCTGCTTCCGCGACAACCCGATCTTCCAGACGGTCATCCCCGGTTGGGCCGAGCACATCTACCTGGGCAATGTGCTGCCGCGCGAGCCGCTGCTGCTGCGCTTCGTCCGGCACGCGAGTAAGAACGTGACAGGGCTGCACATCCCGCCTTACGCCAATGGGTTCACGGCAATTGTGCAAGTCGCCAAGCGCAATCCGGGCGAGCCGCGCAACGTGGCGCTGGCGGCCTTCACCGCGCACGTCAACATCCGCGTGTGCATCGTGGTGGACCCGGACGTGAACATCTACGACCCTGCCGACGTACTGTGGGCGCTCACCAGCCGCGTGGATTGGGGGCGCGACACGTTCACCGTGCCCGGCGCGCAGGGACACGAGATGGACCCGGCCAACGACGCGCGCGGCGTGGGGACGAAGATTGGCATTGACGCGACGGACAAGGGCCGGCGCGATTATGGGGAGCGGGTGAGGTATGGCGCGGTAGAGTTGGCGAGGTATCTCGGAGGTGGTTAGAGATTGGAGGTTGGAAGCTAGAGGGGCCTCCACTTTGCGCGTTTCTCTAACAGTTTTTCTGTCCCTGCGCGGTGGGCGAGGTGTTGCGCGGCCCGCTGGGCCTCGCGCAGGAGAGCCGGTTCGTCGAGGTGGTGAAAGACTCCGTCCTCCAGCAACACGCGGCCATCTACGACAGTCGTCACCACGTTGGCTTGCCCCGACGAATAAACCAGCGTGGCCAGCGGATCGTGCACGGGCGTGGCTTTGGGCGTGAACGGGTCCAGCAGAAAGAAATCCGCCTTCTTGCCGGTTTCAATTGAACCAATTTCACGGCCCAGATTGATCGCCTGCGCGCCGCCGCGCGTCGCCCAGTCCAGCGCGGTCTGCGCGCGCACGACCGAGGCGTCCCGCGCCGCTACCTTTTGCAGCAGCGCGCTGAATTTCAGCGACTCCAGCATGTCCTGGCAATTGTTGCTGCCTGCGCCGTCGGTCGCCAACCCGATCCGCAGCCCGGCCTCGGCCATGCGCACGATGGGCGGGATGCCGGAGCCGAGGTACATGTTGCTCACGGCGTTGTACGAAACGGCGACATTGTGCTTGACGAACAGCGCAATGTCTTCGTCATTCATATCCACGCAGTGCACAGCCAGCAGATCAGGGCCGAGCAGCCCGGCGCGCTCCAGCATGGGGATGGTGCGGCAGCCGAAGCGTTCGACCGAGGTCGCATTGTCGAACGGCGTCTCGTTGATGTGCATCGTGATCGGCATCCCGGTCTCGTCGGCGCAGCGGCGCGCGGCCCGCAGCCCGGCTTCGGTGATACCCCAGATTACGCCGACCGACAGCCCCAGGCGAAGGCGCCCGTCGGCTGCGCCGTCGAAGCGCGTCTTCAAGTCAACCGCGTGCGCGATGCACTTCTCCGGCGCGTGGATCAGCCCCGGCCGGACGCCGTAAGGCTCGCCGTAGTCGTTGACCATGCGCGAGTACGTCCCGCACACGCCGCTGTCCACCATCGCGCGGATGACGGCTTCGTGGAGAGCCGGATCGCCCACCGGGTACATGAAATCCACGAGCGTCGTCGCGCCGCTGCGGAGGTTTTCCAGGCAGCTCACGAGCGCGGCGAGGTAAGTTTCCTCTGCGCTCATCGTCACCGCCGTGGGGAAGGTGACTGCCTGCACCCACTGCTCGACGGCCATATCCTCGCCCAGCCCCTTGACCGCCGACTGGAACAGGTGGGTGTGGGTGTTGACCAGCCCCGGAAACAGCGCGCGGCCGCGGGCGTCAATCACTTTGCGCGCCGTGTATTGAGCGGCGATCTCATCCGTCGGCCCGACGGCGGCGATGGTCGAGCCTTGCACGGCTAGCGCGCCGTCAACGCTGACGGCGCGCTTCTCATTTTGGGTGATGATGATTGCATGCGTGACGAGCAGATCAGCGTTTGGCATGAGGGACATCTTTCAGTCTTGAGCGTCCCAAGCGGAGCGGGACGCGGGTCGAAGGAGGCCGGACATCACGTTGGAAACCGCGCTAAACCGTGTGCCAGCGGCTATAGACGATAGGCCTCACAAAACGGGTGGCGTAATGGCGGAAAGGAACACCGCTTCGCGCCGGCCTTGCGCACAGATTTCGCGCACTGCGCTGCCGTGAAAGTAAATGCTGTCTCCCTTGTTCAGGATATACTCGGCGTTGTGCAAGACGACTTTCAGCGCGCCCTCCATGACGTAGAGGCACTCTTCCGAGGCGTGCTTGGGAGCGCGGGCGATGTTGCCCGCCGAGGGATGGACACGGGCGATGAACACTTCCAGCCGGCTGCGCAGGTTAGGGACCAGCAACTCGCAGGTCAGGTCGCCCGGCGGGAAGGTGATCGTCACGCGCTCGGCCTGCCGCACTACCGGGTTGGGGCTCTTGCTCTGTGTGAAGAAGAAGAAAGGCACTTCCAGCGCCTCGGCGATCCGCCGGAGCGATTCCAGCGAGGGGCTGTTGTGGTTGCGTTCGATCAGGCTGAGGAAGCTGGCGGTCAGGCCGGTGCGCGCGGCCAGCGCCTGCAAGCTCAGGCCGAGTTCCTTCCGCCGGTCGCGGATGCGCGCGCCGACGACGCCGGCCTTCGACGTTTTCGCAGATGGTTTGCGCGC
>DATDRS010000114.1:0-10571 GCA_035291605.1 Anaerolineales bacterium | reverse complement strand
TGGTGGACATTGCCCAGGACGGCAGTTGGGTGGAGAACCCGAAGCACCCCATGTATTACCTCATCAAGATTGAGAAGGTCGCGCTGCCGCTCTATCCGCAGTTCGGCACCGAGCCGAACATCTACTATATCCCGCCGCGCTGGGCGCCGCGCGCGTACCTGCGGCAGATGTTTGGCCCCGGCGTGGACGACGCCATCGCCCGTTACGCCGCGCCCTCGCGTGAGCTGCTCGCCGTGCTGCAACTCTTCCGCACGACTCAGCGGATGATCTTCCGCTATGAAGTTGAAGAAGGCCCACTCGTGCTGGAGACCGAAGTCAACGGCCAGCCGTGGAAGATGTACAACGACACCGCCGTCGGCTTCGACGCCCAAGACCGCGAAGTAGCGCGGCTGAGCGTGGTTGAGCCGATTCACGAACGACCGGCGGAGCGATTGAACTCAATCTGACGAGTTTGTGTAGCGCGTATTGCAGAGAGACGCCGATGAACGACATCAACACCCCCATCCGCCGCGCGCAGGTGTATCGCTTCCTCGCCGACGCGTTCCTGTACCCAGGCCAGGAGAACTGGATAGAAGACACGCCCCTCGTTGCCGGGATTCTGCGCGAGTTGGCCCCATCCGCCCTTGAAGTTTGGGGTTTGGAAATTGGGGTTTGGGATTTACCTGCCTTGCAGGCAGAACACCGCCGCTCCTTCGGCCTGGTCGGCTCGCTGTGCTACGAAACCGAGTTCGGCCTCCCGCACGAATTCCGGCAGAGCCAGGAGCTGGCGGACATCGCCGGGTTTTATCGCGCCTTTGGCTTCAACGTCGGCGGCAGCGTGCATGAGCGGCCCGATCACCTCGCCGTCGAAATCGAGTTCATGCACGTCCTCGCGCTCAAAGAAGCCTATGCTATCCACAGCGGGATCGCCGAGCACGCCGAAGTCTGCGCCGATGCGCAGCGTAAATTCCTGCAGGATCACCTCGGGCGCTGGGTTGAGCCGTTCGCCCAGTCGCTGGCGCGCTCGGCGGGCGAGGGTGTGTATGTATCCCTGGCGCGTTTCGCCGCCGCGTTTGTGCTATCCGAGGCGGCGCGGCTCGGCGTGACGCTTGAGCCAGACCTATGGGCGGGAGCCAGGCCCACGCCGCCTCCCCTGGAACCATCGTGCGATGACTGTCCGATTGTCGCAGAGCAGGAATGAAGGCCTGCGACGCACCACGGAGTGATCCCATGAGCAAACGTCATCTCCTCTTACCCGGTTTGTTGCTGATGCTGGCGGCTGTGCTCACTTTCCTCAAAGTGCCCCTGGCCAGCTCGCAGGGGCTGACCCTGGTCGCCGCCGAGGTATCGGGCGAACTGCCTATGACTGACCCAGAGGCGGCCGTGTGGCAGGAGGCGACGGCGATTGAAGCGCCTTTGAGCGCCCAAAACGTCGCCAGGCCGATGATCCTGAACACCCAAGTCAGGTCCGTGACCGCGCGCGCCCTGCATAACGGGTCGCAGATCGCCCTGCTGGTGGAGTGGGCGGACGACACCCAGAGTGACGAGATGGTGCGTGTGCAGGACTTCCGCGACGCCGTGGCGGTTCAGTTCCCGCTGGCCGAGGGACAACCCTTTTTCTGCATGGGGCAGCCGGGCGGGAACGTGAATATCTGGCACTGGAAAGCCGACTGGCAGGCGGATATCGCCGCCCGGCGCGACGTGAACACGGCGTACGCGAACATGTATGTGGATCAATACCCATTCGTCGGCATTGGCGAGGCGCTCCTTGCCAGCCCCGCAGATTACACCGACCCTAACTATCTCCCGGCGCTGGCCTCGGGCAATCTGTTTGCGAGCGCGACGTACGCCTCACCGGTCGAGGACCTGATCGCCGGGGGCTTTGGCTCATTGACCTCCCAGCCGGTTGCCGGGCAGAACGTGCAGGGCTACGGCGTCTGGAGCGACGGCAGATGGCGCGTGATCTTCAGCCGTGATCTCAAATCGCAGGACGCCGACGATGTGAATCTCTCTACTGGCAAGGTGTACTCGCTGGCCTTCGCGGCCTGGGATGGCGCGAACGGCGAACGCAACGGGCAGAAATCCACCTCGCAGTGGGTGTCGCTGCAACTGGAGGGCATGATCCCGACTGGCCCGGCGCCTCAACCAGCCCAGCGCGCGGCTGCGCCATTGGACTGGCTGGGGATGGCCTTCGTCTTCGGCCCCATGGCCCTGGTGGCGTTGCTCGCCCTGGGCCTGGTGGGCGGCGCAGTTGCGCTTTCCATATGGACTCGGAAGCAGTGAAATCCCTGCCCTCATTGTTCCGGTGGCTGACGCTCGCCGCCCTCGCGGACTGGCTGATCACGCGCACCCTCACGCGCTCGGCGATCTTCGTGCCCAAGTCGCCGCCGGTCATCACGGCCTATGAGGCGCTTGGGCTTATTGGACAATGGGCCTTCACCCTCACCAGCCTCCTCGCGTTAGTGGCCGTGGGGTGGATGGCATTCCGCCTTCTGCGGGCGCGCAGGGGGATCGTGTTGCCAATCACATTGCTCGGCCTGCTCGCGCTGAGCCTCCTGTTTGTCGTCATCCCGCCGGGGGGCTGGCTGGCGGTGGACTATCACCTGCTGGTGATTGCAGCGGCGGGGCTGATCGGCTGGGGAATGTGGACGAGGGCAGGGGGAGGCGGGCGGAAAATCGCATGGGTGTTTCCGGCGTTGGCCCTGCTGGCCGGGGAGGCGCTTCAACTGAACCAGGCCCTGTTTGGAGCCATGCGTTGGCCCGGCCCGCCGCCCGGGGCGATGACCTTGTTCAATCTCGGTGAACTGTTCGCCGTCCTTAGCATGGTTGGGTTGTGGTGGGCCTATTGTTGGCATCCAGGCCAGGATGGAATCCGCCCCTACGTTTTGGCCGCGCTGCCTGCCCTCGCCTTCAGTGCGGCGCATCTCATCAACCCGGCCATGACCGGCATCGTCGCCATCTGGTCAACCGGGTTGACGCTGTATCTGCCGTGGCCGGTGTACGCAGTGAGCCTGTGGTTGGCAGGCGTGGTGGTGTTCGCGTCGCTGCGGCGAGGTGACGCGGTTGGATGGGCGGTCCTGCTGCTGGCGGCTGGCGGTTACGCTCCGCAACTCAGCACGCAGGTTTTCCTGATCCTGATTGCGCTGTGGCTACTCAGCGAGGAAGAAGGTGCGCCAGGCCTCGGCTATGATATAGCCGTGTGGGCGATAGGCAACCGCGCCAGCTCACTTTGAGGAAGATCACTCAATGGACTACGTCAAGCGAATTGAACGTGTTGCCTTAGCCGTCGAGGACCTTGACCAGGCTCAGGCGTTCTTCGAGCAATGGTTCGGCGCGAAGTTCCACCCCGAAGAGAACATCGAGGAGATGGGCATCCGCTACCGCCCGTTCGACATTGGCGAGAGTAAGATGGAATTGCTGCAGGCCACGCGCCACGACAGTCCGGTGGCGAAGTTCATCAAGAAGAACGGCGGGCCGGGCGTGCATCACATCACCTACGAAGTGGACGACCTCGACGCCGCCATTGCCGAACTTCGGCGGCGCGGCGGGCGTATTGCCTACCGGCATACCTACCAGCCGGGCGTGACGTTCGAGGGCCAGGTGTGGCGCGAGGCGTTTGTCCACCCGAAAGATGCCTTTGGGGTGCTGATCCATCTGGCCGAGAAGAAACCTGCGCGAAATGGCTGATCGTGCGGCGTGGAAGCGGCCATCACGCATGCCTCGTTCACTCAACTGGGCTGATCGAATCGCTTTTGTCCTAGCGCTTGGCCTCGTGATCGCCGGCGTAGGGCTGCACATCGTCCAAGCTGTCCCGGTTCACGCCAATGAATTTGCTTTCGGGCTTGGAATGGCTGTTATATCGCTGGTCTGGCTGGGTGAAGGAACGCTACGCGAAACCAACAGCAGGCACACAGGCGGCGGATGAACTTTTCTCTGACTGAAGAACAAGAGCTTTTCCGCAAGTCCATCCACGACTTTGTCGAAAAGGAAATCGCGCCAGCGGCTGCCGAACTCGACGAGCGCGGCGAATTCCCGCTAGCACTGTTCCAGCGGTGCGGACAGCTCGGCTATTTCGGCCTGCGCTACCCGGAGTCGGTCGGCGGGATGAGCGCAGATTTCACTACCTTCTGCCTGATGGTGGAGGAAATGGCGCGCGGGTCGCTCGCGCTTGCGGCAGCGGTCTCGATGCAGTGCCTGATGGGCACAGACTTCGTCTATCGCTTCGGCGCGGAGGATCACAGGTCCCGGCTGCTCGCGCCGGCTTTGCGCGGCGAAAAGATCGGCGCGATTGCGATGACCGAGCCGGATTTTGGCTCCGACCTCGGCGGGATCACCACCCGGGCAGTGAAAGATGACGATGGCTGGGTGCTGAATGGGCGCAAGATGTGGATCACTTCCGCAACGGTGGCCGATTTTTTCACCGTCGCCGCCAAAACCGATCCCGACGCCGGGTTCAAGGGGATTGACATGTTCCTCGTCGAGCGCGGCCTGCCGGGGCTGACGGTGGGAAAGCGCATCGAGAAGATGGGGGTGCGCGCGTCCGAGACGTCGGAATTGATTCTGGAGAATGTGCGCGTGCCAGGCGAAAACCTGTTGGGGCAGCAAGGGACCGGCTTCAAAAATCTCGGCGCAATCCTGGGGGAGATTCGGACGATGACCGGCGCGCTGGCGCTGGGGCTGGCGCAGGCCGCGCTGGAGGCCAGTCTCAAGTATTCACGTGAGCGCGTTCAATTCGGCAAGCCCATCGGGGCGTATCAGGCCATCGCGCACAAAATCGCGGAGATGGGGACGCAGCTGGAAGCGGCGCGCGGCCTGGTCTACCGGGCGGCCTGGCACGTCGAGAGCGGCCGGCCGGATATGAAGCTGGCCTCGATGGCGAAGCTGTTTGCCACCGAGATGGCGAACAAAGCCGCCGACGAATGCACGCGTATCTTTGGCAGCTACGGCTTTGCCATGGAGTACGAGGCTCAGCGCTATTTCCGCGACGCGCGCTTCCTGCTGTATGGCGGCGGCACGAGCGAGATTTTGCGCAATGTGATCGCGAAAGAACTCATGGGATGAAGTGCTCCGGATTGCGTATGGGATACGGAGTACGCAATACGGAATACGCTGGAGGCTAACCGATGACCAACAAGACCAGGGGTTTGACCTTCGATCAATTCAACCTGGGCGACGCGTTCGCCTCGCAGGCGCGCACCGTCACCGAGGCCGACGTGGTGAACTTTGCCGGGCTGTCGGGCGATTTCAATCCCCTGCACACCGACGAGGTCTTCGGCCAGACGACGCCCTTCGGCGGGCGCATCGCGCACGGGATGCTCGTCGCGGCGATGGCGACCGGCATGGCCAACTGGACCGGTGTGTTCGAGGGCACGACCATCGCGTTGATGGAGCAGGTGATCCAGTACAAGGGGCCGGTGAAGTTTGGCGACACGGTTCACCTCGAGCTCAAGGTGGCCGAGAAGAAAGAGACGTCCAAGCCGGATCGCGGCGTCGTCGTCTTCGAAACGCAGGTGTGCAATCAGGAGGGCAAGGCGGTCATCGAAGGCAAATGGACTCTGATGATGAGGCGAGGGTAAGGGCGAAGCCTTGGCCTTTCCACGCCAATAGACCCCAATACCTGTGGGCGAAGGCTTCGCCCCAACCAAGAGGATAGAATGAGACTCAAAGACAAAGTGGCGCTCATCACCGGCGGAGCGGGAGGCATTGGCCGCGCGACGGCGCTCCGCTTCGCCCAAGAAGGGGCGGCGGTCGTCGTCACGGACATGGACGAGGCAGGAGTGACTGAGACGGCCCAGCGCGTGACCGATAGCGGCGGTAAGGCAATTGCCGTGGCGGGCAGTGTGACGGGGCGCGCCGACGTGCAGAAGATGGTGGACGCCGCCACGTCAAATTTCGGACGGCTGGATATCCTCGTCAACAACGCGGGCATCAACAAAGACGCCCTCGCCGTGCGCGTGAAGGACGGCGACGTGAAGATGATGACCGACGAGCAGTGGGACGCGGTGATGAATGTGAATCTCAAGGGCACGTTCATCTGCTCACAAATTGCCGCCGTGCCCATGATGGCGCAGAAGTTTGGGCGCATCGTTAACACCTCCTCCATCGGCGCGCTGGGCAACATCGGGCAGGCCAACTATTCAGCCTCGAAAGCGGGCGTGATCGGGTTGACCAAGACGCTCGCGCTCGAGTGGGCGCGCTACGGCATCTCAGTTAACTGCGTCGCGCCGGGCGCGACCAAGACGCGCATGACGGCGGGCATCCCCGAGAACGTGATGGCTGGGCTGCTGGAAAAGATCCCGTTTCGCCGCATGGCCGAGCCAGACGAAATCGCCGCCGCGCATCTCTTCTTTGCCAGCGACGACGCCTCATACGTCACCGGGCAGGTGCTTTTCGTGGACGGCGGGATCAGCGTGGGCGTATAGGGCAGCCGATAGCCCAGGGCTTATGGCGTATCGTCCGCCGGAGACACCGGCGATATGCGTTACACGATAGGCCATCGGCGGCAACCGAGGAGAACAGCAAATGAATCTGCAAGGCAAAGTGGCAATTGTGACCGGCGGCAGTATGGGCATCGGGCGCACCATCGCGCTCGACCTGGCCGCCCACGGCGCCGATGTGGCGCTCAACTATCGCAAACACGCCGACGAGGCCAACTCCGTGATCGCCGAAATCGAAAACATGGGACGGCGCGGGCTGGCCCTCCAGGCCGATGTGGCCTCGTTCGCCGATGCCCAGCGGATGGTGGACATCGTCCGCGAGAAGTTTGGGCGGCTGGACATTCTCGTGAACAACGCCGGGATCAACCGCGATAGCGTGGTGTGGAAGATGACCGAGACTCAGTGGGACGAGGTGCTCGACACCAATCTCAAAGGCTACTTCAATTACATCCGCGCTGCCGCATCGGTTTTCAAAGAGCAGGGATCAGGCAAAATCGTCAACATCACCTCCATTAATGGATTGCGCGGCAAGTTCGGGCAGTCTAATTACTCGGCGGCGAAGGCCGGAATTATCGGGCTGACCAAGGCCGTCGCGCGCGAACTGGGCAAGTTCAGCATCAACGTGAATGCGGTGGCGCCGGGGCTGATCGAGACCGATATGATGAAGGACGCGCCGCCGGAAGTGAAAGACAAAGCCTTGGCCGAGATCGTCCTTGGGCGGCTGGGCCAGCCGGAAGAAGTGGCGCATGTCGTCACGTTCCTGTGTTCAGACATGGCGCGGCACATCACGGGTGAGGTGATCAAAGTGGATGGGGGGCAGTACATCTGAACTCCCCCATCCTGGCCTCCAACCCCTAAACGAGGAGAATGAACATGCGTGAAGCAGTGATTATAGAGGCCGTACGAACGCCGATCGGACGGCATGGAGGGGTGTTGAAGGATGTGCGGCCCGATGAGTTGGCCGCGCTGGTGATCGCGGAGGTCGTCCGGCGCGCCGGCGTGGATCCGGCGCTGGTCGAGGAAGTGTATTTCGGCTGCGCGAATCAGGCGGGTGAGGACAATCGCAACGTGGCGCGGATGGCGACGCTGCTGGCTGGGTTCCCGGTGTCGGTGGCGGCGGTGACGTTCAATCGTCTGTGCGCTTCGGGGCTGGCCGCCCTGAACGCGGCGGCGCGGGCGATCAAAGTGGGTGAGGGCGACGTGTACATCGCGGGCGGCGTCGAGAGTATGACGCGCTCACCCTACGCCATCCCCAAGACCAGCCCGGAGTGGGCCTTCGGCAACTTGACCGCGTGGGACACGACCATCGGCTGGCGATTCCCAAATGCGAAACTCAAAGAGATGGTTGGCAACGAATCAATGGGCGAGACCGCCGAGAATATCTATGAATTGACTAAGACGATCACCCGTGAGGAGCAGGACGGATTTGCGCTCGCCAGCCAGCAGCGGGCGGTGGCGGCGATTGAGTCGGGCAAGTTTGCCGAGGAGATCGTGCCGGTCCCTGTGCCTCAGAAGAAGGGCGGTCCGATTCTCGTAAATCGCGACGAGCATCCCCGCGCCGACTCTTCGCTCGAAGGTCTTGCGAAACTCAAACCGGCCTTTCGCAAAGACGGCGCGGTGACGGCGGGCAATTCGAGCGGCATCAACGACGGCGCGGCGGCGGTGCTGCTGATGAGCGCGGAGAAGGCGAAGGAATTGGGCCTCAGGCCGCTGGCCCGCATCCTGGCGAGCGCGGCGGCAGGCGTCGAGCCGCGCACGATGGGCTTTGGCCCGGTCCCGGCGACGCGCAAGGCGCTCGCGCGCGCCGGGTTGACGCTGGACGACATCGGGCTGATCGAATTGAACGAGGCCTTTGCCGTGCAGGCGTTGGCCGTCATGAAGGAACTTGGCTTTCGACACGAGATCACGAACGTCAACGGCGGCGCGATTGCGCTCGGCCATCCGCTCGGCTGCTCTGGCGCGCGCATCGTCTGTACGCTCGTCCACGAGATGAAGCGCCGCGCGCCGCAGGAGAAGCGGCCCTACTACGGCCTGGCGACGCTGTGTGTGGGCGTGGGGCAGGGGGAGACGACGATTGTGGAGTGGATGGATTGAGGCGTGACGCGTAGCGAGTGACGATACCTGTCACGCGATGGGAGGCATGATGCAATTCCAAAACGTCTTTATCCCTTACGGCAGCTATTGGTGCACGCCCTTTGTGAAGTGGCAGGGCAGCTTCGCCAATCTGCACCCGCTCGCCTTCGCCGCCGATGTGGCGAAGCGTGCGCTGGCCGATCGAAAGATCGAGCCTTCCACGTTTGACGCGCTTCATCTGGGCGCGACCGTCCCCTCGAAGGGTTCGTTTTACGGCGCGCCGTGGGTGGCCGCGTTGATTGGCGCCGAAGGTATCACCGGCCCGACGCTGTCGCAGGCGTGTGCGACCTCGGCGCGGGTGATGGCCAGCGCGGCCTTCGAAGTAGAAACCGGCAACGGTGGGGGGCGGGCCGTCCTGTGCGTCACGGCCGACCGCACCTCGAATGGACCGCACATGACCTATCCCAACCCCCATAACCCCGGCGCGCGCCCCGACGCGGAAGATTGGGTGTGGGACAACTTCAACACCGATCCGTTTGCCCGCAACGCGATGATCGAGACGGCGGAGAACGTCGCGCGCGAGGAGGAAATCACCACGCAGGAGCAGCACGAGATCACGCTGATGCGCTATCAGCAGTACCAGGCCGCGCTGAAGGACGACGCTGCATTCCACAGGCGCTACATGATCATGCCGGTTGACGTGAACCCGAGCGGCAAGAAGGTCATTGCCACCGTGAAAGACGACGAGGGGGTGTTTCCCTCCACGGCGGAAGGTTTGGCGAAGCTGAAACCCATCCTGCCGAATGGCACGGTGACTTTCGGCGGGCAGACCTATCCGGCGGACGGCAATGCCGGGATGATCGTGACCACGAAAGAACGCGCGGCGGAACTCAGCCGCGATCCGAGAGTTGAAGTTCGGATTTTGAGTTTCGCGCAGGGGCGGGCCAAGAAGGGGTTCATGCCGATGGCCAATGTCCCAGCGACGCAGCGCGCTTTGGAATTGGCTGGCGTCGCCATCGGCGATGTGAAAGCCATCAAGACACACAACCCGTTCGCTGTGAATGATATCTACTTCGCGCGCGAGATGGGCGTGGCGAAAGACGCGCTGAACAACTACGGCTCATCGCTCATCTGGGGCCACCCGCAGGGACCGACGGGAACGCGGCTGGTCATTGAGCTCATCGAAGAACTGGTTTTGCTCGGCGGCGGCTATGGGCTGTTCACGGGCTGTGCGGCGGGCGACTCGGCGGCGGCGGTGGTGGTGAAAGTGGGGAATTGACCGGAGACGGAGGATCAGAGATCATTGAGGGAGAGGGCGAGGTCGGAATTGGATGTTGTAACAGGCGCGTTTGGCTACTCCGGCCGGTACATCACGCGCAGGCTGCTGGCGAGCGGCGTCCGGGTGAAGACCCTGACCGGCCATCCTGATCGGCCCAACCCGTTTGGCGATCAGGTCGCTGTCGCGCCGTTCAACTTTGACAAGCCGAAAGAGCTGGCGCGCAGCCTGGAAGGCGTGACGACGATCTATAACACCTACTGGGTGCGCTTCTCGCGTGGACAGAACACGCATGCGCGGGCCGTCGTGAACACCCAGACTTTGATCCGAGCCGCCCAGGAAGCGGGCGTGCAGCGCATGGTTCACATCAGCATCGCGAAGCCGTCGCTGGAATCGCCGCTTCCCTACTATCGCGGCAAGGCGATCCTCGAACACACGCTGCGCGAGGCGAAACTCTCGTACGCCATTCTGCGCCCGACCGTGCTCTTTGGAGTCGAGCCGGGCGAGGACGTGCTCATCAACAACATCGCCTGGCTTCTGCGGCGTTTCCCCGCGTTTGCTATTCCCGGCGCGGGCAGGTACCACATTCAGCCGATCTACGTCGAAGACTTGGCCGAGATCGCCGTGAACGCCGGGCGGCAAACTGAGAATGTGATCCTGGACGCCGTCGGGCCGGAGATTTTCACTTTCGACGAGCTGGTGCGGCTGATCGCCAATCTCGTTCACAGCCGGGCGTGGATCGTCTCTGTTCCGCCGGGCCTGGCGCTGTTGATGGCGCAGGTGGTCAGCCCGTTCGTCGGCGACGT
>DATDRS010000113.1:0-4032 GCA_035291605.1 Anaerolineales bacterium | reverse complement strand
AACAACACTAAATAGGTCAAATGCGGTTTGATGGTTGTCAACAGCAATACGACACCTGCCCAGCCGTGCCAGCCTGATTGCAGGCCCTTAACACCTAACACGAGGCCTACCAAGACTAACCCAACAATCTGCCCTATGATGATGGTCTGCAATGTTGCTCCAAACGAAAGTCCCGCCAGCAGCACAACGAACACCCCGCGCCGCTTGGATGGGTCAGTGAGCATTTCCCAAGAGATAATTATGGCGGCCCCGATTAAAACTGTGTTGAAAAACACCCAAACAGAAGCGGCTAAATCAAAGGGGAGAAGGCCCAACGGCAAAAGGATCAACAAAAGCCAGGGCGGGTTCCAGGCCTGAATGATTGCACCGCGTCCTGGGCGAGGAGGGCGGATCGAATGCTGCAAAGTTCTTAAGGCAGTGGTGTCGTAGGGATCACTGCCAGTCGCCAGCAGATGGCTTGATGACCAATAAGCCAAAAAGTCATGCTTTCCCCACTGTGGCGCAAATCGTGTGAATGAGGTTGCCAATAACAACCCTGACACTGTGACGAAGACTAAAGCGTTTCGTGACATTTAGTCAACCCACACCCTCTGCCCCAGCGCCGACATGGTCAGCTCCACCGCGAGGATGGCGGTCTGGTTGCTGTGGTCGAGAATGGGGTTGACCTCCACCACGTCCATGCCGGCTAGCCGCCCGGTCTCGGCGATCATCTCGCAGGCCATGTGCGCCTCGCGGTAAGTGAACCCGCCGTCCACGGGCGTGCCGACGCCCGGCGCGTAAAGAGGGTCGAGCGCGTCGAGGTCGAGGCTCAGGTAAATGCCGTCGGTTCCCCGCGAGGCGGCTTCGATAGCCGGGCCGAGCGCGTTGTACAGTCCGACGCGGTCAATCTTTTCCATGCTGAAGACGTTCACCCCGGCTTCGCGGAGCAATACGCGTTCGCCGGGGTCGAGCTGGCGCACGCCAACGACAGCGATGTTCGCCGGGTCAACCGTCCGCGGCGTCCCCGCCAGGCGCGGGTCGCCATAGCCCGCGAGCGCAGCCAGCGGCATCCCATGGATATTGCCCGAGGGCGTCGTCTCCGCCGTGTTGAAGTCGCCGTGCGCGTCGAGCCAGATCAGCCCCAGCCGCTTGTGGCGGGCGACGCCGCGCACGGAGCCGAGCGAGAGGCTGTGGTCGCCGCCCAATGTCAACGGGAAATGTCCGCTTTCCATGACCCTGGCGACTTCGTCGGCTAACCGGTTCGTGGCCGCGACGATGGGTTCGAGGTAGCGCAGTTTGAGCTCAGCTACCTGGCTGGTCTCGGCGATGGGAACTTCGATGTTGCCGCGATCCAATACCGTATGGCCGAGCGACTCCAGCGACTCGTGCAGCCCGGCGTAGCGGATAGCGCTGGGGCCCATGTCCACGCCGCGCCGCCCCGCGCCGAAGTCTATGGGGATGCCGATCAGATCAATATGCATGGCGCTCTCCTGATGAAATGAGGACGCGGGATTGAGAGAACGCTGACCGCGAAGCGCGCTGAAGAACCGCTGGTTTCCGCTGAAAGTTCAAGAGAAGAATGGCCTGAGTATAGTCGAAGCCAACTGAAACGCCAGTTTTTTTCTGCGCCTGTTTGTGCTATTCTCCCCGCGACCTGTTTGCACCTCGGGAGAGGCTATGGCAAAGACGCTCATCAATCATGTGGACGTCATCACGCTCGACGCGGCCGGCGCGGTTTTACAGAACAGCCGCATTGCCGTGGACGAGAAGACGATCGTGGGAGTGGGGGAAGTCCCCGCCGGGTTCACGCCGGACGAAACGGTGGAGGGCTACAACCACGTCGCCCTGCCCGGCCTGTTCAACGCGCACTGCCACGCCGCGATGACCTACGAGCGCGGCTGGGCGGAAGACCTGACCTTTCCGCGCTGGCTGAACGAAAAGATCTGGGTGGCTGAGTCCGCGCTCAAGCCGGACGACGTATACTGGGGTGCGGCCCTCGCGGCCTGCGAGATGATCCGGAGCGGGGTGGTGGGCTTCAACGACCACTACTTTTACATGGACCGTGTGGCCGAGGTCGTCGAGCAGTCCGGGATGAAGGCCGCGCTGACGTGGTGCGTGTTCGGCATCGGCGACGACAAGGAGATCGGCGCGAACCTGGAGGGAACGCTCGCCTTCATTGACCGCTGGCAGGGCCGCGCGGCCGGCCGGCTGCGCCTGCTGCTCGGCCCCCACTCGCCCTACATCTGCCCGCCCGACTTTATGGTCCGCGCCGCGCGCCTCGCCGCAGGCGGCGGGCTGACGATCCACCTCCATCTCGCCGAGTCGCAGGAGCAGGTAGATAACTCGCTCCAAGCATATGGTAAGACGCCCGTGGCGCATCTGGAGGCGTTGGGCGTTTTTGACGTCAACTGCATCGCTGCCCACTGCCTCGTCGCCAGTGACGAGGACCTGGAAATCCTCGCGCGGCGCAATGTGACCGTCGTCCACACGCCTATCACCTACATGAAGCTTGCCATCGGGAAAATCCCTGACCTCTCACGCTATCAGGCGCGCGGCGTGAACTTGGCTATCGGCACCGACGGCCCGGCGTCGAACGCCGACATGGACCTGCTGGCCTCGATCCGGCAGACGGTCATCCTGCAAAAGTATTTGCAGGGCAAGCCCGAGGCCCTGCCGGGCGACACGGCCCTCCGCATGGCCTCGCCGAACGGCGCGCGGGCGATGGGCTTTGCCGACTCCGGCGCGCTCCGCCCCGGCACGGCCGCCGATCTGATCTTGATTGACATGGACAAGCCGCACCTGCTCCCGCGCCACAACCTGGTGGCGAACGTCGTCCACTCCGCCAAGGCCGCCGACGTGAGCGACGTGATGGTGGACGGCAAATGGCTCTATCGCAAGGGCGAGCTGCTGACGCTCGACGAGGAGAAGATCAAGGCCGAGGCCGAGCGCGGCGCGTTCAAGTTAGTGGGCAGCCCCCTGCGGCAGGTGAGGGAATATCGGGGGTAAGGATCATAAAGTCTTTACTTCCTGCCGAAATCCGCCGGATTCTCTCCCCAGGCGTCCGTCTCCCATTTCAGGACTTGGTTTTCGTATTCGTTGTTCTGCAGCCAGTTCTCGGCGCGCTCTATCAGTCCGAACAGTTCCGCGTTGGTCTCGTTGCGTTCCAGCCTGGTCCGGCACTTCTTCTGTCTGACCCAGCCGATCGCATTCTCTGAGTCGCTGTAGATCGGCAGGGTAATCCCCTTCTGCTTGAGCAGCGCCAGCGTGTGAACAAGGCCGAGGAACTCGCCGATGTTGTTCGTGCCGTTCGGGAGAGGCCCTTGCCGGAATATCTCCTTCCTCGTCCGTGTGTGAACGCACCGATATTCCACCGGGCCGGGATAGCCGATGCATGAGGCGTCAACGGAATAGCTCTCCGGGTTGGGCAGCCCGATTCTGAACAACTCCTCCTGGCTCAGGGGCGTTGTCCTTTGGCCCTTGTAGTCTTCGTACTGCCCGCGGAAGGCCTCCTCCGCGGCGCCCCGGCTGTCAAACGCCTTGTACTCCGCCCCCGTAAAGCCCGTAACTTGGGCGGAGCACTCTTCCCAAGTTGAGAAAACCCCGCTCTGTCTCCCTTTCCAGACCACGTAGTATTTCCGTTTCTTTGCCATTGGGTTTCACCGGTCTCAATGACTCCGGCCTGGTGAGCAGGGCCGGGTTGCAGAAGCTGACGGGGTCACGAGCTTGCCTAGTTCCACTCATTCATCTGAGAACAAGTGGAAGAAGGAGCCGGAGACTGTATTCGTCCGCGCCGATGTCGAGGGCAATGCCCACGGGGCGTGGGTCCCCATCGTAATCGGTGGTGGGCGCACCCATACTCGTGCCGGCATCAATCATCTGCGAACCTGGGCTGAGATGATAGTCGCCAGCACTCGGCGCAACGAACAGCGGATTGGCAAACACGTTATGCGTGCCCGTCAGCGTGCCGGTCGGCACGTTGAAATCCGCGCCGTTCAGCCAGAAACCGTTGTAGTCCAGCACGGGCATCCCGTCTGCCAGTATCGCCGTCGTGTT
>DATDRS010000112.1:0-2637 GCA_035291605.1 Anaerolineales bacterium | reverse complement strand
CTGCGCCTCGGCCGGCGTCAACTGGCCGATCAGGCAGTCAGCGCTGTTACAAACAGTCTGCAGGAGTCGGCTGTAGGGGGCAATACCGGGCAGCGCCAGGCTGAGGGCGAGCAACACAAACAGCAACCAGCCCGCCTGCGCAGCGCGGCCAGTTGCCAAGATAGTGTGTGAACCCCTCATGCGGGCGTGTGTTGCCATGACGCTCAACTATACAACAGATGCCAATCACGCCAACAGGGCCGGATGGCAGATGGCTATCTCGAAAAACCCGCGATGTCTTGGAGACCTCGCGGGTTTGACCAATTAGTCGGATAGGCTCTAAGCAGTGACGCTCGGCTGTACAGTCGGCGCAGGCTCGGCGGTAGCGATCACGTACCCTAGCAGCACCCAGAAGGCACCGCTAATGACCCCTCCAATGCCGATTGCGTTACCGATGGTAAGCCCGATCGGGAACATGACCATGGCGAGCAACGGGACAAAGCGCCGCCAACCCTGCCACCTTTTGGCGGCGATGGTGAGGATGCCGACCACCAACATTCCGACCAGCATAGCGAGCCAGGCAATCCAGACCAGCACAGAATATATGGGCGTGCCCGGTGTGATGAAACCGCCCAGCTGGAGAGCCGCTGACAGAACAAAGAACGCAAAGCCAATCATTGGGAGGAAGCCCAAAGCCCGCGCCACCGTGTTCGAGCCGAGCGCATTGAGCCTGATCAGACCGGCGATGCCACAGACGCCGCCGATGCCCCAGATGAGATAAGCGATGCTGTCGAGAGTGTCGCCAGGGTTTTTCGGGCGGAAATCATTGAGCGTTAGGACAAGGGTGCAGACAATGAGGATTGTGCCTAACCAACGAGTGTTCATGGTATGTCTCCTTGAGTAGAAGTGTGTGATGTTGCCTATCACTCTACCGGAGACGCATTCCCAACGCCAGAGGCCACAATCCCAAATTTTGGGAAACTGGGGTGGGAGTGGCCTCGATGTCGGTGACGCCCGGCATCCGCAAGTCCATAAGGATCACATCCGGCTGAAGTTTAGCCGCGAGGTCAATCGCCTCCCCACCGTCGCGGGCCTCGCCTACGATCTCGATGCCTTCAAGCGACTCAAGCAACTTTCGTAAACCGGCGAGGGCGATGGTTTGGTCGTCGGCGAGGAGGAGGCGGAGAGAGCCCATTATGAAGAACTGGCTGGCTGGCGACTTCGCAACCATTTGGCAAACGACTCGGGGCTTTCGCTAGAGCGTTTGCCTAACAGCAACCCTTCAACGCCGATATCTTCGTCCAAATCAGGCCAGTGGATGCCATAACCTGCGCCGCTGATTTGGAAATTAGCGCGTTCCGCCGCCGAGCCGTGCGCCAGACGCGGATACCAGCCGATGGGAACGGCTATGGTGCGGCCATCTTCCAAGTCAACGGACAGCGTATCGTCCGTGACGGGAAGCAACTCCGCACATCGCCATCGCACCACTGGCGGTGTGCACGAGGCAGAGTATAATGTCAACAAGGAGACGGCTATGACGGCGCTCGAAAAGTTGATCGAAGAATTGCCCCCCGATTTGCGGCAGGAAGTGGAAGACTTTGCTCGGTTTTTGTTGATCAGCAGAGCAAATGCGCAGAAAACCAGCCGAAGGCAGAAGAGACTCCGCCTGAGTTGGGCGGGCGCGCTCTCTGAATATCGCCACCGATTCACATCCATCGAGCTGCAGAAGAAATCTCTCGAGTGGTGGGGAATCTGATGTATCTCGTGGACACCAACGTGTGGTTGGAACTGCTGCTGGCGCAGGAGCAGGCGGCGGAGGCGCAAGCATTCTTTGAGCACGTTGAAGCCAGTCAGTTAGCCCTCACGGAATTTTCGCTTTATTCACTGGGCATCATTCTGACCCGCCTCAACAAAGATGAAGTGTTCACGGACTTCCTCTCGGACGTGATGGAAGAGGCCCAGATTAACTGTATCCGGCTGGATGCCGCCGATCTGAAGCAAGTGCTTAACTTTCGCCAGCAATTCCAGATGGATTTTGACGATGCCTACCAGTACGCCGCGGCAGAGAAACACGACCTTATCATCGTCAGTTTCGACAAGGGCTTCGATCGAACCAAACGGGGGCGGAAAACGCCAGCGGACATTATCGGCGCATCGGCTTGAGCGAGAATTTCCTCGGCTCCAAAGACAGCAAGCGGACGCTTGCCGCGTCCGCTTTTTATTGCCCTTAGCCTGGGGGATACAATGACGATCACAGTGCCTCTGCCTTTGCCTCGCTATGCACGGCCTCCAGCCGCACGGCGGCGAGGTCGTCTTCGGCGATGCCGACATCTGCGCCGAGGAGGGCTTCGACGCGGCGGACGAGGGCCAGCGCATCCAGTTCGTACTCGCGCATGAGGTAGGGGCGGCTGGCTCCGTGGACGAAGGTATCCTTCAACCCGATGCGGATCAGCCGCTTCCCCATGCCCGCCTCGGCCATCACTTCAGCCACCGCTGTGCCCAACCCGCCGAGGACGCTGTGGTTCTCCATTGTGATCACGCCATAACGAGATCGAGCAATGGACTCGATCACGGCCGAATCGTCGAACGGCTTGAGCGTCGTGATGTGCAGGTGCTGGATCGACACTCCGCGCTCGCGCAAGACGACCGTGGCGCGCA
>DATDRS010000111.1:0-2147 GCA_035291605.1 Anaerolineales bacterium | reverse complement strand
AGCGCCTCCTGCACGACGCGCAGGAGCTGCACTTGCGCCGTCGGCGAGATGCGCCGGTCATCCCAATTTGCGCCCACCGCCAGTTCGGCGGCGACGCCGCTCTGCCGCGTGAAGCGCTCGACGTGCTCGGCCAGCATCTCGGCCAGCGCGCGTTGGCTCACGTCTTCCATCCGCAGCCCGGCAATCGCCTCCCGCGCGTCCGTGTACGCCTCGCGCGCCGCCGAGACCAGCTCTTCGATGTTGCGCTCGGCCGCGTCCGGCTGCCCGGCTTTGAGGAACTCGCGCACGGCCTGCGCCTTGGTGTTCACGTAGCCCAGCACCTGCGCCAGCCCGTCGTGCATCTCGCGCCCGATGCGGTCGCGCTCCTCCAGCACCGCCAGCAGGCGCGCCTGGTCGCGCTCGCGCACGAGCATGCGCCGCATCCGCTCGAACGCGCCTGCCAGCTGCTTGATTTCCCCCACGGCCCTGACGTTGACGGCGGACGCCCAATCGCCCGCCGCGATCTGGTCGGCGGCGTGCGCCAGCTGCGCGAGGGGAGAAGTAATCTGGTAGGTGGAATAGATCGCCAGCCCGATCGCCAGGACGACGGCGAGCGCGGCGCTGGTCGTCAGTCCGACGAGCGCGCCCCGCTCGGCGGCCGCGCGGGCCGAGGCGGCGGCTTGAATATCCTCTTCGGCGTTCAGCAGCAGCGCGTTGAGTCGCCCGGTGATCCTCGCGGCGCGCGTTTCAATCTCCTGCAGAAGCGCCAGGTTCGCCGCGTTGTCCTGGGTAGTGAAAATAGCCCGCCCCAGTTCCTCCATCTTGTCCACGTCGGCGGCTGTGGCGCCGATCAGTTCGTGCGCCGAGGCCGCGTGGACGGCGGAATGGCGGTGGAGTTGGTGCGCAGCGGCGTAGGCCGCGAGTTTGGCGCGCGCATTGGCGATGGCCGCCGCATAACGCTCCGGCGCAGTCGGGTCGCCGGCCAGCATAAAATCGCTCACCGGGCCGGGCAGCAGGCCAGTCGCCACGCGGATTTCCTGCACGGCCATGATCATCTCGGTGCTCTGCGCCAGCGTGGCGGACGCCTGGAAAGCCTGCCGCAGTTCCAGCAGCCCGATCACCCCGGCGGCGAGCGTCAGCAGCGCCACGAGCAGAAACGCCCCCGTCAGCCGGGGGCCGATCCCGATTTCACGTTTCCAGCGCGGAGTTGCCATGCCGTCTGAGCCTGAGAAAGTGGGCGCGTCGTGACGACGTCAATCGTCTGATTATCGCATCTCTGTACGATACATGACAACCATGGGAACACCGGTGATTACCCGCAGCCGCGTCCTTCGACTGCGCGCCTGCTCCGCGAAAAGCGCGGCGCTCCGCTCACCTGTGCCTGCGCCACAGGTGCAGGCAGGATGCTGCTGCAACCGGCCTCTCATCCGTTGACGCGGAGCAGTTGCCCTATCCGTTGACGCCATCCCCCCTGCCATTTATTGGAAGAAACCCGGCTCCCTCAAGAAGCCGGGTTTCCGATCCTCGTTTCGGTCGTACGAGCGGCTTGCCGCCGCGAGGCTACAAGGCAAAGGGGTCGTAGTTCGGATTCGTGTACGCCCAGCGGCAGGAAAAGCCGCTCAGGTTGCACGCCTCTCCCGTCGAGCACTTGCGCGCCAGCACCTTGTACGGCTGGCACACGTCCGGCAGGGGATCGCCCAGGTAGGCGCGCTGCTCCAGCAAGGCAGCTTCTTCACCCGTCCGCTTGCATTGGATTTTGGAGACGGTGATCCAGTCAACTTGAGTCATCTCAGCCTCCTCGTGCGGTTGGCAGACCCGGAGGGTTTCAAAAACCCTTCGGGTCTTCGCGATCACACTATGCCGCTTCCGGCTGTCCCTCCACAAGGGCCGCGCCCTGATGCAGCGCCCGGACGTTGGCCTCCAGCAGGCCCCGGTGCCGTTCCGGCAAATGCGCCTCCAGCGCGCGCTCGACGGCCTCGAGCGGCAGGACGCGCGTCGCCGCCAGCAGCGCGCCCGTCAGCACCATGTTGACGAGTTTGGCGTTGCCCAGCGCCTCGGCGATGTTGTTCGCCGGGATCTCGACGACGCGGATGTCGCTCCGGGTCGGCGCGCGCGTCGTCAGGGACGAGTTGACGATCAGCACGCCGCCCGACGCGACCAGCGGCTCG
>DATDRS010000110.1:0-3373 GCA_035291605.1 Anaerolineales bacterium | reverse complement strand
GACCATCGACGTGAAAGCCGGCGTGCCCGCCGGCTGGCGCATCCTCGACATCGGCCCGAAGACCGTGGAGGCGTTTGGCGCAGCGCTCAAGGGCGCGGCCCTGGTGGTGTGGAACGGCCCGATGGGTGTGTTCGAGTTCCCGGCCTTTGCGAAGGGTACGAATGCGGTCGCCGGGCTCGTGGCCGAATCTGGCGCGACCACGGTGATCGGCGGCGGCGAGTCGGTGGCGGCTGTGGAGCAGGCCGGGCTGGCCGAGAAGATGAGCCACATCTCCACGGGCGGCGGCGCGAGCCTGGAGATGCTGGAGGGGAAGGTATTGCCGGGGCTGGCGGCGCTGCAGGATCGATGAGGCAGCTTTCTGCCGTGCGGCGGGCAGGGCGCGGGATAGTATGGAAGTGAGTGTCGTCATACCCACCCTCAATGAGGAAGCACTGTTGCGCAGGCTGCTTGGAGATCTACGCCAACAGACATTCGACAATTATGAAATCATCGTTGCGGATGCCGGCTCTTCTGACCGTACACAGGAAATAGCTCGTGAATATGGAGCGATAGTGGCGGCAGGTGGGCGTCCAGCTACCGGCAGGAATAACGGGGCCAAGGTTGCTCACGGAGCCTTCCTGTTCTTTTTGGACGCGGATGTTAGAGTGCCAGCGACCTTTCTCCACGATGCCTATTCCGAAATCCAAGAGCGTTACCTTGATCTGGCAACCTGTGAAGTGGCGCCGTTATCCGAGAATCCAGCCGACAAGTTATTGCACGACTTTGCCAATTTCGCGATCAAACTTGGGCAGTTCTCTGAGCCCCGTGCCCCAGGCTGTTGCATCCTAGTCTCTCGAAGGCTCTTCAGGCGCGTTGGTGGTTTTGATGAAAGCCTCAGAATGGCCGAGGACCATGATTTCGTCAAACGCGCCAGCCAATTTCGGCCGTTGAGAGTACTCCGATCGACGCACGTCTCGGTCAGTGTAAGGCGGCTCGAGAAAGAGGGCCGGGTAAGGTTAGTCAACAAGTATCTGGCCGTTGAATTACATCGGGTGTTCCTGGGGGAAATCAAGAACGAAATCTTCGAGTATGAGTTTGGTAACTTCCCCGACGCAGAACCGACATTGGTGGAAGTCAAGCTCCAAGAGAGCCGGAGGCTTATGGATAAAATCCATCAGAGCTATTCCAATTTGCTCTCTAGTCTGGGCGGGGGACAATCGCTCGCCAACCTCCCGGTGGAGAGGATCGCAAACATCAAGGAGCAATTCGAGAACTTGAAAGAACTGGTGGGGTCGCTGTTGACATTCGGCGGCAAGTAGCAAGGAAACAGCGACGGCCAGGAAGACATCGGGGCGGCTCACCAATGAAAACGCGAGAAGGTCAGCAGGACGCCGACGCTGACGCCCACCATTGGTGCGCCACATCAGCCATCAGCGGAGGCTCGCTATCCATTTGCAGACAACAGGAGTACGCTCATGTCTCAACTAACCCCTGGCGATTATGACGCCCTGGTGAACGGCGTTCGCCTCCATTACACGATTCGCGGCTCGGGGCCGGCGTTAATCGCGCACTCCGGGGGCCCGGGGATGGACGCGCGCGGCTGGGACGACTTTGCCAGGATCGACGAGTTCGTCACCGTGCTCGCATTGCATCCGCGCGGCTCCGGCCTATCCGATCCGGCGCCCGGGGACGCCTACGGGTTGTCCGATTACGCGGCTGACGTCGAAGCCCTGCGCCTGCATTTGGGCCTGTCCCAGCCCATCCTGATGGGCTGGTCGCACGGCGGCATGGTCGCGCAGCAGTTCGCATTCACCTATCCTGACTCGCTGTCCAAACTCATCCTGTTTGACACGTCGGCGTACTTTGGCGAATTCCTGGGTGACGTCGAGGGGGCGGTGAAGGAATTCAAAGACCAGCCCTGGTTTGAAGAGTCATTCGCGGCGCTGAAGAAGGAGTGGGCGGGCGAATATCAGACTGACGACGACCTGGCGCAGTTATGGGCGCACGAGATGAAGTTCTACTTCAAGCGCTTCGACGCGCGCGCCCAGGCGTATCACCAGCGCACCAAAGACTTACCGCTCCGCATTGCGCCGCTCAAACGGTTCAACGAGCGCGAAGCCCCGGTCATGGACTTGCGCCCGCGCCTGAAAGACATCCGCGCGCCGACGCAAGTCATTGTCGGGCGGCGCGACTTCATCACGAATGTGGCCATGGCCGAGGAAATGGCCAAGCACATCCCCAACGCTCGACTGGAGATCTTCGAGGACTCGGGCCACTTTGCCCTCATCGAAGAACCGGGGAAGTTTCATCAGGTCGTCAAACGGTTTGTTTTCGAGGCAACATGAGCAAGGCCGAAGTGATATGGATTTGCTAGAGCGCTTTGCGGAAACACTCAGCACAGCGGAGGCTGAAACCTTGCGTCATGTGCATGACTACGTCGAGTGGCAGGCGGGTCGCGGGGGCAGCTTTGCGCCCAGCGCCGACGACGATGTGGACCTGCGGACTTATCTGCTGCATCTGAGGACCAGCGGCGTGGGTCGAAAAAACCAGCGTGAGCGGGTCGCTGCGCTGCGGCGTTTCTACGACTGGGCCGAAGCCGCCGGCCGGCTGACCGGCAATCCATTTGATGAGTTCAGCGTCGAGCGACCCTCCCTGACGCGCGAGCAAATTCGTCGGCGAAAAGAGACCTTCTCAGGCACCGCGGAGGAACGTGAGATCGCCCGCCTGCGCGCGTTAATCCAACTCGCCGAGCAGCTGAACCGCTCTGCGGACATGCAGGCCACGCTCGCGGCCGCCCTGGAAACGCTGGTCGCCCTCATGAGCCTGCAGACCGCCTGGGTGTTCCTGCTGCCTGCCGCGGGCAGTCCGCTCCATTCTCCGATCACGCCTCCGCTGCACGATTTTGCGCTGGCCGCGGCCTGTGGATTGCCGCCCGGCCTCGAACGAGACAATTGTTATTACCTCTGCAAGCCCCAGGATTGTCATTGCCAGAGTCTGCTGCGGGCGGGTCAGTTGAGGCGGGCCGTCAACATCGTCGAATGCACGCGCTTACTGGATTCCGCCCGCGCCAACGGCGATAACCGGGGACTTCTGTTCCATGCGAGCGTGCCGATCATCGCCTCGGGTCAGCCGCTTGGCATCCTCAACGTGGCGACCCAGGAATGGCAATTCCTGACAGCGGCGGATCTGCACTTACTCTCGGCGATCGGCGCTCAGGTCGCCACTGCGCTGGAGCGCGCCCGGCTCTACGACTTGACGCACGCGCACCGCTTGCGCCTCGAGGGCGAGCTGCAGATGGCGCGTGAAGTGCAGGCCAGCCTCTTGCCGGAAGAACTGCCGGAGATCCCCGGCTGCAGCCTGGCAGCCGAGTGGCGCTCGGCGCGGGAGATGGCCG
>DATDRS010000109.1:0-5569 GCA_035291605.1 Anaerolineales bacterium | reverse complement strand
GAGAAGGTCGAGAGCGACTGCTCGATGGACTGCTCATCACCGATATCGGCGAAGACGTTGTGGAACACCGATAGCTCCGAGCCGGATTGAGCTGGGAGGTGCAGGCCGCACTGCGCCATAAGCGTGAGCAGGCCGACCGTTTTCAGGCTCACCGTCTTGCCGCCCGTGTTCGGGCCGGTGATGACGAGCGCATACGTTTCGTCGTCAAACTCCACGTCAATCGGCACGACAGTTTCCGGGTTCAGCAGGGGATGGCGGGCGGAGCGCAGCTGGACGACGGAGCCGGGGTGAATGCGGGTTAGAGGTCGGAGGTCAGAGGTCGGAAGTTGGACCTTCGCCCTCTGACTTCCGACTTCTGACTTCTGACTTCTAATCTCCCGCAACACCGGTTCGCTCGCTCTGATCGCCTCCGCGTACTTCGCCTTCGCAAAGGCCAGATCGAGATCCGCCAGCGCGTCCACGGTTGAGATAATTTTGTCCACCTGCGCCCCTACGAGGGCGGACAGCTGGGCCATGATGCGCCGGATCTCGTTTTGCTCTTCCAACTGTTTCTCGCGCCAGGCATTGTTGATTTCCACCGTCGCGAGCGGCTCGATGAACAGCGTGGCCCCCGACGCCGACTGGTCGTGGACAATGCCCCGGATGCGACCTTTGAAATCGGCCTTGATCGGGATGACGTAACGCCCGTCGCGCTGGGTGATGATGAATTCCTGCAGGTGTGCGGCGTGGCGCGGGTCGGAGAGGATGCGGTTGAGCTTGTCGAGCAGGCGGTCGTGCGCGATGCGCATCTCGCGGCGGATAGACGCCAGCCTCTCGGAAGCCGAGTCCAGCACTTCGCCGCGCTCGTCAATCGTCCGGGTGATGGCCTCGACCAGGCCGGGCACATCCTGAACCCCGACGGCGATCGCTGCCAGCCTCGGGAACTGGTCGGCGAGTTTGGCGAGGATGCGGTGGAGCGTGCGAGCGGCGATGAGGGTGTTCTTCACATCGAGCATCTCCGCCGGATCCAGCACGCCCCCGCGGGCGGCGGTCTGGGCCAGGGGGCGCACGTCGCGCGCGCCGCCAATCGTCACGTCCGTCTTCACCGCCAGGAGCTTCCGCGCCTCGGCCGTCTCCTGCTGCCGCCGCCGCGCCTCGGCGAAGTCAGGGGTGGGCGCGAGCGCCAGGGCTAAAGCCACGCCAGCGGAGAAGGAGGCATATTTGCTCAAGCGCTCCAGAATCTTGGGCAGCTCGAGTGTCTGGATAGATTTTGAGTCCATGGGGGAAATTATCCCCGAATGAATGCGAATTGTCACGCAGAATCATTCGGCGGATCACTGACCTCTCCCTTCGCTCTGCATCCGCGTCATCGCGGACGCCTGCGAAGATGCGAGCCTTGAGCGCTGTGTGTGATCACCCTCGACCGTGCAGTACTCGAAGGGCTGCCCGTTGAGGACCGTCTCCACCATCGCCACGTCTTCGCCGTGCACGCAGTGGTTGCGCGCGCCGACGCCGGTGCGGCCCTCCGGGCGAGAGGCTGGGATGAAATCGAGTTGGAGGTCGTCAACAGGCCTTTGAGGCGCCCGACGATCGTCTCCAACAGGTCGGTGAGGATCTCGTGCGCGTGGTCGAGTTCCGTCCCGGCCAGGCAGGAAGTGTAGCCGGAGATGTCGGCGAAGACGAGATAGCCGTGCTGTGTCTTCGTCTCCATGAGATTGCCTTCCCAAAGTTAACTCGCGGGGGCGGCCTCGGCCGCTTGCTCGCGCGCCATCTCCTCCGCCATCAGGCGGGCCATTTTGTCGAAGAGCTTGCGAATGTCATATACCTTCTTCATCATAAAGTTGAGCAGCGGGCGGACGAGCGGCTTGGGCAGGCGCATTTTGCCTCTGACATATACGCTCATGCGCGTGCCGCCTCCGTCGGGCGTCGATTCAAATTTCCAGGTGATGAGCATTGGCCCGGAAGAAGTCTCCTGCGTCCAATAACCAAACGGTCTCCAATCGAGGATGGTCTCGACGTTCGTCACGTTCTTGCCGTGCATACAGTGGTTGCGCGCGCCCGGCCCTGTCCGGCCGCCGGGCCGCAGCACTGGAACGACCGCATCATTGCCATCCCACAGCACGCGCTTCTGGGGATCGTTCAACCACGTCCACACCATAGGCGGCGGCGCGGCGAAGTCGTAAGTGAAAACGACGTCAGCCTCCTCCGGTGGGACGAACACGCGGCGCGCTTCGACGAGTTCCTGGTAGCGGGCTTGCATGTTCAGGCTGAAGGTTTTGACCTCGCCCAGGTGCTCGTAGGTCTCCGGCTGTTCGTGCATCCCCTCGGGCCGCACGCCCAGGTGCGCCAATCCGGCCTCGGTGAAAAGCGCATAAGCCCTCCAGCCCGTCGCCTCGCCGATGTGGTTTTTGAGCAGCCGGTGCACCAGGTTCACGTCTGACCCGACCAGTTCGTTGATGCCAGAGACTTGCTGCCGGATGTAGTCCCCGTAGTGCAACATGAATTTTAGATCCAGCGTGGGGATCGCGCGGCAAGCGTTGCACTGGCAGGTGGTGCGGCGGCGCACGGCTTCCACGCGGTCGCGGAACGCGACATAGGTTCCTTCGATGAGTTCGAGTAGCGTCTCACCGCGCGGCGCCTTCGCGTCGGCGACGTAGCCGAAGACCGCATCCCCTTCCAGCTTCGAGATCGTCAGCATCGACTTGAAGTGGTCGACGATCGTTTCGAGAAGCTCGGTGAGGATTTCCTGCGCGTGCTCCAGTTCGGTCCCGGCCAGGTAAGAGGTATACCCGGAAATGTCCGCGAGGACGAGATACCCATGCTGGGTCTTCGTTTCCATAAATCCTACCTCCAGCTTCACTGCACCTATTTTACATCGTACGCAAAGCCCTCGATCCGAACAAGCGTCAAAAGACCGCAGGCGCGCGCCCGGCGGCCTGGCTCATCAGGCGGGCCATCCTCTTGAAATCCCACTTGAGCAACAAGGCAACCAAGAGTTTGAACAGGGGGCGGATGAACCAATCGGGCAGCGAGGTACGGAGTTGGGTATGAGCGTGCAGGCGCGTGCCTCCTCCGGCGGGCGACGGCTCAAGTTGGTAAGTCACGATAATCGGCAGGTTCCCGGAGGGGAGAGTCTCTTCGACGGTGAAAGAATCGAACGGTTGCCAATCGAGGATTGTCTCGATCAACGTACCAACGCCATGCGCGCAGTGGTTACGCGCGCCCACCCCGGTCCGGCCCCCAGGGCGCGTCAAGGCGCGCCAGGCCCGGCCCCACATCCATTGAGTCCGCTTACCCGGATCGTTCAGCCAATCCCACACCACGGGCGGGGGCGCGCCGAAGTCGTAGGCGACGCTGGCGTGGGCCTCTTCCGGAGTGAGAAACACGCGCCGCGCTTCTTTCAGTTCCTTGTAGCGGGATTGCAAATCCAGCGCATATTTCTTGATCTCGCCAAGAGGCTCGACGGTCTCCACCCATTCGCGCATCTCCGGCGGGTGGACGCCCAGGCGCTCAAGGCTTTGGGCGGTGAACACGGCGTACCCCGTCCAGCCGGTCGCTTCGCCGACGCCGTTCTTGAGCACACGCCGTCGCACCAGATTCACGTCAAGGCCGATCAATTCGTCGGCGCTGGCGATTTTTTGCAGGGTGTACGCGCCGTGGTGGGTCATGAATTTCAGGTCGAGCGATGGAACAGATTGGCAGGCTTTACAGGTGCAGGTGGTGCGACGGCGGATGGACGCCAGCCGATCTTTGAACGCGCCGTAGGCGGCCTCGACGAGTTCCAGCAGAGTCTCGCCGCGCGCCACACGGCCCTCAGGCGCGTAGGCAAAAACGGCATCTCCCTCAAGTTGTGCAACGGTCAGGAGGGGCCGGACTTGCTCCACGATCAGTTCGAGCAGTTCGCGGAGAATCTCATGAGCGTGCTCCAATTCTACACCTGCGAGGTAGGCGGTGAAGCCGGAGATGTCGGCGAGGACAAGGTAGCCGTGCTGGGTTCTCGTCTCCATGAGATTGCCTTCCCAAAGTTAACTCGCGGGGGCGGCCTCGGCCGCTTGCTCGCGCGCCATTTCCTCCGCCACCAGGCGGGCCAGTTGCGCATACTGGTCATCGGTCTTGTACTTGCCGACTTTGGTCATGATGAATTCGGTCACCAGCCGTTTGAGCCAGCGGGGCCGGAGCGGGGTGCTAGGCATTTTGATATGGTCGTGGACGCGCGTGCCCCGCCCATCCGGCGTTGGCTCGAAGTGAACGGTTTCGAGGACGCGAGTATCGCCGACAACCTGCTCGCCCGTCATGTATTCGAAAGGCCGCCAGTCGAGGATCGTTTCGATAGCCTGATTTTTGCCGTGCACGCAGTGATTGCGCGCGCCCGGCGCGGTTCGGCCTCCGGGTCGCAGGACGACGCTCCACACGCGCCCGCCCATCCACTGCGACCGCTTGTGCGGCTCGGTGAGCCATTCCCACACCGCGGGGGGCGGCCCGGGTAGTTCGTGGGTCTGAATGAAATCGGCCTCTTCCGGCGAGATGAACACCCGCCGCGCTTCGGTCAGTTCCTTATACCGCGTCCGCAAATCCAGGCTATAAGTCTTGACCTCGCCCAAATACTCGTAGGCTTCGGCCTGTTCGTGCATCCCGTCCGGCTTCACCCCCATCTGCTTCAGCCCTTCATCCGTGAAGAGCGCGTAAGCCCGCCAGCCCGTTGCCTCGCTCACGTGATTCTTCAGCAGCCGGTGAATCAGGTTCACGTCCGATCCGACCAGTTCGTTGATCCCGGCCACATTTTGCAGAACGTAGTCGCCGTGATGAGTCATGAATTTCAGGTCGAGCGTGGAGATGGAACGGCAGGCGTTGCACGCGCACGTGGTGCGGCGCCGGGCGTGGTCGCGCCGATCGCAAAAGGCCATATAGGTTGCTTCGATGAGTTCGAGCAGGGTTTCGCCGCGTTCAATTTTGCTCTCGGGCACGTAGGCGAACACCGCGTCGCCTTCAAGTTTGGCGATGGTCAGCAGTGTTCTGAGGCGTCCGACGATCGTCTCCAGCAAGTCGGTGAGAATCTCGTGCGCATGGTCGAGTTCCGCGCCCGCGAGGTAGGAGGTGTACCCGGAGATATCGGCCAGGACAAGATAACCGTGTTGGGTTTTGGTTTCCATACCGCATAGGCTCCCACCCGTCCCAAACTGAAAAGGCTGTCTCTGACGAGACAGCCTTTATTCTACACCGTTCCATCAAAAGGCGAACTTACCAGCGCGGTTTTTTGGGTGGAGCTTTCGCCGGCTCGCCCTCGATCCAGCCACGAATAAACTCGCGGACGGCCTGCCGCCATACAGGAACGCGCATCTCCTGCCAGGCCGCCTCGGCCGCCGCAGGGTTAGCTACATGTGGGCTGTACTGCTCCGTGACGTACTGTTCGGTGATCGTCTCTACCCCTGGCCGGACTTCGGGAAGGGATTGGCTGAGGGCGATCGCGCGCTCGTGCGGGGTAAAGGTCACGGGTAACGCCAGCCCCAGCCAGCGCGCCGCCCGCTCAAGCTTCAGATAGGCGGCCGTGACGATGGAGGGGATGGGCAGGCCGCGCCGGCGCATCACCCAC
>DATDRS010000108.1:0-2328 GCA_035291605.1 Anaerolineales bacterium | reverse complement strand
GCGCTGCGCTACGAGTAGCGAAATCCGAAATTCCAAATCTCAAACTCCCAACCGCGCATTGGAGTTTGCTGTGAACATCCCATTCACCCTCGCCGTCCGCTACCTCATGGGACGCAAATTACGGACAACGCTCACCACCCTGGCCGTGATCTTCGGCGTGCTGGTGCTGTTCAGCCTGAACATCGTCATCCCGGCCTTCATCCAGTCCTTTCAGGCCAACGCCCTCGCCCTGTTGGGGCAGGTGGATCTGACGGTCACGCACAAGACCGGCGAGGCCTTTTCCCCCGCCGCGCTCGAGGAGGTGCTGGCGGTGGACGGCGTGCGGGCCGCCTCCTGCTTCCTCAACCGCACCGTCAACCTGCCCGTCAACTTCGTGGACGACGACCCGAACACGCCGGATCGGTTGGCCGCGCTCTCGCTCGTCGGCCTCGACGTGGAGACGGCGCGGCAGCTTCGCTCGTACGTGATCGAAGATGGGCGCTTTCTGATCCCCGCTGACGCCGACGCCGCCGTGATCACGGCCAGCCTGGCCGAAACCCTCGGCGTCAAAGTGGGCGACGCGATCAGCCTGCCCACCACCGAGGGCATGACCTCGCTCACCATCGTCGGCCTGCGCCCGGCGCGGACAGCGCCCGGCAACGAAGAAGTGCTCGTCACCCTCGCCCAGGCGCAGAAGATGTTCAACCAGCCGGGCCTCGTCAACACGATTGACGCGGCGTTCGACACGACGGACGAGGCCAAGCGAACCGAGATCACGCAGGCGGTCGGGTCTGCACTGGGCCAGAACTACCGGCTCGGCGAGGTGTCGGCTGGCGTCGAGTTCTTCGCCGCTTTGCAGGTCGCGCAGTTCGCCATGAGCCTGTTCGGCGTCGTCGCGCTGGTGATGGGCGGCTTCATCATCTTCAACACTTTCCGCACCGTGGTGGCCGAGCGCCGCCGTGACATCGCCCTGCTGCGCGCAGTGGGCGCGAGCCGGGCGACCGTCATCAGCGCCATCCTGGCCGAAGGGTTTTTGCAAGGCGCTATCGGCGCTACGATTGGCCTCGTCGGCGGCTATGTGTTGGGCGCGGGCATCCTGGCCGCTGTGTCAGGCGTCGTTCGGCAGTTCGTCAATCTCAATCTCGGCGGGCCGGTCGTCTCTCCGGCCCTCGTCGTCGTCAGCCTCGTGCTCGGCGTCGGCGTCACCATGGCCTCGGGGCTTCTCCCCGCGTTCAGCGCCAGCAACGTGTCGCCGCTCGAAGCCCTGCGCCCGGCCGCGGCGGATGTGCAGAGCCGGATCGCGCGCCGGTCGGCCATCCTGGGCGCGGTCTGCATCGGGCTGGCCGTGCTGGGACTGGCCCCCGGCAACCTTGGCCTCACCGGCCTGGGCGCGCTGCTCTGCCTCGCCGGGTTGGTGCTGGTCGCGCCCGCGCTCGTCAAACCGATCGCTTCGCTGTTCGGCGCGTTGATCGCCCTCACCTTCGCCCGCAACGGCGTCGGGTCGCTCGCCGAAGGCAGCCTCACGCGCCAGCCGTCGCGCGCCGCCATCACCGCCAGCACGACGATGATCGGCCTCGCCGTCATCGTCGGCATGGGCGGCCTGGTCACGAGCATCACGGGCAGCTTCCGCGGCATCCTGCGCCGCAGCCTCGGCAGCGACTATTTGTTTGTCCCACCGTCCGTCGGTGCCTGGTCGAGCAACGTGGGCGCGCGCGAGTCGCTGGCCGACGAACTGCGCGCGGCGAAGGGTGTGGGCGTTGTGAGCACGATGCGGTTCGCGGCTTCGTCCGCGCCCTCGCCCGCCTCCCTCAAAAGCAGCTCGGGGGAGACGGCGGTCTCGCTGCTCGGCCTCAACCCGGCGACGTTCCCCCAGGTGTCGGGCCTCAGTTTCGAGGCCGGGGACCCCGTGACCGCGTGGGAGCAGCTGGCCCAGGGGCGAACGTTGATCGTCAACGGGCCGATGGCGTCGGCGTTTCAACTCGAGGTGGGGGAGGCGCTTCACCTTGCCGCGCCCGATGGCGCGCAAGCGTATCGCGTGATCGCGGTGGCTAACGACTTCCTGAACGCGAAGATCACGACCGGCTACATCTCGCAGGCCAATATGGCGGCCGACTTCCACAAGACCGAGGACGTCTTCCTGCAGTTGAATCTCGCGCCGGGCGCGGACGCCGCCGTGGTCGAGCCGGAGCTGAGGGCCATTGCGGCGAAGTATCCGCAGTTCAACCTGATCTCCGGCCAGAAGTATATTCAGGAGAACGAGCGGCTCTTCGAGCAGTCGTTCGCCGCGTTGTACCTGTTGTTCGTGATGCTGGCCCTGCCGTCGTTCATCGCCACCCTCAACACGCTCGC
>DATDRS010000107.1:0-6997 GCA_035291605.1 Anaerolineales bacterium | reverse complement strand
AAAGGCCGCCTGGAGCAGGCCACGCTCGGCTTCCTGGCCTCTGCCGGACTGCGGGTGGACAAGCCCAACCCGCGCCAATATTTCGCGCGCATTCCGGCGCTGCCCGGCCTCACCGTGATGTTCCAGCGCCCCGGCGACATCGTCGTCTCGGTTCGCGAGGGCAGCGTGGACTTCGGCATCGCAGGATTGGACGCCGTCGAGGAGCGCCGCGGCGAAGACGGCGACATCATCATCCTGCACGAGGCCCTGAACTACGGCTACTGCGCACTCACCCTCGCCGTCCCCGAAGACTGGCCCGCTCACTCAATCTCCAATCTCCAATTACCAATTGCCAATCACCCTCTCCGCGTCGCCACCCAACACCCCCGCCTTACCTCACGTTTTCTTGCCGAGAAAGGCGTCGGCGCGTTCCACCTCATCGCCGCCGAGGGCACGCTCGAAGTCGCCCCGGCCATCGGCTACGCCGACCTCATCGCCGACCTCGTCTCCTCCGGCCAGACGCTGCACGACAACCGGCTGCGCGCGCTCGACGACGGCGTCATTCTCCGCTCCCAAGCCGTCTTCTTCGCCAACCGCGCGGCGCTCAAGGCCCGTCCGGAGGTCCTCGACCTGGCTCGCCAGCTCCTCGAATACATCGAGGCCTATCTGCGCGGGCAGGAAAATTACATGGTCGTCGCCAATATGCGGGGGGACTCGCCCGAAGCCATCGCCCGCGCCCTGTTCGCGCAGCCTGACCTGGGCGGTCTGCAAGGCCCAACGCTCGCGTCGGTCATCACCCGCGCGGGCGAGCGCTGGCACTCTGTCACCATCGTCGTCCACAAAGACCGGCTGATCCCAGCCGTCAAAGCCCTGCGTTCCGTCGGCGGCAGCGGCGTGGTCGTTTCGCCTATCACGTATATTTTTGAAGAGGAACCCGAACGCGCGCGGAGGCTCAATGAAAATCTATGACGCCAAGACGGCGCTTGAGTCTATTCTGCGGCGTAAGCCTGTTTTTGAAGAGCAGGCATATCTCGACCGCGTCCACGGGGTGCTTGCGGACGTGCGCGCGCGGGGCGATGCGGCGCTGAAAGAGTTGACCGCAAAATTCGACCGTGTGCCCCTGGATAGTTTTCTCGTCACAAATGTCTCGGCGGCCTACGAGCATGTTTCGACGGAAATCGTCGCCTCTCTTCGCCTCGCCGCCAGCCGCCTCGAAACGTTTCATCGGCGACAGCCCCTGACCTCCTGGTTTACGCAAGAACTCGGCGGCACGCTCGGCCAGATCGTCGCGCCGCTCAACCGCGTCGGCTGTTACGTCCCCGGCGGCACGGCCCCGCTCCCCTCCACGGTGCTGCACACCGTCACCCTCGCGCGCGTCGCGGGCGTCAGCGAGATCGTCGTCGCCACGCCGCCCAACCCCGCGTTTCCCGAAACCGAATTTGTCAACCCCGTCATCCTGGCCGCCGCCGACATCGCCGGGGCGACCGAGGTCTTGAGAATCGGCGGCGCGCAGGCGATTGCCGCCCTGGCCTATGGGACCGAATCCATCAAATCCGTTGACAAAGTCGTCGGCCCTGGCAATATCTACGTCACCCTCGCCAAGAAACTAGTCTACGGCGTCGTCGGCATAGACGGCCTCGCTGGCCCGACCGAAACCATTGTCGTCGCCGACGAACTCGCCAACCCGGCGTGGGTCGCCGCCGACTTGCTGGCGCAGGCCGAGCACGATCTCCTCGCCTCGGCCATCCTGCTGACTCCGAGCGAGGCGCTGGCGCGGGCTGTCCAATCTCAAATCTCTAATCTCCTCGAATCGCTCTCGCGCGCCGACATCATCGCCCAGACCTTCGAGCGCAACTCCGGCATCGTCCTCACCCGCGACCTCGCGCAGGCCGTCGCGCTCGCCGACGATTATGCGCCGGAGCATCTGTGCCTGGCCGTGCGCGACCCGTGGGCGTGGGTTCCCAAAATCAAACGCGCGGGCGGGCTGTTCCTCGGCGAGCATTCGTTTGAGGTCCTCGGCGATTACCTGGCCGGGCCGAGCCACGTGATGCCCACGGGCGGGAGCGCGCGGTTCGCCTCGCCGCTGAGCGTCCTCGACTTCGTGCGCCTCACCAGCCTGGTGGCGCTCGATCCGGCCACGACGCAGGCCATCGCCGCTCACGCCGCGCGCCTGGCGCAGGCCGAGCAACTCACCGCGCACGCCCTCGCCGCCGAGAGACGCCTGGCGTGACCCATGATACACTTCACCTCACGCCTCACTTTTTTCAAGGAGCCTCATCTCCCTCATGGACCTCACCTTCCTCATCCGTCCCGACATCCTCACGATGCAGGCCTACAAACCGATCGTGCCGTTTGACGTGCTTTCCAAGCGTCTGGGCCGTGACCCAAAGGACATCATCAAGCTCGACGCAAACGAGAACCCCTATGGTCCAAGCCCGAAGGCGCTGGCGGCGCTCGCCCATCTCCCCTACGTCCATATCTACCCCGACCCGGAGAACACCGCCTTGCGCGCGGCCCTCGCCAAGTACACCGGCCTGCCGATGGAAAACCTCTTCGCCGGAAGCGGCTCGGACGAACTCATTGACCTGATCATGCGCCTCTTCCTGCGCCCCGGCGACGCCATCCTCGACTGCCCGCCGACCTTCGGCATGTTCGCCTTCGACGCCGCCGTCAACGGCGCGCAGGTCGTCGAGATTCCCCGCCGCCCCGACTTTTCACTGGACATTGACGCCATCGAGGTTCTATTCCAATCGCCGATCTCCGACCTCCGGCCTCTCACCTCTCACATCCCACCTCCCAAACTCCTCTTCCTCGCCTCTCCCAACAACCCAACTGGGAACGTCCTCCCCGACGACGACCTGCGACGTTTGCTCAAACTCCCCGTCGTCGTCGTCCTCGACGAGGCCTATGTCGAGTTTCACGGCGCGAATGCCTCGCGCATGCCCTGGGTGCTGGAGCACGACAACCTGATCGTGCTCCGCACGTTCAGCAAGCGGGCCGGGTTGGCCGGGTTGCGCGTGGGTTACGGCGCGTTCCCATTGGCCCTGATGCCGCACCTGTGGAAGATCAAGCAGCCCTACAACGTGAACGTCGCCGCCACGGCGGCTGCCATCGCCGCGTTGGAAGACCTTGAATATCTCGATCACGTGGTTGCCCTGCTCACTGCCGAGCGAGATCGCCTGGCGGAAGCGCTCTCCGAAATCCCATCCCTTCGCCCGTTCTTGTCCCGCGCCAACTTCGTCCTTGCCCGCGTGGTGGGGCGGGAGGCCAAAGAATTGCAAGCCGCGTTGGAGCGCGAAGGCATCCTGGTGCGCCACTTCAACAAGCCTTACGTGAGCGATTGCCTCCGCATCAGCGCGGGGAGGCCGGAGCATACGAGTGTACTCATCGCTGCTTTGAAAAGGATTTCTGAGGGGTGATTGCAGATTGAAAGCCTTCAATCACCCTCAGAAATCAACCCTCAGCCATCTGCTATGCGAACCGCTGCTGTTCATCGCCACACCCTCGAAACAGATATCACCCTCTCCCTCGACCTCGACGGCGTGGGCCAGCACGACATCGCCACGGGCATCGGCTTCCTCGACCACCTGCTCACGCACCTTGCCGTGCACGGGTTGTTTGACCTGACGGTGAAGGCCACGGGTGACTTGCACATTGACCCGCACCATACGATTGAAGATACCGCGCTGGTGCTGGGACAGGCGCTGGCCGAGGCGTTGGGCGATAAAAAAGGCATCGTGCGTATCGCCTCGGCCTATGTGCCGATGGATGAAACGCTGGCGTTCGCCGCCGTTGACCTCTCAGGCCGCCCCTACGCAGTCGTGGAGGCTGAATGGCACACTCCGGCCATCGGCCAGTTCCCGACTTCACTCGTCGCGCACTTCGTCGAGAGCTTTGCCGTCACCGCCAAAGCCAATGTCCACATGCGCGTGCTCTATGGCCGCGATGACCACCATCAGGCCGAGGCGGTATTCAAGGCGCTGGGGCGGGCGCTGGACGCGGCGACGCAGGTTGACCTGAGGCGCGCGGAGAATGTGCCTTCGACGAAAGGAAGGTTGTGATGAATAAAGAAGTCTTTGTCCTCATTCACAGCCCGCTCGTTGGGCCGCTCACCTGGGCGCTGGTGGCGGATGAACTCCGACGGGTGGGCGTTGAGGTGATTGTGCCCTTGCTCCACGACGCCGAGGACGCCAAAGAGCCTTATTGGAAACAGCACGCTGCCAGCGTTGCACGAGCGGTGGCAGCAGTTCCTGCGGAGCAGACTTTGGTGCTCGTCGGTCATAGCGGCGCCGGACCGTTGCTGCCCGCTATCCGGCAAATGAGCGGCCGTCCTGTCACGGCTTATCTTTTCGTGGACGCGGTGATACCCGAGGCGGGCGCGAGCCGGCTCGCCCTCATGGCCGAAGAGTCGACTGAAATAGCGGAGGAATTTCGTCTGGCGCTGGCTTCCGGCGAACGTTTCCCCGCCTGGAGTGACGCCGACCTCGCCGAGGTGATCCCGGACGGCGGGTTACGGCGGCGGATGCTGGCGGAATTGCGTCCCCGCTCCCTGGCGTTCTTCGAGGAACCTCTGCCTGTCTTTGACAGTTGGCCTGATGCCCCGTGCGGCTACCTGAAATTCACTTCGGCTTACGAGCGATGGGAAGCGCTGGCGCGCAGGAACGGCTGGATGTGCCGCGAGTTGCCGGGAGGGCACTTTCACATGCTTGTGAACCCGGCTGCCGTGGCGCTGGAACTCATGAACTTGCGAAAGGGAGCGACATGATCGCCCTCATTGATTACGGCATCGGCAACCTGCGCTCGGTGCGAAAAGCCCTCGAACACGTCGGCGCGGGCGTGCGGCTCACCGATGACCCGGCGGTGATCCTCGCCGCCGATAAAGTCGTGCTGCCCGGCGTCGGCGCGTTCGGCGATGGGATGAAGGGGATGCGCGAAGGCGGGTTAGTCCAGGTAGTGAAAGAAGTCGCCGCGCGCGGGACGCCGCTGCTTGGCATCTGCGTGGGGATGCAGGTGCTGTTTGAGGTCGGCGAGGAGATGGGCGAGCATGAGGGCCTAGGCATCCTGTCGGGGCGAGTCAAGCGCTTTCCACTCACTCATGATCAGTCCTCAATCTCCGGTCTCAAAATCCCCCAGACTGGCTGGAACCAAATCCACCCCTGCAAGGATAGCCCGCTCTTTCATGGCCTGCCCCAGGGCGCATATACCTACTTCAATCATGGCTACTATTGCGCGGCGCAGCCAGAAGATACTCTTGCCACCACAGAATACGGCGGCGAATATCCCTCCATCGTCGGATGCGGGCGCGTGTATGGCATTCAATTTCACCCCGAAAAAAGCCAGCACGTCGGGCTGTTGCTGCTCAGGAATTTTGTAGAGCGGGGGTGAAGGACGGGTGACGAGTGGCGGGTGATGGATGACGAAAGCGCGCGCTCCACGCTCCAGGCCTCACGCTTCAGGGTCTTTCCTGCGATAGACCTGCGCGGCGGCAGAGTCGTGCGCCTGGCGCAGGGGGACCCGGCCCGGCAGACGGTGTATGCGGATGATCCGCGCACGGTAGCCGAACGCTGGAAGGCCGAGGGCGCGGAATGGGCGCACGTGGTCAATCTCGATGGGGCCTTTGGCGATGAAGCGAGCGCCAATCTCCCATCTCTGATCTCCATTCTCGCGGCCGGCTTGAAAGTCCAATTCGGCGGCGGATTACGGGACCAGGCCAGCCTTCGCCGCGTGATGGAAGCGGGGGTGACGCGCGCGGTGATCGGCACGGCGGCGATTGAGAATCCGCGGCTGGTAGATTGGGCCTTGCGCGAGTTTGGGCCTGAGCGGATGGCTGTGGGGATTGACGCGCGCGAGGGCAAAGCGCGGACCAAAGGCTGGGCCGAGGCGTCGGCGCTGACGGCGGTCGAGTTGGGCCAGCGTTTGCGCGCGCATGGAGTTACGTGGTGTGTGTTCACCGACGTGGCGCGGGATGGGGTTGGCGCAGGCGTGAATGTGGCTGCCAGCGCCGAACTCGCGCGTGAAACGGGATTGCTCGTCATCGCTGCGGGCGGCGTGGCCGGGATCGAGGACGTGCGCCGGGTGCGCAAGGCCGGATTGGCGGGCGTGATTGTGGGCCGGGCGTTATACGAGGGGCGCGTCAATCTCGCCGAGGCTCTACATCTGACGACTGACGACTGACGACTGGTTACTGTATCATGTTAGCCAAGCGCATCATTCCCTGCCTCGACGTGAAAGAGGGCCGTGTGGTGAAGGGCGTCCACTTCGTCGGTCTGCGCGACGCGGGCGACCCGGTGGGGCAGGCCCGCCTGTACGACGCCGAAGGGGCGGACGAACTGGTGTTCCTCGACATTTCGGCCACGCCAGAGGGCCGCGCCACGGTCGCGCCGATGGTGCGTCGCGTGGCCGACGATGTCTTTCTGCCGCTCACCGTCGGAGGCGGCCTCCGCTCGGTGGACGATATGCGCGCGATCCTGCTCGCCGGAGCGGACAAGGTCAGCATCAACTCGGCGGCGGTGAAGACGCCGGAACTGATTACCAAAGGCGCGGAGCGCTTTGGGAGCCAGTGCATCGTCGTCGCCATTGACGCCAAGCGCGTGGAAATTCCCGAATCCTCGCAGATCCCCGAAGCAGGGCGAAGGGGACAAGACCCAAACCCCAATATGGACCGCGAGATACGCAGCACGCCGCGTTGGCAAGTGTATATGGCAGGCGGCCGGATTCCCACCGGCCTCGACGCCGTCGCGTGGGCGCAGCGGGTGGTGGCGCTGGGCGCGGGCGAAATCTTGCTCACGAGCATTGACGCGGACGGGACGAAGAACGGGTACGATCTGGAACTCACGCGCGCCATCGCCGAGGTCGCGTCGGTGCCGGTAATCGCCTCGGGCGGGGCGGGGCGGTTGGAGCATTTTGCGGAAGTGCTGACAGATGGGAAAGCCGACGCGGCGCTGGCGGCCTCGCTGTTTCATGACAAGGTCTTGACGATTGGGGAAGTGAAGCGCTATCTGGCAGAGCGCGGGGTGCC
>DATDRS010000106.1:0-3965 GCA_035291605.1 Anaerolineales bacterium | reverse complement strand
CGGCAGCCTGGGCGCGGTGTTGGGAACGCTGATGGTGCTGGCTTTCCTCTTCGCGCCGCAGCTGGGCGTGCTGGGCAACTGGGACTTCAGCGACTTCCCCGCTCACCTCTGGGCGCAGATTATCGCGTTAGCGATCATCGTTGTCTCGTGGCTGATGTACGCCTACTTCAAGAACAGCCAGAAGTCCAAGGGCATCAACGTCGAGTATGCGTTCAAGGAGATTCCGCCAGAGTAGCAGTGGGCAGATAGCGGAGAGCAGGTAGCAGATGGAGGTCGGAGGTCTTCCAGGCCTCCGGCCTCTATTTGTCATCTCCCCATCCTCTAATCTCTACCGATCACCATGCCTCACCTCAAAGACGCCCAAATCGTCATCATTGGCGGCGGGATCGCCGGATGCAGCATCGCCTATTACCTGGCTAAACTCGGACGCGCCGACGTGCTTTTGCTCGACAAAGGCCAGTTGACGAGCGGCTCCACTTGGCACGCCGCGGGCCTGCTCACCCACTTCCACACCTCGCCCGCGCTGATGCGGATGCGCAAGATCAGCATCTCGCTCTACCGCCAGCTGCAAGACGAGGCCGGCCACCCCATCGGCTGGAACGAGGTGGGCAGTCTGCGCGTGGCCTCCAGCCCGAACCAGTTCAAGTTCTTGCAGCGCCAGGTGAGCATGGCCAAGGCCATCGGCCTCAACGTGGAAATCATCTCGCCCGCCGAGGCGATGCGCATCTTCCCGCACATGAGCGACAAGGACTTGTACGGCGCGATCTACCTGCCGAACGATGGGCACGTGGACCCGAACGGCGTGACGATGGAGATCGCCCGGCGCGCGAAGGAAATGGGGGTCACGATCTCGACCGATACGCGGGTGACGGGGATTGACCTCTCGCCGCGCGGCGAGGTCACCGGCGTGCGGACAGAGCATGGGGAGGTCAAAACTGAGTGTGTGATCAACGCCGCCGGAATGTGGGGCCGGCAGGTCGGGGCGATGGTCGGCGTGAACCTGCCGATGACGCCGCTGATGCACCAGCACCTCGCCACCAAACCCGTCCCCGGCCACGAACTGCCCAAGAACACGCCGTGCCTGCGCGACCCGGAGTATCTCTTTTACATGCGCGAGGAGCAGGGCGGGTTCCTCGTCGGCGGTTTCGAGGAAGAGCCGGTGGCCTGGTCGGTGGAGGGCGTCCCATGGGAGTTCACCAGCAAGCTGCTCGCGCCCGACTGGGATTTGTTCGGCCCGATCATGGAAGGCGCGATCCGCCGCATTCCAATACTGGAGAAGGCCGAACTGATGCATCTGGTCAACGGGCCGGAAGCGATCACGCCGGACAGCCGCCCACTGCTTGGCCCCGTCCCCGGCCTGCATGGATTCTGGGCGGCGTGCGGCCTCTCGCACACCGGCTTTGGGGCAGGGGGCGCAATGGGCGAGATCATCGCCGAGTGGATTGTGAACGGCGCACCGCCGTATGACGTGACCGAGTTGAACGTGCGGCGCTTCGGGCCGATCATGGAAGACCAGAGATACTCTGCCGAACGCGCGCGCGAGTCTTACCATTACTACTATGTCCTGCGTTACCCGCACGACGAGAACGAACAGGTCCGGCAGAGGCGCCTCAGCCCGCTCGACGCGCGATTGATGGAACTCGGCGCGGCGTTCGGCGAGAAGAACGGCTGGGAGCGCGTCAACTATTTTGAGCCGGGCAAACCGGGCCGGAGGATGGGCGCGGAGCAGAAACAGTGGGGTTGGGCCAGGCCGGCGTTCTTCGAGCAGGTGGGCGAGGAGCACCGGGCGGCCCGCGAGCGCGTCGCCCTTTGGGACATGACCTCCTTCGGCAAGATTGACGTGTGTGGGTCCGGCGCGCTGGCCCTGCTCCAGCGCCTGGCGGACAACACGGTGGACAAGTCGGTGGGCAGCGTGGTCTATACCCAGTTCCTCAACCCGCGCGGCGGGATTGAGAGCGACCTGACGATCATCCGGCTCGGCGAAGATGACTTCCGCGTGATCACCGGCAGCAACTTCATCGCGGGCGACCTCGGCTGGATCAGGATGCACCTGCCGGGCGACGGCTCGGTCGAGCTGCGCGACGTCACCGAGGATTGGGCCGTGATCGGCATGTGGGGGCCGGAGGCGCGCAGTGTGCTGCAGAAGACGACGAGCGACGACGTGTCCAACGCCGCCTTCCCGTACATGACCGCGAAAGCCATCACCATCGGCAGCGCGGAGGTCTGGGCGCAGCGCGTGACTTACGTGGGCGAGTTGGGCTGGGAGTTTTATATGCGCCCCGCCGACGCCGTTCCCGCCTGGGATGCGCTGATGGACGCCGGGAGAGAGTTTGGCATTCAGCCGGCCGGGTATAAATCGCTCGACTCGCTGCGGCTGGAGAAAGCCTACCGGTATTGGAGCGCCGACATCACACCGACCGAGAATCCCTACGAGGCCGGGTTGGGTTTCTGCGTGAAACTCAAGAAGGGCGATTTCATCGGCCGCGCGGCGCTGGAACAGGTGAAAGCCCAGGGCGTCCAGCGCAAGTTATCCACGCTCACGCTGAGCGGCGACATCGTGATGTACGGCGGCGAGGCAGTCTTCGCCAACGGCGAAATCGTGGGTCGGCTGCGCTCTGGCGGCTACGGTTACACCGTGGGCAAGAACATCGCCTTCATCTACCTGCCGCTGGAATTGGCGAAGGAAGGCGCGCCGCTCGAAGTCGAGGTTTTCGGCGAGCGCGTCCCCGCCGTCGTCGCGCCGGACGTACTGTATGACCCAAAGGGCGCGCGGCTGCGGAGCTGAGCGGGCAAGTGGGCATCCCTTGTTCGCCATCCGCTATCTGCGACCTGCAATCCGCCTCACCCGGTCAGCCCAGCCACTGTCGCCGCGTCCAGTTTGCGCACCACGGTGGTAAGTAACTTGAGCGCGTTGTCGTAGTCGTCACGGTGGAGGATGGCCCCGTGCGAGTGGATGTGGCGCGCGGCCACGCCCAGCACGACCGTGGGCACGCCGCTCTTGTGCAGGTGGATGGCCGCGCCGTCCGTGGCCCCGCCCTCAATGGACGAGGTTTGCAGAGGGAGGCCCAGTTCCTTTGCGGTGTCCATCACCAGGTCACGCAGGCGCAGGTTGGGGATCATGCGCGCGTCGAACAGCACGACCGTCGGCCCTTGGCCCAGTTTCACCGAAGACTCTTCTTCTTTGATCCCCGGCACATCGCCCGCAATGTCGGACTCGAGGATGATGGCGACATCGGGGTTGACGACTTCCACACTCGTCGTCGCGCCCCGCACGCCTACCTCTTCCATCACGGTCGCCACGCCGTACACCAGGTTAGGGTGGCCGGTCTGCTTTAGCTCTTGCAGCGCCTGCACCATCAGCGCGCATCCCACGCGGTCGTCAAAGGCTTTGGACAGATAGGTCCTGGGATTAGCGAGCACGCGGAAGTCGGCCAGCGGCACGACCCCGTCGCCGACGCGCACGCCCGCCGCCTCCACCTCTTCCTGCGAGGTCGCGCCGATGTCAATGTACATGTCTTTCTTCTCGACGACTTTCTTGCGGTCGTCGGGCGGCAGCAGGTGCGGGGGCTTCGCGCCGATCACGCCGAGCACGTCGCCTTTAGGGGCCTTGATCACCACGCGCTGGCCCAACAGCACCTGATCGAACCAGCCGCCCAGCGGCAGGAACCTGAGGAAGCCCTCTTTGGTGATGTGCTTGATCATGAAGCCTATTTCGTCCATGTGTCCGGCCAGCATCACGCGCGGGCTTTCGCTGGCGCCCGTCTGCTTGCAGATCAGGCTGCCAATCTTGTCCTGTTCCAGCGCGCCCAGGGCTTCGAGATGGCGGCGCATCACGGCGCGGATTTCGGCCTCGTGGCCGGGCACGCCGTGCGCCTCAGTCAGTTCTTTGAGCAGGGCTTCGGTGGTATCCATGGATGAGTCTCCGGTAGCAGAGGTGTGATTTGGGTGATGATACCCTATTTTAC
>DATDRS010000105.1:0-2331 GCA_035291605.1 Anaerolineales bacterium | reverse complement strand
TCGGCGCAGTATGCGCGTGGCAGTGCGCGACCCACAGTGCAAACAGGCACGCCAGAATTTGGTCAGTGGAGTCTCTCCGCCGGGACACGCTTTTGGAAGGCGGCCTGAAGCCTGAGACATCCCTCCCCGATATTTTCAAGGGCCCACCTGGCCGCCTCGCCTGCGACCTGCCTGCAACGGCGCGTCACAGGCGAGGCGCATTAATGTGCACATCTATGCATTGTCACTCCGCACCCCCCGCCCTCGACCCGGACGCGCCCATCGTCCTCGTCGGCCACCCCAACGTCGGCAAGAGCGCCTTGTTCGGCGCGCTGACCGGCCGTTACGTCGAAGTCTCCAACTTCCCCGGCACGACCGTCGAAGTCAGCGCCGGCAGAGTCGGCGACTGGCCGCTGATTGACACGCCCGGCATCCAGTCGCTCTACGCGCGCTCGGACGACGAGCGCGTGACCCGCGACATCCTCCTGGCCCGCCCGCCCCGCGTGGTCGTGCAGGTCGCCGACGCGCGCAACCTGCGCCGCAGCCTGCTGCTCACCGTCCAACTCGCCGAATTCGGCCACCCGTTCGTCCTCGACGTGAACATGACCGACGAAGCCCAGGCGCGCGGCCTCACGCTCGACACCGGCCGCCTGGCGCAGGTCCTCGGCGCGGAAGTGGTCGAGACGGTGGCGACGCGCAAGCAAGGATTGGACGCGCTTCGCGCCCGGCTGGACGTGCCGCGCCCGGTTGGGTACCGCATCCGCTACGACGGCGTGATCGAGAACGCGGTGGAGCGCCTCACCGCCTTGCTGCCCTCGGACCTGACCGGCGCGCGCGCGCTGGCGCTGATGATCCTCGCGGGCAACGCCGACCTCGCGGCCCGCTATGGCGGCGAAAACCTGGCCGCCATTCAAGCCATCGTCGCCGAGACTGCCGCGCGCTACGGGCAGCCGCTAAGTTACGAGATCACCCGGCAGCGGCTGCGGTGCGTGGATTGCCTCCTCGGGCAGGTGGTTCAAGACTCAGGCAAACCAAAAACCACGTGGGCCGAGAAGTTTGGCCGAGCCGCCGTGCATCCGGCCTGGGGTTGGCCGATCCTCGCCGCCGTCCTGGTCGGCCTGTATCTTTTCGTCGGGCAGCTGGGCGCAGGCGTGCTCGTGGGGTGGATGGAGGGAGTCCTCTTCGGCCAGTGGCTTACACCCGTGGCCGAGCAGTTAGTGCGGCTGATCCCCCTGCCCCTCATGGTAGATTTGCTTGTCGGCGAATACGGGCTGATCACGATGGCGCTCACCTACGGCATTGCCATCGTCCTGCCCATTGTGCTCACCTTCTTCCTCGCCTTCGGCCTCCTCGAAGACTCCGGCTACCTGCCGCGCCTGGCGGTGATGATGGATCGCCCGTTCAAAGCCATGGGCCTGAACGGCAAAGCGGTGCTGCCGATGGTGTTGGGCCTCGGCTGCGACACGATGGCGACGCTCACAACGCGCATCCTCGAAACGCGCAAAGACCGCGTGCTGGTAACGCTCCTGCTCGCGCTGGGCGTGCCGTGCTCCGCGCAGTTGGGCGTCCTGCTCGGCATGATCGCCTTCCTGCCGCCCTCGGCCGTCGTCGTGTGGGGCGCGGTCGTGACCGCCGTCATCTTCGCCGTCGGCTGGCTGGCCGCGCGCCTCATTCCCGGCCCGCGCTCCGATTTCATCCTGGAATTGCCCCCCATACGCGTACCGCAGGTGAGCAACATCCTCGTCAAGACGGTCGCGCGGCTGGAGTGGTATCTCAAAGAAGTCCTGCCGCTGTTCGTGCTGGGCACGCTCATCCTGTTCACGCTCGACCGGACCGGCGCGTTGGGCGCGCTCGAACGCTGGGCCGCGCCGCTGGTGCAGGGTGGGCTGGGCCTGCCGCCGGAGACGACGGGCGCGTTCATCATCGGCTTTCTGCGCCGCGATTACGGCGCGGCGGGCTTCTTCACGCTGGCGCGCGCCGGGCAACTGACCCCGACGCAGCTCGTCATCAGCCTCGTCGTCATCACGCTGTTCGTGCCGTGCATCGCCAACGTGCTGGTGATCGTGAAAGAGCACGGCTGGAAGACCGCCGCCTGGGTCGTGGCTTTCGTATTCCCGTTTGCCTTTGGGGTCGGGGCCGTGCTCAATTTCGTGTTCCGGTCCTGGGGCGTAGTGTTTTGAGAAAGTGATCAGTCTGTCTACTGGCTACTGACGACTGGCGACTGGCGACTGCCATGAACTGCCCTCTGTGTGGTTACGCATTCGACGAGAAAGCCCTGACCTGCTACACGGGCTGCCCGATGGCGGCGGTGCAGGGCTGTTCTCTGCTGTGCTGCCCGAACTGTGGTTACCA
>DATDRS010000104.1:0-6246 GCA_035291605.1 Anaerolineales bacterium | reverse complement strand
CCGTCTGAGAGGCGCATCAGGGATGGCAAATGTGAGGGAGAAAGGACGGGGCCTTCGGCAGTGAGGGTGAGGTGCACGCCCAGCCCCAGGTCCGGGCATTCCTTGAGCGCGGTGTGCAGGTCGGCCTCGACCTCGGGCATGTTCATCATGGCCGTCGTCGAGGTGAGGATGCCCTCCAGGTGCGCTTTGCGGATGCCGGCCGAGACCGTGGGCGTGCGCCCATAGTCGTCGGCATTCACAATCATGTATTTCATAGTTGCCTCGTCAAAGAAAAATCGTCGTGTCCTGCGCCTCCAGCCTCATCTCGGCGTTGTTCACGGGGAAGCGCTGGCTGACACCTCTACTTGAGTTACGACGATGGCCGAATCATGCGCGCCTGGTCCAGAAGTTGGCAGGCGCTGATTGTCCGCGGCCGGATCATACATGCCGACAATTACCTGGTAAATCCCCGGCGCAGCTTGAGGCGGGAGGGTAAGTGAAACCGTGTCGGCTACAATCTCGCCGGGTTGCCAACAGGTCGTGGGGTATTGGCCCTCACGTGGGGGGCTATCGTGTTGCGCGCTAAGGCCGGCTTTGTTCTCATAGACATGCACAAATCGAGTATAAACGCGCGCGGGTGTTTCGAATGCCTGCCAGTAAAGCGTGAGGCGGAGCGTTGTGCCCGGCTGCAACCTGACTTTATTCACCTCAAAGCCTGCCAGGTCTATCGTCTGGCCCAGATGGGAGCGCATGGGCTTGGCCGTCGGAGGCAGCGAGGTCTGGTGAAGCCGTAGTCGTTCCCTGGGGGAGGGCATGATAGCGTCGTCCAGAACGAGCACAGATTGCATCACTAAAAGCTGGACGCCGAGCAGCGCCGCGGTCATGATCCAATGCCGGATCGAATGCGCCGGGCCATGCTCCACGGTAAAGGCGGCGAGCACAGCCAGCGGCATAAGAAAGACCCAGACCCGCCCGACTTCGGCCCGTGAGACTCCGGACAACGTGAGCAGACTCATGGTCAGTGTGAAAGCCAGCACCAGGCTGCGCCTGGGTGAGGTCAGGCGCTCGTCCAGTGAAGTGCGGTCAGTTACCGTCTGCCAGACCGCTGCCAGCCATAGCAAACCTAACCCATAGCCCAGGAACAGCACAAAATCATAAGGATTGTAGATTAATCTCAGGACATAGCGCGTGGACATTGCAAAATGGGCTGCGGTCGTCGCCGCATACACCTCAATAAAAGTCACGCCAAATGCTAACCAATAGGCTAACCAAACACTGGTCAGGCCTATCAAAAATCCCAGGCTGTTCCACAGCCCTTGTCGCAGAGATGCCCGCTGAAATTCACGTGGCAAGTAAAGGCGCAGCAGCGTGTAGATGACCACAAAGCCGACCAGGACCAACATCGCGTAGGTGAAGAAGCTGGCGAGTGACAGGAGAACGCCGGCAGCCCACCAGGCCCACGAGCGGTGTAGCCTGAGCGCCTGGTCGAGTAACCAAAGCGTCAGTGTCGTGACGATCACAAAGGCTTGATCCCAAATGGCGGCCCATAGGATATACCCAGGGATTAGGGGCGTAATAAGCACCGCGGCGAGGGCGGCAGAGCGCCCTATCAGAGATCGGCCTGCGGCGTACAGCGGGATAGCCGCCAGGGCATTGAGCCATAGCGTCAGCAGGCCGCCCGCTGCGGCGGCGTACTGGGCGTCACTCGCATACAGCAGCGGCCACTGCTCACAGCGGTAGCGGCGCAGGATCTTTGTGATTTGAGTAGCCAGCGCTGGGAATTGCTCGAACCACCTCTCCAGACTTACAAAGTACAGGATCAGACCCGGCGGATGTCGTTGGGGATGTGGCAAGTAGTTCGGGGCGATCTCAGGGAACCTCCGCAGGAAGTCGCTCACATCCTCAACTTCCAGCGCCGCGTCGTGATAGCCGGAGAGAAAAGGGGAGGTGGTGCGCAACATCAGGGAGCTGAAAGGGTCAGGGGAAGAGATGGTCTGAGTGGCAACCTGGATGACGAGCGATGCCATTGAGACGTAGGCGACTATCCACCACCCGCGTTGAGGATGGGTTCCCTGGAGCGCCCACCTCCATAATATAGCAGCCAGACCAATATAGATCGCCAGCAATAGCGCCACGTATGCCAAGTTTGTGAAGTCAATCAGGGGCACGTGCCGCCACCTCCAATCGGCGTCGCCAAGTAACCAGGGCGAGATGTTGAGCGCTAAACCGATGGTCAATAGGAGCGCCAGGCCCCATACGGTCCACAGCCATCTGGGCGCTTGGAAAGACGCATTAATCGGCAGCCGTTTCACGTCAGGCGGCCAGGTATGGCAAAAACAGGGTTGCCAATCCTAAAAACAACCCAAACCCCACGTTGACGATAGGTTTTTTCATTAGCATCCGGTGGATTAGAGAAGCGTTCCCCTGAGGACTAGCGATGCGACGCTAAAGTAGATAATAAGCCCTGTTACATCCACGAGTGTCGCGACAAACGGTGCTGAGGACGTTGCCGGATCAAGGCCGATGCGCCGCAGAAACAGTGGGAGCATGGAGCCTGCGAGCGTTCCCCACAGAACAATCCCGATAAGTGATAACCCAACCGTCAATCCAATCAGCGGCCAATATGGGCCGTAGGTATCGAACGCGAAGTTCCAGGCCGCGATGCGAAGAAAGCCAATGCTGCCCAAAATAGCGCCGAGTGTGAGCCCTGAAAGCACTTCACGCCGCATCACGCGCCACCAATCGCGGAGTTTTACTTCGCCAAGGGCCATGGCCCGAATCACCAAAGTGGCGGCCTGCGAACCTGAATTGCCGCCGCTAGAAATAATCAATGGCACGAAGAGAGCCAGCACCACTGCGCGAGCGATTTCCACCTCAAAGAAACCCATCGCTGTGGCCGTGAGCATCTCGCTGAGAAACAATATGATCAGCCAGCCAGCGCGCTTACGGACCATGCGCCAAAACGAGATCAGCATATACGGCTCGTCGAGCGCCTCTAAGCCGCCGATCTTTTGAAGGTCCTCAGTCGCCTCCTCTTCAACGACGTTGACGATATCGGTGCTGTGGATGACGCCGACCAGTTTGCCCTCGCCGTCCACCACGGGCATGGCCGCCAGGTCGTAGCGGGACATGAGGCGCGCGACTTCCTCCTGGTCCGTGCCCACCGGCACGTTCGTCACTTCGGGTCTCATGATGGACTCGATCACCGTCTGGGGGTCGGCCACGATCAGGTCGCGCAGCCCGACGATGCCGATCAGCCTGTCGAAGCGATCCACGACGTAGAGGTAATAGGGTGTGTCGGTGTCCGGGTGCTGCGTGCGCAGGAACTCAATCGCCATCTGAGCCGTCATCTGGCGGCGCAGCGCGAAGAACGCGGAGGTCATCAGGCCGCCGGCGGTATCGTCCGCGTGAGCCAATAGAGGAATGACCTCGTCGGCGCGCGAAGCGTCCATTTGAGCCAGGGCCGAGGCCGCCTGTTCGGGCGAAAGGTCGCCGAGCACATCGGCGGCCTCGTCCGGCTCCATCTCATCCAGCGCGTCGGCCAGAGTCTCGGCGGAGAGCTGCGCGGCGACTTCCGCCGCTTCCTCATCCTCGAGTTCTTCGAGGAGGTCGGCCGTGGCCTCGGCGTCGAGGCGGGGGAGGATTTCGTTTTGGTCGTCGGGGGGCAGGTCGGCGAAGGCGTCGGCGCGGTCGGCCGGGTGGAGAGTGGTCAGGACCGAGATGGCCTCGTCCACCTGGCCGGCTTCGAGAGCAGTGCGCACGCGCTCCAGCGCGGTGTCAATGACGTTTTGTTCCACGCTCACCTCCTAGATGAAACGCGCCGCACGGCTCGGAGCCGGGCCGGCGCGGCGCGTCACGAGGTGAGGCGCGAAGCGGGGCCTTAGGCTCCGTCCAGAGGGGGCCGGCGCGTAGAGTCAGGTTCCAGGTCAGTGTCCATACGTCTTTCTCAAAAATGCCGCGTGCATTCTACTCCCGCAGGCCTTTTTGTCAATGCAGCAGCGGTTCGGTCGAACGCATCTCGTCTGTTGGCGCGGTGGGCAGTTCCTCGCCGGGGCGGCCCAGCAGCCTGGCTAACTCGACGCGAGCCGGCTCGTCCACGAGCGCCAGGATTTCGTCGCCTTCTTCCAGGACCGTCACGCCGCGCGGCAGGACCATTTCCCCGCCCCGCAGGATGCCCGAGATGATGCAGTGCTCCGATAGAGGCAGGTCCTTGATCGCCACGCCGATGGCTTTGGCCCCCGGCGCGATCTTCTCCTCGACCAGCGAGTATTTGCCCCGGCGGATTTTGAGCATGATCATCATGTCGCCGATGGACATTTCCTCTTCGATCAGTTTCGCCATGATGTCGGCGCTGTTGAGGGCGACGTCCACGCCGAAATCCTTGGTGAATAGCCAGGCATTCTTGGGGTTGTTGATCCGGCCGATGATGCGCCGGACGCCGTACTGGAAGCGCGCCAGCGAGGTGACGACGAGGTTGTCGGCGTCTTCGGCGGTCACGGCGGCGACCACCTGCGCCTGCTGGATGCCGGCGGCTTCCAGCGTCTGCGGGTCGGTGCCGTCGCCCTCGAAGATCACCTCGGTCGGGATTTCCCGGTGGAGCGTGGTGAGGATATCCGGGCGGTGCTCAATCAAGCGGACTTCGTGCCCTTGCAGCAGCAGGAGCGAGGCGAGATGGGAACCGGTGCGGCCGCCGCCGACGATAAGTACAAACATGGTTATTTCTCTCCGTTGGTGTGCAGGCGCTGGCGCAGGAGGGCCGCCCCCGCGTCCGTCGCGCTGACCTGCAGGATGTCGTGGGCCTGCAGGACGGTGTCGGGGTTGGGCAGGGAACCGCGCCCGCCGCGCGACATGGCGACCACGCGGGCGTGCGGCTCGGGGACGAGGTCGCCGACGGTGCGTCCCTCCCAGGCGTGCGGGATGCTGATCTCGTAAATTTGTACTTCGCCGTGCCCGGCGGTGGACACGCTCTGCAATCCGGGGTGCAGGATCAACTGCTCGATGCGCTTGGCGCCCCAGGAGGACGAGGCGATGGTCGGCAGGCCAAGTTTCTCGTAAATGGGCGCGCGGCGCGGGTTGTAGACGCGGGCGACCACGTGAGGGACGTTGAAGATGTCCCGGGCGACGCGCGCGGCCACAATGTTGACGCTGTCGGAGGTGGTGACGGCGGCGAAGGCGTCGGCGGTCTCGATCCCGGCGCGCTTGAGCACCTCCCGGTCAATCGCCTCGCCCTGCACGGTGCGCCCGCGGAACTCCGCGCCCAGCTTGTCGAACGCGCGCAGGTTGGAATCCACGATCGCCACATTATGGCCCTGCTGGTAAATGGAGAGCGCCAACTCGGCCCCTACCCGCCCGCAGCCGACGATCACGATATTCTGTTTTTGGCTTGTTCTCATCTTCACTTCCCGATCTCCAATCTCTAATCCTCGATCTCTCCGCCCGTGCGCCTCAGAAACTCAGTTTCTCCCCTCGGGAAACCGGATTTCTCCGCGTCGCCGCTAATCTCTCAGACGGTACGGCACGTCCGTCACGACCATGCCCCGTCTGAAGAGCAGCGCCAGACGGATCAGGAACGCCGTCTGGTTGTGCAGGATGTTGTGCCACCAGCGCGAGGGCAGGAACTGCGGCATGACCACGGTGATTACGTCGCCCGCCTGGCAGGCTTCCAGTTTGTCGAGGTAGGCGATGAGCGGCTCGATGATCGAGCGATATTCGGAGCGCAAGACGACCAGCCGGATGCCGTCGCCCCACCTGTCCCACTTCTGCCGGAACTTCTCCGTCTCAGTCGGGTCGGTCTCCACATACACCGCCGTCACGTCGTTCGACAGCGAGGCGGCGTATTGCAGGGCGTGCAGCACCCCCCGATGTATCCCGGCCACCGGCACGATGACGCGGTGGCGGCGGATGCGCGGCGGCGCGCCGTATTCGTCGAGCGAGAGCTGCGCGGCCGCCTGCCGGTAGTGCTGGTGGATGCTCAGGAAGATCCAGACGATGACCGGGATAAGGATGGTGACAATCCAGGCCCCGTGAAGAAAGCGCGTGACGACGATGACACCCAGTACGACAAATGTGGAAAGCGCGCCAATGCCGTTCATGAGAGCCCCCCACTGCCAGCCGCGGGTTTTCAGTCTAAACCAGCGGACGACCATGCCAGACTGGGACAGTGTAAAGGAGATAAACACACCAACAGCGTAAAGCGGCAACAAGTCATGCGTGTCGCCGCCGAAGATGACGAGCAGGATGGAGGCGAGCGCGCCCAGCAGGATGATG
>DATDRS010000103.1:0-6637 GCA_035291605.1 Anaerolineales bacterium | reverse complement strand
AAGGCCATAGGCCTGGTTACGGGTACACCTCGCTCCGATTGTTGTTGATCTCGTCCAGGACGATGTTCGCGTCGCTGTAGCGCTCGCGGTTCACGCGATCGACCGGCAGCAGCAGCGTGTCCATGGCGTAGAGGGCGGCATCGCGCACACTCGCCAGCCCCAGTCGCTCCGCCGTCTGCGACACGATTGCCGTGCCGGCGTTGATGCGCTGCGTGGCCAGATTGAAGTAGGTTGCGAGCAGCTGCTCTTCGAGTACCGTGGGCATATTCCCGCCCGGGGAAAGCGCAGCCTGCACCTCGGCCGCGGACAACGCCCCGTCCGGCGGCGAGCCGTCTGCGCCGTCGAAACGATCGTCCGTCGCCTGGAGGCTGGCCAGGACCTCCCCGCTCCAGAGCTCCGGGTGATTGCGCCAGAAGCCGAGCGAGCGCGGGTCCTGGGTAGGCAGCACGGCCGTGATGGTCGTCGCGGCGGAGAGCACGAGCGCCGGATAGTCGTTCCCGTTGGCGTCGCTGAAGTCAAGCACCAGGTCGTTGGCGACCGTGTCGCCCTCTAAGAGCAGAAGACTCGGGCGCGCCGTGTACTCGATCACCGTCGGACCGGAGCCGGCGGGCACGTCGCCGACGAGCCAGGTGAGCGCGGTGGTGCCATCCGCGTTGGACGTTACGCTGTCCGGCTGCGGACCTGCACCCAGATCGAGGGCCAGGCTGTAGTAGACGTCTGACGGCAAAGTGTCCACGATCACCATGCCAGCGGCGTCCGCGTCGCCGACGTTTTCATACGTCAAGGTGTAGACAATTGCCTCGCCAGCGTTCACGGCGGGCGTGGCGGTCTTGCTCGCCTCGAACTCGGGGAACTGGATATCGGTCAGGAGATCGTCTACGAGCGCGGGCTGTGGTTCGCCCAACACGTTCTGGCCCGTCGCCGCGACGCTGTTGGTGACCGCGTCGGCGGCGGGCGGGAAGTCGATGGTCCCGTCCAGCATCACGGTCACCGCGTCGCCGGACAGGATCGGGTCGAAGTGCCACTCCAGGGTGCGGCTACCGTCGACGTTGAGCACGTTCACCGCTGGGGGGAAGCTGGAGCCCGTGAACGTGAGGCCGGCCGGCCAGGTATCCACGATCACCACGTTACGCGCCGGGCCGGGCCCCGCGTTCTCTACGAGGAGGTCGTAGGCGACCGGATCGCCCGGGATGCCCGATGCTGTGCCCGTCTTGGTGAGCGAGAGGGACGGCGCGCCGTATTGATCGCGGAAGAAGTCCTTGCCTGCGTCCGTCACGTCCTCTTCCTCGTGGAAGCTGTGAACGTTGTCGTCGACGTGGGGCGAACTGCGCCAGTTGTAGCGCAGGTTGGCCCAGTCGTTGAAGCTGGTGAGCATCTCGTTCGCGGGCGTGGGCGCACACACGGCCAGGTTGTTGATGTTGTTGTTGCCCACCGCCCCGCCGACTTCGCCAGGGATGCCGTCGTTGTCCCAGTCAATCGGTACGTTGCCGGCGGTTTGGGCATTCGGCCCGACGGCCGCCCCACCGGCGGAGAACATGGTCTGGTCGTTGCCGTCGCCCAGGGTGAGCCCTTCGTTCAGCGCGGCTTCGTTGAGCGTGGGCAGGAGTTGGAAGGAATAATCGAACCGGAACGTCGGCGGGATACCCGTGTTCGAGTGGGTGTAGCTCATGATGCTAAAATAGTTGGGCTCACAGTTGGTGTTGTCCCCGCCGCCGTGGCGCAGGCCGAGCGTGTGGCCGAACTCGTGCATGAAGGTGACCGCCTGCAAGACCTGAGTGTTCGAGCCGCCTCCGGCCCAGAAGTCATTGCCCCAAATCTCGCCCCTTCCGCTGCCCTCGTGCTTGAACAGGCCATAGCGGAAAACCCGGGCGCGGCTCGCGGCGAAGTTCGCCGCCTTGACGCCCTCGAAGCCTGCGAAGAAGTCCACGCCGGCCGTCTCGGCGATCGGGCCCCCGCCGCCCATCTGCCCGATGTCCACGTGCAAGTTGATCCCGTTAATGCCGTCGGGGTTGGCGACCGGGGCGTTGGCGAAGGCGGTGATCACTGTGTCCAGGTTGGTCCCGGTGGGAAGGGAGCCGGCGACGGCGATCGGCGCGTGGTCGTGATCCCCCGGCTGGTCGGGGTCGCCGTTCGTGATCCCGTCATTGTCCGCGTCCACCGACATCCAGTCCGCCTCGACGTACAGGTCCTTGTGATTGACGTCCGGCTGGTTGGCCGCGGGCAGCGTGCTGAAGTCGAAGTCCCCGGCGTCGAGCACGCCGTTGTCGTTCATATCGACGAAGCCGCCCGTTTCCCAGTTGTCCAGCAGCCCGTCGCCGTCGGCGTCGGACAGGACCTCGGCTGTGCGGGCGTAGATGTCTTGAGCCAACAGGTCGTCGGGGTCCGCAGCGGAGCGGGAGTCGCGCCAGACGATCAGGACCTCGCTCACCGCCGCCACCCCGGCCCCTGGGCCGATCGGCGTGGAGCCGTAGACCGCGGCGCTGGGCCCTTTGTTGGCCGCGTCGTCCGTCGCCACCTGCTCGCGGGCGCCGACCAGGACCCCGGCGGAGTTGAGCTTCACGACTTCGACCTTGGTTCGGGCGACGATGGTCGGCCCCGTGGTCAGCGGGATGACGTAACTCCCGGTGTCGACGTCAATGGCAACGTTGCCGAATTCCTCCTGATCGGCGGTGGCGGCGACATCGATCCGCGCGCCCAGCAGCGCGCCCGCCGCGGACACCCGCCGCGCATGGACGTCCGACTCATCCAGGAAAGTAGGGGTCGACCGGTTCCAGAGGACGAGATATTCGGCCATCTCGGGATGGTATAGCACGCCGGGCGCGTACTCGTAGCCGGACTCATCCGAGATCAGGAAATTGCCACCCACATCGCTGCCGCTGGAATTGAGGAGCTGCCCCCAGATCTGTCTTTCGTCATTTGGCCCGCCGCGGGCGTCGCTCCACACGACCAGAAACTGGTCGTTGACGGGGTCAAAGGCCACGCCGGGCGATGCGGCCCGGCCGGCGGTGGAGTCCGAGATCTGAAAATTACCCCCGATCAAGTCTCCGGGACTGCCTGTGGTCGTGGCGCCCCGCACGAGCTGCCCGTACACTTCCGACTCGCCCGCCGCGGTCTCACGTTCCCAGACGACCAGAAAGCGGCCGTTGCTGGCGTCAATCTGCCCGTAGGTGAGCTTGGGAAACAGGTCGGCGTCTGCGCCGGAGAGCTTGAAGTTAGCGCCCTGCAAGGCGTTCCCGGCGGGGGCGATAAGCTGCGCCCAGATGTCGTCGCCGCCGTCCCGGTCATCCATCCACACCACTAGGCTGAGTTGCTCGGCCGGGTCGTTGGTGTTGCCCACATGTGCGACCTGCGGGAAGTCCTTGCTGTCGCCGGCTTCGGAGATCAGGAAGTCGCCGCCGGCCAGGGTGCTGTCCAGGTTCACCAACTGGCCCCGGATCGCGTCGTCCCCACTGTGGAACTCGCCGCCGTTGGTGCTGTGGTCGGGGTGCTCGCTCCACACGATGAGGAACTGCCCGGTCGCGGCGTGCCAGGTTGCGTCCAGGGTGCGCTGCTGCTGGTCGGCTTTGGCGGAGATGACGAACTCGCCACCCAGGTCGGGAGCGGCCTGCGTGGGCAAGGCCGGGACCGGCCCCACGGAGGCAGCCAAAAGGATGATCACGAGGCAGAGGCGCTTCATCTTGTTACCTCCTTACGTGTGCTGTCGCGCGCGGGCCCGCGCGGGATTGAGTTTCGCATAAGTAATGCAAAAGCCATCACGAACAAAGCCCATATCAATTATATCCCGAAGCTGATCCCCGGAAAATCGCGTCGTCTGGCTCATTCCTTGCACCGCCATCGCCTGAGCCAGACGACGATGCTTTTCCATCCCCCATCCCATTTCGGCAGCGACCGCTTTCGTCAGATCTTCATCGCCCACTGGCGCGGCTGGTATGATATGCATCAGCTGGACATCCCTGCCGATCAGCGCGCCTACGTTTGCGACATCGTCCAACGCTTGATGGGCTGCCACAATCCCCAATACGCTTCGCCCGCTACGTCTGCCCGGGCTGCGGGGCCGAACGCCTCGCGCCTTTCAGTTGTAAGACCCGACGCGAAGCGTGCCCAAGTTGCGGTAAGGTGCGTGTGGATCGCTGGGTCAACGCCATCGCGCTGGACTTGCTGGATGTGCCGCACCTGCATCTCACGCTGACCACCGATGATGTCCTGCGTCCCTTCTGCTTTCAGCAGCGCGCACTCCGCGAGGTCCAGCGCGCGCGCCGACTTGCCGGAGTACGTCTGGGCGGCGGCCTCCACCCCATAAGCCAGGTGGCCGTAATAGGTGTGGTGTGATGGTTCCCCGCCGGGTCGGCGATCTCGTACAGCAAGCGTCCATCGCGAGCGAGGATTTTGGTCGAAGGGACGGCGAGGTTTTCGGTGAGGCGGTCGAGCGAGGGGAGGTCGGTAATGAGCCAATTCCAAATGGCAAATGACAAAATGACAAATGACGAAAGACCGAGGACGAAAGCCAGGCGGAGGCGGCGGGACATGAGGAGATTGTAGCACGGCGGCAGGCTGGTCAGCGGGCAGAGACCTGTGAGGTCTTGAAGACCTCACAGGTCTGCGCGGGCGGATTGGGTAACCGCTTCGCGTAGCGGATGGCGCCGCTCTATCCGCTAATCCGCTACGCGCAGCCATCTGCTGACAGGCCGTTTCGCGCATGACTGATGGGCGCACCTCATCAGTTACACGTGAAGTGGCTACAAAACCCGCTGCTGCCCTCACTCCCCCACTAATGCCTTGAACCTCGGATCATCCCGAATAAAGTCGAAGTCCGGGTCGCGCCGCGCCCACTCAAGAGACGCTTGTTTTTTCTCGAATGCCACTTTGAGCAATGTCAGCGCCTCGTCCACATTCCCGCAGATGGACTCAAAGCAGGCGCGGCTGTACTCGTTTTCCTTCGTCATCAACTCACGAGCAATCCTGACTTGTTCATCGTACTCGGCTCGGTGACCAAGTTTGCGGCATACTGAAGCAAGGGAAGCGTGATAGCCTCCGGCCCTCGGTTGCAACTCTACTGCGCGTTGGAATGCCGCTTTAGCTTCTTCTAAGCGACCCAATAGCTGATATGTAATGCCAAGTCCGCTGTGACCATACTGAGCGTCATCTGGGCTTATGCGAATTCGCTCCTGATATTCTGTTATGGCTTCTTCGTATCGCCCTAAGTCACGGTACACGTTGCCCAGGCCGTTGTGGGGGGCGGCGTACTTCGGGTCGAGTTCAATCGCGCGCTGGAAGGCGGCCAGGGCGTCGGCGTGGCGGTCCAAGTCACGATACACGCGGCCCAGGCCGTTGTGGGGGTGGGCGAACTTTGAGTCGAGTTCAATCGCGCGCTGGTAGGCGGCCAGGGCGTCGGCGTGGCGGCCTAAGGCGTGATACACGCTGCCCAGGCCGGTGTGGGGAGCGGCGTCCTTCGGGTCGAGTTCAATCGCGCGCTGGAAGGCGGCCAGGGCGTCGGCGTGGCGGCCTAAGGCGTGATACACCCTGCCCAGGCCGTAGTGGGGGGCGGCGTCCTTCGGGTCGAGTTCGATGGCATGCTGGTAGGCGGCGATGGCGTCATCGTAGCGGCCCAGGTCGCGGTACACGATGCCCAGGTTGTTGTGGGGGGCGGCGTTCTTCGGGTCGAGTTCGATGGCGCGCTGGACGGCGGCCAGGGCGTCGGCGTGGCGGCCTAAGGCGTGATACACGCTGCCCAGGCCGGTGTGGGGAGCGGCGTCCTTCGGGTCGAGTTCAATCGCGCGCTGGTAGGCGGCCAGGGCGTCATCATGGCGGCCCAGGTCGCGGTACACGGTGCCCAGGTTGTTGTGGGGGACGGCGTCCTTCGGGTCGAGTTCAATCGCGCGCTGGTAGGCGGCGATGGCGTCATCGTAGCGGCCCAGGTCGCGGTACACGGTGCCCAGGTTGTTGTGGGGGACGGCGTCCTTCGGGTCGAGTTCAATCGCGCGCTGGTAGGCGGCCAGGGCGTCAGCGTGGCGGCCCAGGGTGGCGTACACGCTGCCCAGGCCGGTGTGGGGGGCGGCGTACTTCGGGTCGAGTTCAATCGCGCGCTGGTAGGCGGCCAGGGCGTCATCGTAGCGGCGCAGGGCGGTGTACACGTTGCCCACGTCATCGAATAAGAAAGCGGGGTTCAGTTCAAGTTCAACTGCTTGTTTGTAGGCCTTAGTGGCGTCGTCGTAACGTTTCAGGTCTTGATATGCATGACCCAGAGAGTGAAACACGTCAGCCAATCTCTTTTTCAAGGCCTCGCTGTTTTCTGGTAGCCCCTGTTTAGCTCGCTCACAAACTTCCATGGCTTCAGCATATTTTTCGCGGCGGTAAAACAGTTGACCACGCAGGAGATCGAGGATGGTATGGCGCTCGGCGGCGCAACCGTCGTCCGGCCAATCGCGGGCTGAGGCTTCGAGTTCGGCCAGTAGAGTTTCCTCCTGCTCGACATTCCCCAGCGAGAAAGGAAATAGAGGGGAAAAGGGCCCCCTCGCTCCGAGACCATCCTGTAACACCTTCAACCGCCGCTGCCCGGCTTTCGTAAAAATGCCCGCGAATGGTTCGGCGGCTTCGACGAGCGCACGCGCAAAGCTCGAGTCGTAAACCATCCCCCCGA
>DATDRS010000102.1:0-3127 GCA_035291605.1 Anaerolineales bacterium | reverse complement strand
GAGGAGGAAGTAATCATGTCCGGCAACCAATCCAGCGGTATCAACGTCGAGGGCGTCGGCGGTGAATTCAAGGCCGGCGATCTGACCGGTCGTGACAAAATCACGAGCACGACGACCGTTTACAACTATGGCCCACCTGCTGCTCAATCTCGCCGTTCTGAATTGCCTCATCAGCCCTACTTCTTTGGCCGCGAAGAAGAACTGGCTCGTATTGCCGATGCGCTTGATCCTGAAACGACCGGTTGGGGTGTGTTGATTGATGGCCCTGGCGGCATTGGCAAGACCGCCCTGGCCATCCGCGCCGGGCATCTCGCCCCGGACCAGCATTACCCCACCAAAATCTTCCTCTCCGCCAAAATGCAGGAGCTCACCCCGCACGGCGAGCAGAAGTTGGAAGACTTCATGCTCACCAACTATATGGCGCTGTTGGCGGAGCTGGCCCGCGAGTTGGGCGAAGATGAAATCGCCAAAGGCAACCCTAACGAACGCCCCAATGAGGTGCGTCGCGCCCTCGCCAACCGGCAGGCGCTCATCCTCATTGACAACGTCGAGACCTTTCAGGAATATGAGCGGGAACGGCTCTTTCAATTCCTGCGCCGTCTGCCGCGCTCGTGCAAGGCCATCGTCACCAGCCGCCGCCGCACGGACGTGGCCGCCGAGATCATCCGCCTCGACCGGCTGAAACCCAAAGATGCGCAGAAGCTCATCGCCAAGCTGTCCGAACGCAACCCTGTGCTGGCCCGCGCCAGCGAGAAAGAGCGTCAGCATTTGTACGAAATCACGCAAGGCAACCCGTTGCTCATCGAATGGCTGGCCGGGCAGTTGGGGCGGCCCGGCAGTCAGTGCCGCACCATCGTGCAGGCCAGCAAATACATGGAAGCCGCGCCGCCAGGGAACGATCCGCTGGAGCACATCTTCGGCGATGTGTTCAACACGTTCACCGAGGGGGAACAGACCGTGCTCGCCGCGCTCTCCCATTTCACCTATCCCGCCCGGATCACCTGGATCGCCGAAGTCGCCGGGATGGCCGAGACGGTCGCCCACACGCATCTCGAAGACTTATCCGACCGTGCGCTGGTTCAGGGGGACGACCAGGCGCAAGAATTCGTGCTTTCGCCGCTCGTCGCCATGTTCCTGCGCCGCCAGCACCCGGAGATCATCGCGCAGACAGGGCAGCAGCTCACCGGCGCTGTTTATGCGCTCGCGCTCGAGGGTGATTTCCGGGATTTCCGGAATTATGCGCGCGTCCCGGTGCTCACCGCGCAGTGGCCCAAGATTGCGGCCGCCCTGCTGCTCTTTGTGCAGGGCGACAACGAGCGTCTCCAGAAACTCTGCGACGCGCTCAACCGTTTTTTGTATTTCTCTGGACACTGGGACGAGTGGCTGGCCCTCAGCTTGCAGGCGGAACAGCGCGCGGCAAGCGCAGGGGATAGCGACAATGCGGGGCGGCGGTCTTACAACGCGGGTTGGGTCTATCGCCTGCGCGGCCAGGGCCGGGAGGTGCTGGAGTGCGCGCGCCGTGCGGAGGCGCATTGGGCGAAGAGCAACTCCCCGGAGAAAGCGCTGGCGATCCGGCTGCGCGGCAAGGGCCACCAGCTGGAGAAAAACTACCCCGCCGCCATCGCCGCCTTTCAGGAAATGATCGCCTTTGCCAGTGCGCCCTCGCCGGAGAACGAATACGTGGCCACCGGCCTCAACGATCTGGGATGGGCTGAGCAGGTGGCGGGCGATCTGGATTCGGCTGAGCATCATTACCGCGCCGCCCTGCGGATCGCGAAGGCGATCGGGTACAACGAGGGCATCGCGACGAACAACGGCACACTGGCCGGCGTGATGCTGGAACGTGAAGACTGGCCGGCCGCCGAAGGGTTGGCGCGCGAGGCGCTGCAATTGACTGAGGCGATGGGACATCAGCTGTTCATTGCCTACAACTGCTGGCGTCTCGCGAAGGCCCTGACCCGGCAGGGCCGCCCGACCGAGGGCTTGCCTTTTGCTCAACGTGCGGTGGACATCTTCAACAAGCTGCCTTCACCGGAAATGGCGAAGGCGCAGGCGGTGTTGAAGGAGTGTGAAGCAAAGGATGAGGCATGAAGGTGGAAGGCTGAACTTTCAGCTTGCCTCCTTCTTACGCCTTCCTCTTGCCCTTCCTCTCTCGCGAGTCTATAATCCCCACGAATGGTGCTCACGGAGGATGTCTGGCGCGAGTCGTTGGATCTCGGATTGTTGGACGGCGACGAGACCTGCGCGCTGTGCCACGAGCGCCCGGTTATTTTATTGGACGTAGCCCGCAAGCCGACCCTCTTGTGTGAAACACACGTGCATACCGTTGTCGAGCAGTTGCTGAACGATTTGAAGGATGTGGAGCGCGAGGCGTCGGGCGGGGGGCGAGCCAACTCGCCTCACGCTCCACACCACACGCCCAACATACTATGAGCGTCATAGACGACATCAAAGCCCGCGTAGACATCGTCGCGTTGATCTCCGAGACGGTGAAACTGCGCAAGTCAGGCCGGACGTATATGGGCCTATGCCCGTTCCACGCGCACAAGCACAATACGCCCTCGTTCGCCGTGTGGCCCGACTCCGGCGTCTGGAAATGCTTCGGGCAATGCAACGAGGGCGGCGACATCTTCAAGTTCGTCATGAAGCGCGACGGCGTCGAGTTCTCCGAAGCCCTGCGGAGCCTGGCGCAGCGCGCGGGCGTGGAACTCAAGCCGCGCACGCCGGAAGAGCAGGAGCAGGAAGACAACCTCGACCACCTGCGCCAACTGCTCGAAGCCGCGGTCAAGTATTACCATCACCTGTTGAACAACGCGCCGCAGGCCGCGCCCGCGCGCGAACACCTCGCCAAACGCGGATTGACGGAGAAAGCCGTCGAGATGTTCGAGCTGGGCTACGCGCTCGACGACTGGGACGCTGCGCTCAGGTATTTCACTGGCAAAGGCTACAGCCAAAAGGATTTGCTCGACGCCGGTCTTATTATTGAGAAGGAAGCGGCCACTTCCGAGGCCAGTCACTCGTCACTTAGCGAAGCGCCCCGAGCGGAGCGAGCGGGCGTCACTCGTCACTTTGATCGCTTCCGCGACCGGCTGATGATCCCCGTGCGCGACGAGCGCGGGCGCATGAC
>DATDRS010000101.1:0-10629 GCA_035291605.1 Anaerolineales bacterium | reverse complement strand
TGGCCCTGGCACTGGCTGCGCTGGTCCTTGCCTGGTGCGCCTACCTCTTCCGCCGCCCGGCGCTGGCGTTTTTTGCTTCTGGACTGTTCATCGCGCCGTTCTCGCTGGCGATTGCGCGCCGTCTGCTCGACGCCCGCGAGTTTCAGTGGTTCGCGTGGCTGATGGCCGCATGGGCCGGGCTGGCGCTCGTGTACCTGGGACTGGCCGTGATCCTCCGGCGGGCCGAGAAGTATGGGGCATGGCTCAACCTGTGGGCGCACGTCCTCGCCCCGCTGGGCGCACTGGGGCTGCTCGCCAATTACGGTTTCACATCCATTGATTGGCGCAACGGCCCCACGCTCGTCGGGTTGGCGGGCATCATCCTGGTCTACCTCGCCTCGGCCATCCTTCACGACACCGGCCGCCATCCCGCGCTCTCCGGTTTTGTGAATTGGCTGCCGGCCCGGCTGGCGCGCGCGATTTTCCTCTGGCCGATGGGATTCCTTTTGCCTGTGTGGATGGCTGTAGCCTGGTGGGGGAGTGTGCTCGACCGGCAATGGCTCGGCGCGGCGCTGGCCGGACTTGCCCTGGTCTACGTGGGCCTCGGTCAACGATTGGGGCGGCGCACAGCCGAGTACCGTTTTCCGCTGCACGTTTACGCCTACGCCCTGGCCCTCGCCGGGATCATTGTTGCGTACTCCGAACAATGGGCGCTGACGATGGCGCTGTACACCGCGGTCGCCGTGTTTGCCGCACTCGCGTTGATCTACCGCCGGACGGTAGAGACGGCCCTCGCCGCGCTGGTCTTTATCTGGCCCTTCCATCTTTCGCTCGAGCTGTCCCCCCTGACCCCGCACGCTTATTCACTGGCGTACGCCCTGCTCGCGAGTCTGGGTTACATCCCGCTGGGCATCGCGCTGGACCGGGCCGGGCGCAAGTACGCGCTCCCCGAATATATCGCCGGGTACGCGCTCGCGACGTATGCGGTCATCGCCTCCCTGCTTGGGCGCTTCGGCGCATATAGGGTGGATGTGCCGTGGGTGGGCGTGGTTGTGCCACTCGTCGTCGCCGGTTTGCAGGTGTTCAGCCTGTATCGCTTTCAGCGCTTCCCGTTTGCATGGGCGGCCGTGCTGGTGTTTTCCATCGCCTTCGGCCAAACGCTCACGCTGCTGCGCGTCCCGGCCGGGTATGACGGCAGCGCATGGGTTGGACTGGCGTTTGCGCATCTGTCACTGGAACGCCTGCTGGCTGGAACCGGCAGGCGCGGGCAGCGTCTGGCTCAGTCGTGGCTTCAGCCTTTGCGCTGGCCGCTGGGGATCGGGGCCGTGGTTGTATGCGTCATCGGACTTTCGCTCACGGCCTATGACACATTGACCGCCTTCACCGGGGGAAGAGTGGCCAACTTCTTCCCGCCCATCCTCGCGCAGGCGCTCGCCGTCGGGCTGACCATCCTGGGGGCGCGGCTTTATCGCAGCCGCTGGCCGCTCTATCTTGAACCGGGGCTGGCCTTCTTGCCGGTGACGTTGTTCTTTATTGGCTATCCGGTTTTCGGGCGGCCTCTGACGCTGCCGCAGTATGGCCTCGTCTGGTCGGCGCTGGCGCTGACGCACCTGTTGGCGGCGATCTGGCTCGACCGCACAGCGGCGCGGTATTCGCACGGCCTGTACCTCGGCGGCTACGGCCTCACCGCCTTCGCCATTGTGTGGACGCTCCTCGACCGGACGACCTTGCTGTGGACGCTGGGCCTCGGCCTCATGGCTGTTACTGGTTCGGCATGGCTCGTGCATGTCAACCGCCACCGGACGTGGGACGAGTTGATCAGCCTGTTCTTTGGGCAAACGCACAATACGTTGCGTGTGCTGATGCGCGGCGCGTTCCTGTGGTTCGCGGCGTGGCTGTTTCCAGCCTGGTGCGTGTTGTTGTTGCGCCAGCTCAACGTCGCCGATGGCTTTTACTGGCTGGGCTTCGGCGTCCCGGCGCTGCTGTTGCTTGCCCTGGCCCACTGGCTCCGCCGCTTCGAGAGAACTTATGCCTGGCCCCTGTACAGCGCCGCGCAGTTCTACACGCTCGCCGGTCTGCTCATCAGCGCGCCTCTCGCCGCAGGTTTCTTTGCCGGGCAATTCAAGCGCCCGCCCGAAAATCTTCTTGTCTTGCTCGAAGCCTCGGGCTTCGTCGTCCTGCAAACGCTGGCGGTCGTCTTTTATGCCGCCTCGGCGCGCGTCTTCCGCTGGAGACTGTTCGCGTATGTCGCAGCGCTCTTGACTTTCTTTCCGTATACCTTCGCGTGGCTGATCTATACCCCGCTGGAGTCGGCGCGGTTCGCGTGGCCGTGGATGGCATGGGCCGGGGCGCTGTTGGGAGCGGGGTTTGGACTGGATCAGTGGGAGAAACAGGCCGCACCCGCCAGGCCGTCCGGGATGCGGTATGCGCACGGGCCGTATCTCGCAGGTTATGTCCTCGCCGTGTTCGCGCTGCTCTGGTCCGCGCCAGACCGCCTCGTCAACTTGTATGCGTTGGCCGCCGCGCTGATGCTGGCCCTGGCTTCGCACGCGCTCGCGCATTACAACCTGCATCGTTCATTTGACGACTTCGTTAACTTCTTTTGGCGTCGTCGGGGGACGGCCGCTCACCGCGCGGCGCGCACCGCTTTCCTGTTCTTCACGGCCTACGGCTTCCCGGTCTGGCTGGCGCAGTTCATGACCTATCACGATGTGCCGCTGGCATGGCGGGGATTAGGCCTCGCCCTTGCCGCGCCGGTCTACGTGGCCTTTGGCCTGGCGGTGCGGCGCGTGCGGGCCGAATACACCTGGCCCCTCTATAGCGCCGGCTATGCCCTCACGGCTCTCGGCGCGATGGCGGCCTTTGACAACGAACTGCTGGCGATTTACGTGCTCGCGCTCGACGCGGTCGTCTATGCGGCCTCGGCCTACATCTTCCGGCAGGCGTTCTGGCTCTACCTGTCCAATAGTCTCGTGCCCGTCATCGTCCTGGTCACGCTCCACTACAACAACCTGCTCCTCGCACCCTGGGTCGCCGGGATTTTCATGGGGCTGGCTTTCCTGTACTTCTTCGCCGGGCAATGGCTCGACCGGCGTTCCCGTTCTCCGGTAGAGGGGAAGGGAGTCACGCCCTTCGCCTTGCCATTCTACGTTCCGGGGTATTTCCTGAGCGCGGTCGCCTTGGCCATTGCCAGCGGTGAAAAAATCCTCGCGATCGAGGTTTACTCGGCGGGCGCGATGTTGTATGCGCTCTCCGCCTGGGCGTTGAAAGAGTCGCTCTTCGTCTATCCCGCGGCGTGGCTGGCGGCCGTGCCCTATTATCTGGGGATGACGCTTACCGTCTTGCCGCCGCAATGGTACGGCCTGGGCTGGCTGCCCCTGATCGTCATTTACATCGCCGTCGGGCGGTTCATTTTTCACCAGCCACCGCTCGGCGTTAAAAGTATCCGCACTTTCTTCGCCGCGCTCACGCGCCCAGCCATGCCGTTTTACCTCCTGGCCTATGGCCTGAGCGTGAGCATGATGGCGCTCTCGCAGCGCGACTCGCTGATATTTACGCTGGCCCTGGCGGCTGGCGCGGTTGTGTACTTTGCCTCCGCCGCGCTCTTCCGCCGCCCTGTCTGGCTGTACCCGGCGCTGTTCGCGGCGCACTTGGCGCTGATGGCCTCGCTTGCCATTCGCCCCAGCGGCAGACCTGCCTACTACGCCACCCTGCCGTTCCTCGGCCTGACGTGGGTCGTCGCTGTGGCTGGCTACGGATTCAGCCGCTGGTTCCCCGTCACGCGGCAGGCGGAAACGGGGAAACTCGTTTTCAAGTTCTGGCGGTGGGAGTTGGATTTCGGCAGTTGGCCCGTCCTGGGCTACCTCATCACGCCCTCGTGGTCTCAGCCCTTCTTTATCTTCACGACCTTCGACGTGGTTGGATGGCAATTGCTCGCGCTCTACGGTTTCGAGACGGCAATCATCCTCGCCGTCGGCTTCGCCGTTCTGGTGGGATTGTTTGCCATGCTCTGGCGCGATAGTGCGCTGGCCTACGGCGCGTTGATCTATTTCTTCCTCGCCATTGCTTACCGGCTGGCCTGGGAGACCCTGCCTTTCGCCTCCGCGATGGCGGCGGTGGGCGGCGTGGGGCTTGGGTTGTATCTGATCGCGCGCCTCGCCGAAGCGACGGGACGGGCTGCCCTCGCCGTGTGGCTGAGGCCGCTGCGGAACGCGGCTGTCTGCCTCACCGCGCTGGCCGTCCTCCTCACCCTGCCCACCATGGCGACAACCACGACGGCGAGCGCCACCGCAATGGCGTTTGCGGGCGCGCTGTCCCTCGCCATCGCCTATCGGGGCCGCCTCTATCGGCTGGGGTATGTGGGCATGGCGATGTTACAGACGGCGTGGGCGCTGGCGCTCATTGTCCGGGATGTCCGGCAGCCGCAGTGGTACGCCATCCCCGCCGGGTTGTACTTCACCGGGGTGGGTTTCCTGGAACGACGCCGCGGGCGCAGGATGTTCTCGCTCATCGTCGAAAGTTTCGGGCTGGCTGTGCTGCTCCTCACCTCGTTCATCCAATCGCTCGATACAGAAACCGGCTTTCCGTATTTTCTGCTGCTGCTGGTCGAGGCGCTGCTGGTCGTCTGGTGGGGCGCGGCCCGCCGGGTCAAGGTCCCGTTCTTCATCGGGCTGGGGGCCAGCGCGCTCAACGTCGTGGGGCAGATGATCGTCTTGTTCCTCGGCGGCTCCACCCTCCTGCGCTGGCTGATCTTTGGCGGCGCGGGGCTGCTGATCCTGACCCTGGCCGTATTCGTGGAGCGGCAGCGGGCGCGCATCATCGCCAAAGCGCAGGAATGGCTGGAGGTGTTGGAGATGTGGGAATGAAAGAGATATCCTCGCTGAACATGACTGCGGGGCAGGTGGAATCCGAGCGCGGCGCAGGCTGGGTTTACTGGTGGCTGTTCGTGTCGCCCCTGATTACTGTGCCGTGGATGGCGTTCAATCTCGCTAGTCTCCGGTATTCAGTCCCCGCCTCGGACTATGTCTGGGCCGCCCTGTGGCCCGCGCTCGCTCACGGAGTTTTGTTATTTGGCCTGCGCTCTCGCTATCTCTATGCGCGGCGGCACGCCCAGCAGGCGTTGCTGCTCGTCGTCCTGCGCGCTGGCTCGACGGCGCTCTTTCTGGGTTTATCCGAGGGAGGGGAAGGCGGTATTTGCCTCTGGGTCATTGTGAATGGCCTGCTGTGGCTGTGGGGCAGCCGGTGGGGGCAGGGCCAGGTCAAGCGCGGTGAGTGCTGGTTGATGCATTGGAGGCTTGATGATGCCGAATTGCCTCGGTCCTGGGCGGCGACGGGGGCGCATAAAGCCGCAACCCGGCGCCGACGGTTTCTGGAGGTTGAACCGCCCCGGCCCTGGGCGGCGACGGGGGCCGTTGACGCCCGCGCTGCGTTCAGCCGGGCGCAAGGGTTGGCGCAATCCGGCCGGCGAGTGGAGGCGGCAGCGGACTTCCTCGTCGCGTTTCGCGCTGGCTCGCCTGACCTCCGCCGCCGCGCGGTGGAGGAACTCGAAAAACTGGGCGAAGTCGAGACTTTTTGAGAGACGGCGGGGTTACAGGGCATAAGCCGTTGCAAAATCAGACGCCACGCGTCCCGGGAGGAAGTATGAAAAGCACGGATCGGTTTCTCATCGGCATCGTCATCGGAGTTGTAGTGTTGGTGATTGCGGCATTCGGCGTGGCATTCCTGGGGCCCAAGCCAGCCTATCAGTCCGACGATACACCGGAGGGCGTGGCGCACAATTACCTGCTTGCGATTCAGCGGGAAGATTACGCTCGCGCCTATGGCTACCTCTCGCCGGACCTCCGGGGCTACCCGGCTTCTGATGAACAATTCATTGAAGATATGTACAACAACCGCTGGAATTTCCGCCTGGATAGCAATCCGGCCACTCTAACAGTTGGGTCAACGCGCATCACGGGTAATCTCGCCATCGTCACAGTGCGCGAGACGGTTTTTTATAGCACCGGGTTATTTGACAGTTACGAAAGCGCCAACACTTTTGAGGTGTCACTTCGGCGATATGACGGTGTGTGGAAGGTCATCACCTCTGATTCCTATTGGGCCGAGTGCTGGGAATACAGCCGCCGTACCGACTCCGGGTGTCGGTAATCTCCCCAATCACACGCACAGGAGGTTGCTATGGTCACCGTCCGTCGTTGGTACATCCTTCTCGTCTGCGCGGTCAGCCTGCAATCCATGAGCTGGGCTGTGATCGCGCTGCTGCGCAACCTGCTCACGCTGGGCCGTGAAGCTCCGACGGCGTCTATCGCCTTTCAGATTGCCGTGATCGTCATCGGGCTGCCGATCTTTCTGGCTCACTGGCTGTGGGCGCAGCGCCTCGCCGGGCGCGAAAGCGACGAGCGCGAGTCAGCCCTACGCCGCTTCTACCTTTACGCGACATTGGCGGCTTTCCTCGGCCCCTTGGCGGCCAACGCCTTCGACCTGGTTGCCAGGTTGTTGGCCCTGGCGCTCGGCGTAGAACGCCGCGATTTTGAATTCCCGGAGTCTTCCGTGACCGAGGCCATCATTCGCCACGTCGTTGCGATCGCCGTCCTCGGGCTGCTGTGGTTCTATCATCAGCGCGTCGTGGCCGAAGACGCCAGGGCCGCGCCGGAGACAGAGAACTCTGCGACCGTGCGCCGGCTGTACGTCCTCGGCTTCAGCGCGGCAGGCGTGACGCTGACGACGATGGGCATCATCCACCTCCTGCGCTGGATCATGTTCCAGTTCGGGGATGGCCCGGCGATCCGGGGGGCGAATCTGGGGGGGCTGGTCGCCGAGGCGGCGCGGCTGGCCGTGGGTTTGCCACTCTGGCTGGTCTTCTGGCGCTGGGCGCAGCGCCTGTTCGCCGGGCCGAGCGAGGAGGAGCGCGAGTCGGCTTTACGCAAGTTGTACCTGTATGTCACGGTTTTGATTACTGTACTCACTGCCGTGACCAACGCGACCTTCATCCTGGCAGGTTTCTTCCGCCGCGCGCTGGATCTGCCTCCGCAGGGCGATATTCGCCAGCCGCTGCCCATCGTCATCGGTATGATCATTTTGTGGGCTTACCACGCTTACAGCCTGCGCGGCGACGAAGCCCTCACCAAAGAAGCGCCGCGCCAGGCGGGCATCCGGCGGTTGTATCTCTACCTGGTCGCCGCGGTGGGGCTGGCGGCGTTCCTGGTGGGCCTGGGCGGCGACATCAGCGTGCTGATCCGCTCGCTGCCACGGGCATTGATGGGCAACGATCTCAAAGAACAACTGGCCTGGTTCAGCGCCGCGCTTATCGCCGGCCTGCCGGTGTGGCTGCTGCCGTGGCGGCGGGCGCAGGGCGGAGCGGTCGCGCCCGGGCCGGCCGGGGCGGACGAACGCCGCTCGATTGTCCGCAAAATCTATCTTTACTTCTATCTCTTTGTCGCGACGATGACGGTGCTCTCCGGCCTGGTGTATATCGTGTATCGGATATTGAACCTTGTTCTGGGCGAGGACAGTTCAGCCAATCTGATCAGCGACCTGGGTCAGGCCATCGCCTACAGCCTGATCGCGGTCGGCGTGTGGCTGTATCACGGCGCGGCCGTGCGCGGCGATGGGCAGCTTAATCAGCGTGAACAGGTTGGGCGTCTGGCGGAGATGCGCGTGGCGGTGGTGGACGCGGGCGACGGGCAGTTCGGGCGCGCGCTGCTCGACGGGCTGCGGCGCGAACTGCCCGGCCTCAGCCCGGATGCGATCGGCCTGACGCCGCAGGCGGTCGAAATCATGGGCGCGCACCAAGATAATATCCCGGCCCGATTGGCCGAGGCCGGGCTGATCGTTGGGCCGTGGAACATTGCCTTTCCCGGCGGTATGGTCGCCTCCGCAATCGCGGAGGCCGTTGCCGCCAGCCCGGCGCGCAAGTTGCTGGTCCCGGTGTGGGTGGAGGGATGGGAATGGGCGGGGGTAGACCGGTGGAATGCGGAAGCAATTGTTCAGCAGACCCTGCGCGCCGTGAAACAGATTGTGCAGGGGGAGGCTGTAAGACCCATCCGTCCACTGAGCGCAGGCGCAATTATCGGCATTATGGTCGGCGTCCTGTTCCTGCTGACCTTGCTGGCCATCCCGGTGTTGTACTTCTTCAGCCGCGGCTTTTAGCACTTTCAGAAATTGACGATGGCCACGCCTCCTGTTTTCCCTTCAGACTCGCCGCCCAGTAGATTCCTGGCTTATGCCGCCGTGCTGGTCGGGGGCTTGCTGCTCCTGAGCGGTCTCGCGGCAGTCGTGGGCTACCTGGGCCTGCCGCTCCGCGCGTTTGGGGAAGACCTGCTGGGGCCGCAATTGGGGCAGATGGCCGGGATGTTCCTCGGCCTCGTCTGCGGCACGCTGGCGATTTATCACGGCCTCGGCTCGATTCTCAACCGCCCCTCGCGCCCGCTCAAACTCATGCCGGTCTATCTATTCTGGATCGCCTTCGCGGTGGTGCTGGGCCTGGGCAACGTGGCGCTCAATTTCCACGTCTCGGAAGAATACTTGTTCCCGCCGCTGTTCCTCCTCGGGGCTGCGCTCCCGCCCCTCGGGGTCGTGGCGTGGGCCTCCCGGCGGCTTGGCTGGCCCGTCACGTGGCGGCAAGGCGCGCTGGCCCTCGTGGCTGGGAGCACGCTCTCCATTTTCCTGGCTATCCTCCTTGAGACAACGCTGCCTTATCTCGTTTACCTGCTGGTCGCGCCGCTTGAGTTTCTATTCTATTCTTTCGGGGAGGTGTTCGCCTCGGGCGGCTCCGGCCTCTTGGAGCGCCTCTTCTTCTCGCCGCTGATCCTCGTGTTCCTCGTCGCCACCGCGTTAGAAGCGCCCATCCCCGAAGAGTTTGCCAAGGCGCTGGGCGTGACGTTCTTTGGCCGGAAGCGCATCACGACCGAACAGCAGGCGCTCGTGATCGGGCTGGCCTGCGGCGCAGGCTTTGCGATCCTTGAAAACATGCTGTACGAGGGGCTGTACGCGCAGTACAACGGCTGGAGCTGGGGCGGCGTGACGCTGCTGCGCGGCCTGGGGGCGGTGCTTCACCCGCTTGGGACCGGGTTGGTCGCGCTGGGCTGGTTCCGCGCACGCGCGCACGGCCGGAGCAGGCTGCTCAAGGCCTATCTGTTGGCAGTCGGCCTGCACACGCTGTGGAACGGCGGCTTCGCCGTGTTTGTCTACCTCACCGGCCTGGACTATTACGGCGGCGCAGGCCCTTCGTTTACTCTCTATGGCACGGCGGTGGAAGTCCTGCTGGTAGTCTTCCTCACTGCGCTTTCGCTCGCCTTGTGGTGGCTGCTGCGCCGCATCGTGGTCACACTGGCGCAGGGGAATGCGCCTGATCTTGAACCCGCGCTTGTCTCCCGCCGTGCGCTGGCGGGGTGGGCCTTCGCCGGCGCGTTAGTGATCATCCCTATTGGGGCGGCCCTCGGCGGGGCGTGGCCTCAGGTTGTTGCGGTCGTGATCTCAGGACCACCCACGCCCACTCCTACGCTCACTCTCATCCCCGCGCCTGAGCCGATCGCAACATCCACATTGACTGTGACACCTATGCCGATCACGACGCCGACGCCGAATGTTGCAGCGACTCTAGCCGAACAACAGGCTCAGGCGGCTACGGCCACGGCCCTGGCAAAATGGTCGGTTGTGTTTGGCGATGAAGCCGTATTCGAGTTTGACAACCTCGAACTGCGCGCGCCGTGGAATCCCTAAAGTAGTTTGGTATAATGCCCACGCGTATCCGGGCGGGTCCGGCGCGGCGGTGACCTTCGAACCCCGTCAGGGCCGGAAGGCAGCAGCGGTAAGGAGTGCTCACTGGGTGCCGCCGGGGCGCCTGCCCGGGTGCGCGTTGGGCAAATGCATCGCCATCGCCTCGCGCTCCTCAGCCTGTGCCTCATCACAATCTTCTGCCTTCAGGCGTGCGCCGCCTCAGGAGCGGCCGACGAAACTCCGACGGCTGCACCTGAGCGCCTCGTGCGCGTCGAGGCCGACGGGGAGGCGCAAACCGTGCGCACGCCGTTGACCTCGCCGCTCGCCATCCTCGCCTCGCTGGGATTGAGTCTGAGCCCGGGCGATGCGGTGTGGGCCGACGGCGTTTTGCTCGACCCGGCAGCCTCGGGGCGCGTGACCTCTCCCCATGACATCGTAGTCCGCCGCGCGCTCACGGTATCGGTCGTTGATGCGGGAGCGGCAAGCGAAATTCACATTGCCGCCCGGACGGTGGGCGAGGCCCTCTGGCGCGCCGGGTACCGCCTCCACCGCGCGGACGAAGTCGAACCCGGCCTCGAGGCGCCGCTCACGTCTCCACTCACGATCACCATCCATCGTTCCCGCCTCGTCGCCATTCAAGCCGACGGTCAGATCTTAGCGGCGCGCACTCGTGGGGAGACGGTCGGGGAAGTCCTCGGCGACTGGGGGCTGGCGCTCGTCGGGGAAGACTATTCCATCCCCGCGCCTGACCAGCCTCTGCCTGAAGATGGAGTCGTCCGCGTGGTGCGTGTGCGCGAGGAGGTTTTGACGGCGCAGGAGACCGTCCCGTACGAGACGCTGTTTCAAGCGATGCCGGACCAGGAGATTGACACGGTCACGACCCTTCAGGCGGGCGTGGCCGGCCTCAGGCAGCGCCGCGTCCGCGTGCGCTAC
>DATDRS010000100.1:0-8269 GCA_035291605.1 Anaerolineales bacterium | reverse complement strand
CCCAACGAGCGCATCGTCACGATCGAGGACTCGGCCGAGCTTCAGCTCCGCCAGCCGCACGTCGTGCGGTGCGAGACGCGGCCGGCCAACGTCGAGGGCGTGGGGGACATCAACGCCCGCCAGCTGGTCATCAACGCGCTGCGCATGCGGCCCGATCGAATCATCGTCGGCGAGGTCCGCGGCCCCGAGGCGGTCGACATGCTCCAGGCGATGAACACCGGCCACGACGGCTCGCTGACCACCATCCACTCTAACAGCCCGCGCGACACGCTGCGGCGCATTGAATTAATGACGATGATGGCCGGCCTGGACCTCTCGCCCCGCGCCATCCGCGAGATGATCGCCTCGGCCATCGAGCTGGTCGTGCATCTCGACCGCTTGCGCGACGGCAGCCGCAAGGTCGTGCAGGTGAGCGAGGTGAACGGGATGGAGGGCGACGTCATCCGGATGACGGATTTGTTCGCCATCGACCAGAGCCAATCCCCCAAGGGGCAAGTGGTGGGCATGCTCAAGCCCACCGGCCTGCTGCCGAAATTCGACCAGAAATTCGTGAAGAACAACGTCCACGTGCCGAAGAGCCTATTCACTGGTTCGGCGCTGTGAGGTCAGGTCGGTTCAGGGGCTAGGCAACCGCCGCACGGCCAGCATGGTCATATCGTCAAACTGCTTTGCCTCCCCAATGTGGGCGCGCAGTTGTGCCTGAATGCTGTCCAGCAGGGCCGCAGCCGAAGCAAACGGCTGGGTCAGCAGGGGCAGCAACCCCTCCTGGCCGAAGAATTCGCCCTCGGGACTTTGAGCGTCGGGCACGCCATCGGTAAAGGCGAGCAGAACATCGCCCGGCTCCAGCTGCGCCTCGCGAATGGCGAAATCCCGGTCGGGCACCAGGCCCACCGCCGGGCCGGTCGCCTCCAGGCACATCTTCATGCCATTCGCCCCAAAGATAATCGGGGACTCCTGGCCGCCGTTGATGTAGATCAACGAGCCGGTCGTCGAATCCAATATCCCGAAGAAGAGCGTGGCAAACATCGCGGCCTCGCTATGAGTGCGGGCGATGTAGTTATTCGTCAGCGCGACCGCGTTCTTCAAGGTGGCCGCGCTGGAGGCCATGTCCGCCTCACCGGGCGCGGCGGTCCGTCCCGTGAAATAATCCAGATTGGAAGTGGCGCGGATCAGGCTGCGGAAGAGGGTCATGAAGAGCGCGGCGCCCACGCCTTTATCGCACACGTCGGCCACGACCAGGCCGATCTTCCCATCCCGCGCCATCACAAACGCGTCGTAGAAATCGCCGCCGACCTCGCGGGCCGCCTCGAAGCGGGCGGCAATCTCCCATCCAGGCAACTGCGGGAGGCTGTCGGGCAGGAACCCGGCCTGAATCTGGCGGCCAATCTCCAACTCACGCTCGAGGCCTTTGAGATAAAGTTGTTCCTTATCACGCAGACGTTTCTTCTCCAGGCTGACGCCGATCCGCGCCCGCAGGAGCACGGCGTTGAATGGTTTGGGCAGGTAGTCCTCGGCCCCCATTTCAATGCAGCGGATGACGCTGTCCATCTCGTCTACCGACGAAATCATGATCACCGGGATGTGCCGCAGCGCGCGGTCGTGTTTGATCTGCGCCAGCGTCTGGTAACCGTCCAGCTCCGGCATCACCACGTCGAGGAGCACCATGTCAAACGGCTGCGCGCGCAGCATCGTCAGTGCCTGTTGACCGTTTTCGGCGATGATCGCCGTGTGGCCTTGTTCGGCCAGCGCGCGCGTGAGCAACATGCAATTGACTTTGTTGTCGTCAACCACCAGGATGTAACCGCGATCCGTCGTCATCGGTCACTCCTCCGCAGACGGTGAACGCCGGTCGGGGTCGCCCCCTGCATAATAATCATCGCTTAGCACCGACCCCTTGGCGTCGAGGGCGAGCGACTCGTCAAAATACTTACGCGCAGCCTCATAGGCCCCAATGCGCTGGGCTTGCTCACCCGCCTTTTCCAGATAGTGAATGGCCTTTGCCACATCGTCCGCCTGACGCCAGTGGTGCGCCAGGACGGCGTAATAGGGCGACAGGTCGGCGGCGTAGGTGCGCTCGTGCCACTCGGCCACCGCGCGGTGCAGCTGCCGCCGCTGCGCAAACAGCATCAGGTTGTAGGCGGTTTCGTGGCTGAGGGGGTCTTTGAAGCTGTAGGCCAGCGCCGGCGCCGGTGAGTGCAGGGCGATCAGGTCGAGGTCTGCGAGCGTCTCCAGGTGCTCGGCCAGGTTGGCCCGGCCCGTTTCATCCGGGTAAACCTCGCGCAGCAGATCAACAGGGAAGACGCGCCCGATGACGCTGGCGGCCTTGAGAGTGAGTTGATCCTCGGGCGACAGGTGGTCAATGAGCAGCGCACGCTCTGCCGCTCGACCGACCTGGCTGAGCGGCGTCGTCTCCGCGCCAGTCCGCTCGCGGAGGGGCCGGTAGACGACGATGGGCCGGGCTTTGCCCTTGAGGGTGAGGGGCGGCAACAGCTCGAATTCAAACTGAGCGCGCGCTGCCTGATGGATGGCTTCGTCGCACAGGATGCCGCTATCCGCGGCCTGCATCAGGCGTGAGGCCAGGTTCGTCTTATCGCCGATAGCGCCATAGGCGCGTTGAACCGGGCTGCCGTACGCCCCGGCGCGCATCAGTCCGTAGGCCAGGCCGATCTGCACCCCGGTGATGAAACTCAATTCGGCCGGCAGGGGAAGCAGCTCCAGCGCGGCGGACACCGCGCGCGCGGCGTCGTCCGCGTGCGCCACTGGGACGCCGAACGCAACATACAGGTAGCTACCCTTGTCGCCCACGGTGAGTTGAATCAAAGAGCCATCGCGCCGGTCCACCACTGCCTGCACCCAGCGCACAAACGCGTCGAGCTTGACGCCCGCCTCGTCGTCGGCCTCGTAGTCCAGGCCGCCGAACTGGAGAAAGAGCGCTGCCGCCGGGCGTAATTCCGACAAGAGTTCGCTCTTGCCGCCGTGCACTTTTTCGAAAACGGGCGGCGAGAGCCAGGACTGGGCCTGCGCTTCGGGGATGGCGTCCGGCGGGAGGTCGGGCCACGGGCGGGCCGCCGCCCTGCCTTCCGTCGCGGCCAGGCCGGTGACGACCGCGAACCGTCCCTCGTCGCGCCAATCCGACACGATCAGTCGCTGACCCAACTCAGCCACGATGGTCGCCTGCACCACCACCTCGCCGCGCTGGGCCAGGTGTTCCGCGGCAGCCAGTTCGTCGAGCGTGCGCCCGGCCAGCGCCTCGACTTCCTGTATCCGGGGGTCGCCCACCAGGAACCGGCGGGCCGGCCCGGCGACGACGGCCACTTTGATCGCCAGCGAAATCGTCGTCCCGGCGGGCGTGATGATCGTCACAAACTGGCGCATGGCCTCTTGCATCGCCAACGCGCAGGCCGTAGCGCGTAAGGAAGAAAGAAGGAGAAAGGAGAAAGGAGTTTCGCTCCCTTCTTCCTTCCCGCTTCTTTCTTCTTCTTGTTTTTCGTCGAACCAGCAGGTGATGGCGTCGCCGCTGAAATTGACGACACTCCCGCCGTAGCGATGCACCTCGTCAATCAGCGCGCCGTAGACCCGGTTGAGTTGTCGGGTCAACTCCTCCGCGCCGCGCTGGAGGCCGAGTTCCCGCGCGAGCGATTCGGTGAGGGGGGTGAAGCCGGAGAAGTCGGCGAACAGGGCCGTGCCGCGCGTCCGGTCGGGCAGGGTTCGGCCCTGGGCCAGCGCCTGACGGCGATCCATCGGGAGGTAGACGGCGACCGTCTCCTTCGCGGCCCGTTGCCGTTCATCCATATCCCACTGCAACTGCTGGAGTTGCCGCTTGAGGCGCTGTTCGCGGGCGTGCGCCTCGCGCGCCATCTTTTGAAACACCCGCGCCAGGCGGCCCAGCGCATCCGGGCGCGCGGCGACCTGGTCCAGGCTCTCGACTTTGAACACGTTGGCCTCGACCGCCGCCGCCGCCTCAGCCATGCGCCACAGCTGCTCCAGGTATTCCAATTCCAGATCGCGCAGGCGTTTGCTGGCCAGCGACGCGTTGAGCCTGGCCCGGAGCAATCCGGCGTTGAACGGTTTGGGCAGGTAATCCTCGGCCCCCATTTCAATGCAGCGGATGACGCTGTCCATCTCGTCCACCGCCGAGATCATGATCACCGGGATGTGCCGCAGCGCGCTGTCCGCTTTGATCTGCGCCAGCGTCTGGTAGCCGTCCAGCTCCGGCATCACCACGTCGAGGAGCACGACGTCGAACGGCCCGGCGCGCAGCATGGACAGCGCCTCCCGGCCATTCTCGGCGGTGGCGCTGACGTGCCCCAGCTCCACCAGCGCACGGGTGAGCACCGCGCGATTGAGCGTGTCGTCGTCTACCACCAAAATGCGGCCCGTCGTCATTGCGTGAGTCCGGTTACAGGTCCGAGGCGCGTATGGCTTCCAGAGCGACGCGAACCCGCTCGTACTCGGCCTCAATCCCGGGCAGGCGTTCGCCTGCTCTGGCTACTGCGCCGCTCTTGCCGATCTCTTCCAGTTCCTTGCACAGCCTGGAAAGCGTCATCGCGCCGAAGTTGGCGCTGTTCGACTTCAGACTGTGGGCGGCCCGGCGGAGTTCCTCCGGCTTGCCGGACTCCACTGCCTGCCGGATGGTCGCCAACAACCGGGGGGTATCGTCAAAGTAGGTATCCATCAACTCGCCTAAGAACGCCAGGTCCCCCCCCACCGTCGTCAGCAGATTATTCAGCGCCGTTCGATCAATGGTTTCTGACTCCGGCATAACCTTTTCTCCGTACCTACTGATTATCCCAGAACCTGGCAGCGGCTTAAAGCCTCCACCAGCTCCTCGACGCGGATGGGCTTGGCGATGTAATCGTCCATCCCCGCCGCCAGGCACATCTCCCGGTCCCCCTGCATCGCGTTCGCCGTCATCGCCACGATGCGCGGACGCGCCTCCTGCGGCCAGCGCGTGCAGATCTGCCGTGACGCCTCCAGTCCGTCCATCTCCGGCATCTGCACATCCATCAGCACCACATCATACCGTTGACGTTCCACGGCCTCAACTGCCTCCATCCCGTTCGCCGCCACGTCCGCGCGGTAGCCCATCTGCCCCAAGATGCGCAGCGCCAGTTTCTGATTGACGGTGTTATCTTCCGCCAGCAGGATGCGCAACGGCAGGCGCTGCGCCATCTCTGCGTCCAAGTGTGGTTTGGCTGCCGCCGCGGGCTTCGCTTTCGGCGCCTCCTCGCCGAGCGCAAAAACGCCCGCCAGCGCGTCGAACAACTGCGATTGCTTGAGCGGCTTGGTCAGATACGCCGCGAAGTCCACCGTCTCCACCCCAGCCTCACGCCGCCCCAACGACGAGAACAGGATCAGCGGCAGGGCTTGCGCCTCCCGGTGCTTGCGGATCTCCGTCGCCAGCGTCACCCCGTCCATCTCCGGCATGTGCACGTCCAGGATCGCTGCGTCGAAGGCCTCCCCATGCTGAACCCAACTTAACGCTTCCACGGGCGAGGCCGTGTCGCGCGCCGTCATCCCCCAGGCCTGCACCTGCAGCGTCAGGATGCGGCGGTTGGTGGCGTTGTCGTCCACAATCAGCAGGCGCTTGCCCCGCAGCCCTGGCTGCTCCCCGCTCAACCTGCGGCGCGCCTGCTTCGCAAAATCCGGCGCGGCGGCGGTGGTGAGCGTGAAATGGAACGTGCTGCCTTTGCCCGGCACGCCGTCGCTCTCCACCCACATCGTCCCGCCCATCAACTCGCTCAGCCGCTTGCTGATCGCCAGTCCCAAGCCCGTTCCGCCATACTTGCGCGCCGTCGAAGCGTCCACCTGGCTGAACGATTGGAACAGCCGGTTCAGCCGGTCGGGCGGGATGCCCAGGCCGGTGTCTCGCACGGAGAAGTGAACCGTCATCAGTGATCGGTGAGCAGTGGGCGCCTCACTGATGACCGATGACGGATGCCAGACCGCTCCGCGTGTTGACTGACCGCTCCGCGTGTTGACTGTCACCACCACTTCCCCCTGCTCGGTGAACTTCATCGCATTGCTCAGCAGGTTGAGCAGAATCTGCCGCAGGCGGGTGACGTCGCCGACGATGGCCGGCGGCACATCGTCCTCCATCACGTAGGCCAGGTCGAGTTTCTTCTCGGCGGCTTTGGCCGCGACCAGGTCGAGCGCGCTCTCCAGGCACTCGCGCAGGTCAAACGGCTGGCGCTCCAGCTCCATCCGGCCCGACTCGATCTTGGAGAAATCGAGGATGTCGTTGATGATGGTGAGCAAAGCCTCGCCGCTGTGGCGGATGGTCTCGGCGAACTCACGCTGCTCCGGGGCGAGGTCGGCGCCGAGCAGCAGGCCGGTCATGCCGATGATGCCGTTCATCGGGGTGCGGATCTCGTGGCTCATGCTGGCCAGGAAGATGCTCTTGGCCTGGGTGGCGGCCTCGGCGGCGGCGCGGGCCTCGTGCGCTTCTTCGAACAGGCGGGCGTTCTGGATGGCGACGCCGACGTTGGCGGCAATGGTCGTCAGCAGGCGCACGTCGGCCTCCGTGAACCGGTTCTCACGATCGAGGCTTTGCAGCATGATGACGCCGATGGCCGCCTCACCCACCGTGATCGGCACGCCCAGCGAGGCTTTGGGCATTTCCCCCTCGTCGTCGAGGGCCATCGCGCCCAGTTCGGCGGCGCGCCGCTCCCAGTCCGAGTTGATGAGCTGGGGCTGACGTGATTCAAGGATGCGGGAGGTGAGGCCCTGACCAAACGGCAGCGGCGCTTCGGAAATCTCGCGGTGATCTACCTGCCAGAAATAGGGGAAATGAATCAGATTGGTCTCCCGGTCGTGCAGAGCGATGTAAACGTATGGCACGCCGAACAGTTCGCGGAGTCTGTCGCCGACCAGGTCAATCACCGCGTCCACGTCCAGTTGCGAGGCCAGGGCCTGGCCGATGCGGTTGATGCTGGTCAGTTCGGCGGCGCGCTGCGTCGCCTCGGCAAACAGCCGGGCGTTCTCAATGGCGATGGCCGCCTGCCGCGCCAGGCCCACCGCGAAGTCAAGATCGGATTGGTCAAAGGGGCCGCTCACAGTTTTGTCGCGCCAGGCCGTCAATACGCCGATCACCGTGTCGCGGGTGAGGAGCGGCGCGAAAATGATGGCTTCGTTCTGCTCGTCCTCTTCGGTCCCGGCGATGCGGGCCACGCGCGGGTCTTGCAACGGGTGGTTGACGACTTCGGCCACGCCGGTCTGGGCAATGTGCCCGGTCAGGCCGTACCCCAGGCGCACCTGCCAGGCCTTATAAGTGTCGGCGAACTTGCCCAGCGCCACCACGGCCGGCAAACTGCCGTCCGGCTCCAGCAGCCGCAGGACCACGTCTCGGCTCCGCAGGAGTTCCAACGCGTGCGCGGCGATGCGCTCCAGCACCGCCGACTGGTCGAGCATCGCCGAAATCTCGCGGCCCACTTCGGCCAGGGCCGCCATCTCGCGGGCGCGGCGCTGGGTCTCTTCGTACAGCCGGGCGTTTTGGATCGCCGCGCCGACGTTGGCGGCGATGGTCGTCAGCAGGCGCGCGTCGGCCTCGGCGAAGCGGCCCTCCCGCTGGGTGCTTTGCACGCTGATCGCGCCGATGGCCTGCTGCCCGGCCAGGATGGGCACGCCCAGGTACGACTTGGAATGGGTGCCCACGCGTTGGATGTTCAGCGCGGCGTAATCCTGATCCTGATTGAGCAGCAGCGGCCGGCGCGCTTCGATGATGCGGGACGTCATCCCCTGTCCAAAGGGCATTGGCTCAACGGCCTCCCGTTGGCCCGATTCCACATAATACGGAAAATTGATTTGATTCGTCTGGCGGTCGAGCAGGGCCACGTAGACGATGTCGGCGGCGAAAGTCTCGCGCATCTTCTCGCCCACCAGTTCAACCAGCGCGTCAAGGTCCAGCTGGGAAGCCAGCGCCTGGCTGACGCTGTTGATGATGGCGAGTTCGGCGGCGCGCTGCTGCTCGGCTTTGAACAGGCGCTGGGTTTCGTCGAACAGGCGCGCGTTCTCCAGCGCCACGCTCAGGCTATTGGCGAGGGTGGTGAGCAAGCGCACGTCTGAGTCGCTGAAGGCGTTCTCACGGTCCACATTCTGCAGGCTAATCGCGCCCTTAACTTGTTCGCCGGCCATGAGCGGCACGAAGAGAGTGGATTTAGGGATTTGAGCTCCGGCGATAATCTTGGGCTTAATCCCGAGTTCGGCCAGACGTTCCTGCCAGTCGGCATTGACCAGCAAGGGCTGATGAGTCCGAATCAGGTAGTTGGCA
>DATDRS010000099.1:0-2246 GCA_035291605.1 Anaerolineales bacterium | reverse complement strand
CACCAGCCGGCTCTGCGTCACGCCCACCGTCTCCGGGCGCATGATCTCGTACGTCTGCTGGTGCTTGAGCATGCCGTCCTGATGGATGCCCGCCTCGTGCGCAAACGCGTTCGCGCCGACAATTGCCTTGTTCGGCTGGACGGGGATGCCCGTGTAATTGCTCACCAGCTTGCTCACGCGCATGATCTGCGTCGTGTCAATGCCGGTGGTGAGACTGAAGATCGGGCGGCGGGTGTGCAGCGCCATGACGACTTCTTCTAGCGACGTGTTGCCAGCCCGCTCGCCGATGCCGTTGATAGTGACCTCGGCCTGGCGCGCCCCCGCGCGGATGCCCGCCAGCGTGTTCGCCGTCGCCATTCCCAGATCGTCATGGCAGTGGACGGAGACGATACAGTTCTCGATGCCCGGCGTGTTCTTGAGGATGCCCACGATCAGCGCGCCGAACTCGTCGGGTGTCGTGTACCCGACCGTATCGGGGATGTTGAGCGTCGTCGCCCCGGCCCGGATGGCTTCCCCCAGGACCACGTACAGGAAGTCCGGGTCGCTGCGCCCCGCGTCTTCCGGCGAGAACTCCACGTCCCCACACAGGCTCCGCGCGTACGTCACCATTTCGGCCACGCGCTCGATCACGTGCTCGCGATCCATCTTCAGCTTGTAGCGCATGTGAATCTCGGACGTGGCAAGAAAGGTGTGGATGCGCGGGCGCGCCGCGTGCTGGACCGCCTCCCAGGCCCTGTCAATATCGCTCTTGGACGCCCGCGCCAGGCCGCAGATGACCGGCGGGCGCGTGAACATATTGTCGCCTCGCGGCGGGTGGCCCACCTCGATGGCGATCCGGCGCACCGCCTCGAGGTCGTCCGGCGACGCGGCGGGGAAGCCGGCCTCGATGACGTCTACGCCCAGGCGGGCGAGCGCGCGCGCCACCTCCAGCTTTTCCGCCGAGGTCATCGTCGCCCCGGGCGACTGCTCCCCGTCGCGCAGCGTGGTGTCGAAGATGCGAACGTAGTTATCCATAGTGGCTAAGTCCTGCTATCCTTGCTCATCCGGCCTCACCGTCACCGGGTTCAAAAACGGCATCATCGCCCGCAGCTCCGCGCCGATTTTTTCAATCGGCTGCTCCTGCTCCCGCTGGCGCGTCTCGTTGAACCACGGGCGGCCCTGCTCGTTCTCCTCGATCCATTTCCTGGCGTACGTGCCGTCCTGAATTTCGCCGAGCATCTTCTTCATCTCGCCCAGCGTCTCTTCAGTAATGATGCGCGGGCCGCCGGTGTAGTCGCCGTGCTCGGCCGTGTCGCTCACGGAGTAACGCATGTAGTTGAGGCCGCCGCGGTACATCAAGTCCACGATCAGCTTGAGCTCGTGCAGGCACTCGAAGTACGCAATCTCCGGCTGGTAGCCCGCTTTCACCAGCGTCTCGAACCCGGCCTTGACCAGCGCGCTCACCCCGCCGCACAGCACGGCCTGCTCTCCGAACAGATCCGTCTCGGTTTCCTCGGCGAACGTGGTCTCGATCACCCCTGCGCGGGTGACGCCGAGGGCTTTGGCGTAGGAAAGCGTGAAAGGCCTGGCCTGGCCCGTCGCGTCCTGATGCACGGCGAGCAGCGCCGGTGTGCCGCCGCCTTCCAGGAAGACCTCGCGGACGCGGTGACCGGGCGCTTTGGGCGCGATCATCGTCACGTCCACGTCTTTGGGCGGTGTGATCGTCCCAAAACGAATGTTGAACCCGTGTCCGAACATCAGCATTTTGCCCGCGGTCAAATGCGCCTCGACCGAGTCTGTGTAAATCTTTGGCTGCCTGGTGTCTGGCGCGAGGAGCATGATGACGTCGGCCCAGGCCGCCACATTCGCGACCGTGTCCACCGTCAACCCGGCGGCTTCGGCCTTGGGCCGGGATCTGCTCCCCTCTGCCAGGCCCACCCGCACACTCACGCCGCTGTCCTTCAGGTTCAGCGCATGCGCATGCCCCTGTGAGCCGTAGCCGATCACGGCTATCCTTTTCCCCCGGATAAGCGCCAGATCAGCGTCATCGTCGTAATAGATTCTCGCCATCGGGTCTCCTGTAGGGGCGCGCCCTCGTGTGCGCCCGGTCGTAGGGGTGCACCTGTGTGTGCGCCCGGTCGTAGGGGTGCACCTGTGTGTGCGCCCATGGGGACGGTCGCCTCAAAGCGAAAACGATGCAGCCGCCTCGGTGTGAAAATTCAAAAGCATGTCAAACACGTCCGAATCGCTCACGATGCCTACCGGCG
>DATDRS010000098.1:0-3365 GCA_035291605.1 Anaerolineales bacterium | reverse complement strand
CTCACTCGGCGCGCCGGCATTCCGGTCGTCGTCACCCTGCATGAGATCTTTGAAGCCACATCTCCCCAAGCCCTGGGGGTGCGGAATGGATGGGCGACCAGGTGGGGCGCGCGCACCGCCACCACTCTGTTGTTGCAAGCCAATGCGGTTTGCGTCACCCTGCGGCGTTATCAGGATCAGCTCCGCGCGCGTTATGGGGCGCGCCATGTCCTGCACATCCCCCACGGAGCTTTTGTGACGCCTGAATTCCTGCCTCATCCGGCCTCCGCTCCTGCCCGTGACATCCTGATCCTGGCGACCTTTGCGCCGCACAAGGGCCTGCCTGTGTTGCTGGAGGCGTTTGACCGGGTGCGCCGCGTCTACCCGGACGCCAGCCTGACCGTGGCCGGCAGCGACCATCCGCGTTTCCCCGGCTACCTGGCGCGCCTCCGCGCCAGCGTGAACGGCGCGCCCGGCATTCGCTGGTTAGGGACGCAGTCGGAGGCGCAATTGCGCGAGGTCTTTGCGCGCGCCAGCGTGGTGGCCTTACCCTACACGGCCACCACAGGCGCCTCGTCGGTGCTGCATCGGGCCGCGGCTTTTGGCCGCCCTATCGTTGCCAGCCATCTGCCCGACATGGAGGCCGCTGCCCATGAAGAAGGCTTGCTGGTGGACTACGTGCCTCCGGCGGACCCGGAGGCGTTAGCCCAGACATTGATCCGGCTGTTGGGCGATCCAACTCGGCGGGCAAGCGTCGCCGTGCACAACCTGGTCGCCATGCGGGCCATGTCACTCGATCGCACCTGCGCTCGTTACGTCTCCTTATTTGAGCAGACGGTTCGAGCCAGCCGAGGTCAGTGAAAGCCATCGCGCGCCCACGATCCTTGCTTGCCCACCCTATGCGTCGTCGCCAACTCCTCGCGCTCTCCCTGCTCTTCAACCTTCCGTTCCTCCTGTTTCGCGTCCATCGCGCCGCGTACGACACGTATACGCACATCTTTCTTGCCGACCATTACCGCGAACGCTGGTGGAGCCTGTGGGAACCCCGCTGGTATATGGGCTTTTCGATGGCGTCATACCCGCCGTTGATCCACCAACTCATCGGCTTGCTCTCCAGACCCCTCAACGCCGTCATCGTTTTTTTCTCGCCAGCGCCAGAGCCCTATCCTGGGGCGTTTCGCTGGCTGGGAGAGGAGATTGCTTTTGTCCTCGTGTTGCTGAGCGTGCTGTGCCTCTTCCCGCTGTCCGTGCGCGCCCTGGCGCGCGTTTTCGGCGGGCCGCACATGGCCGACGTGGCAGGCCTCGTCGCCATTTTTGCGCCTTCTCTCAGCCTGACGGCGTGGGCCTTCGGCCAACTGCCCACGGTTGCGGCCACGGTCGTCGTGTTGTTCGCCCTCGCGCTCGGGGCCGATTTTGCGCGGACCGGCCGCCCGTTGAAGCTGCTCCAGGCGGCCGCATTGGCCGGCGTGGCCGGGGCGCTCCACCATGGCGTGTTCCTCTTCGCGCCGTTTGCCGGCCTGGCCGTGGTCTGGCGCGTCTTGAGCGTGAGGCGTCGCGCGCCGGGGCTTTTGTCTCTAAGCGCCGGCCTCGCGCGCCTCCTCCTATGGTCTGTTCTGTCTGCCCTGCTGGTCGCCCTGGCGCTGTGGCCCTTTCTCTGGTGGAGCCGCAGCCAGGATTTGCAGACCCCCATTGACCATGCCAGCCGTCACAACTTCCTGGCCGATCCGCTGGCGCAGGCCGTTTTCTTTTGGCCCATGTATGGGCCGCTCTTGCTCATCGTGGCGGCGATGCCCTGGCTGATCGTGCGGTGGCGGCGCTTCAGTCCGCTCTTGTGCATGGGGCTTGTGTTGTTTGTGCTTGGGCTGGGCGGCACCACCCCATTGCCCGCCTGGCTGTTCGGGGCCGGCTGGGAATGGCTGACGTACGATCGGTTCAGCTTCTGGGCGTCTGTGCTCTTGCTGCCGGCAGCTGGTGGAAGCATGCTCTGGCTGAAGCGGAAGCGGCCCATCTGGGGGTGGAGACTGAGCCTGTTTTCACTGGGGGGCCTGATCGCGTGGGCCAGCGTCTCCGGCTGGCTGTCGGTGCTGATGCGCGCTCAACCGGCCCCGCTGGAGATGCGCCCGTTCGTGATCTTTCTGAATCAGCCGGAACAGCGCGGTTACCGTTACCTGACGCTCGGCTTCGGCGATCAGTTCGCCAAGTTGTCGGCGCTGACCAGCAACGGCTCGCTCGACGGAAATTATCATACTGCGCGCCAGCTTCCGGAGCTGCGGACGAGCGGGTTGGGCGCCTTGGATACGGCGATGTGGAATTCGCGCGGGACAGAGGCGCTCGCGCCTTTCCTCGCTCACGCGGAACGCTACGGGGTACGCTGGGTCTTCGCCAATCATGCCGCTTATCACCCTCTCCTGGCGGCCACGGGCTGGCGCTTCCGCTGGTACGAGGGAGACGTGACGGTGTGGGATAAACCGGACGTGCTTCCGGTTGCGATGGTCGAGCCAGCCGGGATGCGTGATACGCCGGCCGCCATGTGGTGGGCCAGCGCGCCGTTGATTGGGTTGACGACGGCCCTGGGTCTGTTCGCGCTGGAGCATCGCCTGTGGCGCATGTCGCGGCCAGACGTCATCCGCGGGTTGGCCGTCCTCCGGCGCATGAGTTGGGCCGTGACCGTGCTCCTGCTCTCGCTGTGGTGGTATCACGAGTTCCGCCCCGGGGCTGAGCCATTTGTCTACTTCACGTATCAGAGTGTGCTCCTCTTCGCCAGCGACGGGATGCTGGCGCTGACGTTGCTCCTCTGGGCATTGGAGCGCTGGCTGCGGCGCGAGCGCATACGCCTCGGCCCTCTTTGGCTGGCCGGCGGCGGGTTGGCGCTCATATGCGCCTGCGCCCTGTCCATCGCGGGCGCGCAAGATCGGGCATTGGCCGCGGCCCTGACCGCGCACCTGGCGTTGCTGGCCGGCGCGTATCTCTGCCTGGTCAACGATCCGCTCGATCCGGCCTTCGTAGGCGGATTGTTTGGCGCGGTGCTTTTGGCGTTGACCGGCCTGGCCCTGTGGCAGGTCATTTGGCAGCAAACCACCCCCCTGAATCTGCCCTGGCCTGGCGCACTGACGGCCGCCCGGTCCGGGGCCAGCGTGGTGGTGAACGCCGCGGGCGCGCGCTGGCTCCGCGCGTATGGCGCTTTGCCGCATCCCAATATTTTGGGCGGAGTCATATTGGTCTATTGGGGAGCGGTGATCGAACGCTACTTGCGAACGGGGAACCGCTGGTGGCTGGGGGCCGTGGCCCTGGCCGGACTGACGCTGGCGTTGAGCTTTTCACGGGCGGCCTGGCTGGGGGCGCTGGCGGAGGGAGCGGCGATCCTGTTTTGGCTGAGGCCTCCCTAC
>DATDRS010000097.1:0-25938 GCA_035291605.1 Anaerolineales bacterium | reverse complement strand
GGCAAGGACATTGCGGCGGATGCGTCCGGCAATGCCTACGTGATCGGCTCCACTTTTTCGACCAACTTCCCCACCATGGTCCCCTTGCAGTCGGCCAACAGCGGTTCGAGCGATGCGTTTGTGGCGAGGCTGGCTTTTGACTCGGCCGCCACGCCCTCCCTCACCCTCACCTACAGCACCTACCTCGGCGGCAGCAGTACCGACGACGGGGAGGGCATCGCGGTGGATGCCTTCGGCGATGCCTATGTAACGGGTTCGACTTTTTCAAGCGACTTCCCGACGGCGAATCCCTGGCAGTCGGCGCTGGTGGGCAGTTTCGACGCGATCGTGGCGAAGATCAGCCAGCCGCCAACTGCCGACGCCGGCGGGCCATACACCGCCCAGGAGGGCGACTCCGTCCTGGTGGCGGCCTCTGGCGACAACTCAGGAGGCGATGCGCTGACATTCACATGGGATCTTGACGGCGATGGGATATTTGAGACGCCCGGCCAGAGCGCGACCTTCTCGGCAGCGGGCCTTGACGGCCCAAGTGATCATTCAATTAGGTTGCGAGCGACCGACAGCTCCGGTCTGTCAGCTGAAGCGGTGACGACTGTCGCCGTGCTGAACGTTGCGCCGACGGTAGAGGCAATTGCCGCGCCGATCGACCCTGTCACGGTGAACGCCGACATCGCGACCAGCGCCAATTTCACTGACCCGGGCCTTCCAGACACCCACACAGCCGTCTGGAATTGGGACGACGGCAGCGCCTCGGCCGGCGCTGTCCACGAGGCGAATGGCTCCGGTTCTGTGGGTGGAAACCACGCATATGCCAGCCCCGGCCTGTACACAGTGAAGGTGACGGTGACCGACGACGACGGCGGCGCAGGTGAATCGGTTTTCCGTTCCATGGCCGTCTACGACCCCGGCGCGGGGTTTGCGACCGGCGGCGGTTGGATCGAATCGCCGGCGGGGGCCTATACGCCTGATCCTTCGCTCACAGGCAAGCTGACGTTTGGCTTTGTGACAAAATATCTCAACGGAGCGGCCACGCCCGCCGGCCAGGCGACGTTCAAGTTCCACGCGGCCGGCCTGGACTTTAGCAGCGCGAGCTACGAGTGGTTGGTGGTCGTCGGGTCGAAGGCTCTGGTAAAAGGCTCAGGCGCGATCAACGGCAGTGGGGACTATGGCTTCCGGCTGACAGTCGCCGACGGGGACGTGAGCGGCGGGGGAGAGGTTGATAAGTTCCGACTCAAGATCTGGGACAAGGCCACCGGGGTGATCCTCTACGACAACCAGATGGGCGCGCCTGACGAGGCAGATGCGACACAGGCCATTGCGGGCGGAAATGTAACGCTCCACGACTGACCCGACCGGCGAGACATGCTCGCCCCCCAAACGTTCTCGCCATTTATGTGATATATTCTGGGTGTTATTGCTGCCCCTGCGCAATACCACTGGCTCTCCGTCCGCCATCCGCGTCCGGAGGGGGGTGCTGCTCAGGCGAAGGGATGTGGAAAGAGTCAGATGTTGAGGCGATCGTAGCCAGACATGCGCTGCGCTTTCGGAGATGAGGCAACTGATGGCACCGGAATCGAGCAAGCCTGAGCACCCGCCAGCTCAGGCGGACGCCTTGCCCCCTGCCGACCAGCCCGGTCTGCTGGCGCGCCTGTTCACTCTCCTCCCCAGCCTCCGCGCTCAATTGATTGTCCCCTATGCCTTGTTGACGGTATTGATCGCCATGCTGGGGATCTACATCATTACCCGGCTGGTGACCTCATCCTTTCGCGAGCGTTTTGTCAACCAGCTCCACGAAGCCAGCCGTGTGACGGCGGATGGCATTGTCCGGCAGGAACGAGCTCACCTGGAAAACCTCCGGGTCATGGCCTTCACCGGCGGCGTCTCGCAGGCCATGACCAACGGCGATGTGGGGACCCTGCAGACCCTCCTCTGCCCGCTCGTGCTGAATTACAGCATTGACGCGCTGACCGCGGTTGACCGCGGGGGGCGCGAGCTGGTCACGTTAGCCGCGAATGCCTCGGCCCAGGAATGCATTGCCTCGCGCCAGGATGTGGATTTGTCGCAGACCCCCCTGGTCGCCAACATCCTCAACCTGCCGCCCAATGCGACGGCGGACAAGTTTGCCGGACTGCTCACCTTGCCGCCAGAGGCGGTCTACCTGTTCAGCAGCGCCCCGGTGCGTGATCCCAATGCGCAAATTGTCGGCGTGCTGATGATTGGCACGCGCCTCCCGGAACTGCTGGCAGACCTTCAGACTCAAGCGCACGCCGACATCATGGTGTTGGGGGGGGAGGGTAAACTCCTGGCGACCACCCTCTCGGAACCGGACGAGGGATATGCCGTCCTGGATATGGAGCCGCAGGTTGTCTCCAGCCTCGATCTTTCCCTGATGCGCGACCTCCGCCTCTACGAGCGCGATTTTCAGGTGGAATATTCGCCGTTATTCGTCCAGCAGCAAAAAGCGGGGGCGATCGGCGTCGTCTTGCCCAGCAACTACGTCGTCGCCGTCGAATCCACCAGCCGGAGCACCATCAGCCTGATTTTCACCCTGGTCACGGGGGCGGTCATCCTGTTGGGGTTTTTCCTCTCGCAAAATATCGCCCGGCCCATCTCGCGCCTGCGCGCTATCTCGCAGGCGGTCGCAGGCGGCGACCTGGAGCAGACGTCGGGCCTCCGCCGCGCCGACGAGATTGGTGAGTTGGCGACGGCCTTTGACACGATGACGCTGCGCCTGCGGGAACGGACGGCGGAGGCGGCGCGGCTGTACGCGGAAACCGTGCAGAGGAATAAAGAACTGGCGGCCATCAACGCCCGGTTGCAGTCCACCCAGCGGCAGTTGGTCCAGTCGGAAAAGCTCGCCGCCATCGGGCAACTGACGGCTGGGATCGTCCACGACGTGCGTAACCCGCTGGCGATTATCAAGGGGTTGGCCGAGATCGCCCTGGAAGATTATCAACTCGACCCGAAACTGCGCGAGCACATCGCCACGATTCGCGACAGCGCCGCGCGCGCCAATCGCATCGTCGGCGACCTGCTGAAATTCGCCCGGCAGTCTTCCGCCGAGATGCAGTTTCAAGACCTGAAGGCCACCGTTGAGGCGGCTCTGCGTCTGACCTCTTTCCTCACCCGGCAAGCCCATGTCAAGGTCGTGGCCGATCTGCCGGACGAGCCCGTCTGGGTCATGTACGACGCGCAGCAAATCGAGCAGGTGTTGATTAATCTGATCCAAAACGCCATCCAGGCGATGCCGAATAGAGGCACACTGCACGTCAATCTCAGTCAGACGGACGCAGCCGTGGCGGTCGCGGTGCAGGATACCGGCCTGGGCATTCCGCCGGAGAATTTGAACCGGATTTTCGACCCCTTTTTCACTACCAAGCCGCCCGGCGAGGGAACCGGATTGGGCCTGTCGGTCAGTTATGGGATTGTTCGTGACCATCAGGGGGAAATTCAGGTGGAAAGCACGGTAGGGGAGGGCAGCACCTTTACGGTGCTGTTGCCGGTGAAGCAGGTGGTCTCGGACGCTCCGCCGGGCGCGACTGAGCATGCCGAGCTGTAAGTAAGGAACCGTGAACGCGATGCGAGACTTGTTTCGCTGGCTGATCATTGTGCCCGTGATGCTGCTCCTTCTGCTCGGCTGCAGCTACCTCGCCGCACGGAGCGTCGCCCCTTCCCCTCCGGCCGATACCCGCTCCAGGTTGGAGGCTGACTACGGCATCTGGCTTTTCACTGTCTTCCAGCCTGTGAGCACTGCCATCGTGGAGGATATTCTCAGCGACCGCGAGCAGTTTCCGGAGTTCGTGGGGACTGCCCCCGCGCCGACCATCGTGGCCGGATTATTCTGGCCGACTCCCACTGGCGGGCTCCCGATTGCCGGAGTGACGCCGTCGGCGACGCCCACATCGCCCAGCGCGTCCACGGCCACCGACACAGCCCGACCGGAGACTGCCACGCCCACGACGGCGCCGGAATCGACCACCGCGACGCCCACACGTCAGCCAACACAGACCCAGACGATTCCTCCTCCAACCGCCACCGCGACCCGTACGCCGAGGCCGACGCTCACTCACACTCCGTTGCCGCCATCCCTCACGCCTACCGACGAGCCGGTGGACAATCCACCGACATCCACCAACACACCTACGGTCACGCCGACGCCGACGCACACCCCGACCAGCACGCCAACGGCTACGGCCACGTCAACCCATACACCGACCAACACGCCAACGAATACGCCTACGTCTACTCATACGGCGACGCCCACGGCCACGGCGACCTTTACGCCTAGTAACACGCCTACGGCGACACACACGCCGACGCCGACCTTTACGCCCAGCCACACGCCGACGAATACGCCCACACCGACTCACACGGCGACGCCAACGAACACGCCGACGCCGATCGACACACCCACGCCTACGAATACGCCAGTGCCATGTCCTGGCAATTACCCGCCGGGCGAACCCAATGCCGGCGCGCCGGATGGAAGCTATGCATCGGTTGGATGCGGAGATGCTATCACCGTCTTGGTGACAACAGCGATCACCGTGCCGCACGCGGGCTACGACCTCGTCTACTATGAGCTCGAGGAACCGGCAGGTTCTGGCGCCATCCAGATGGATTGGGTCGTCGTGGAAGTTGCCGGCAGTTGCGGCGGGCCATGGATCCGCGTGTTCTATTGGGGCGACGGCGCGATTGATGCGAACACCAATATCGGCGCTCTGGGCTACACACCAGGTGAACCCGATAACCAGATCATCCCCATGTCTGACCTCTATGGGACCACCGGGATCGCCATTGACATTGACGCGTTTGCCCCGCTTGGCATGTATGGATGTGTTCGCCTCAGCGTCCCAACTGGCGGCGACAATGACCCGGCCGAGGTGGATGCGCTAGAAGTGTTGCCGTAGCCTGACACAGAGTGGCGTCCGAATAGAATACCTCCCAACTGATATGCTTCGCATAGCCTGATACATGTTTCTTGGTTTCATTGGGTCTCTTGCCATATCTAACTGGCTATGCGCAATAAACGCCGCGCAGGAGCACACCCCCTGAATCACAAGTCTCGCTGGACAGCCCGGAAGATCGCCCAACGTGTTGACCTCGTTCAGGCCCTCGTCTATCGCAGCCGTCAGCCTCTCCCGCCATTTCGCTATCTCACGCTTGAAAGCCCGCTGGCCCCACCGCCGGTTGATCCAGATGTGGACGATAGCCACTGGGCATCCATCAAGCCAAACACTTATTGGGCCGGGTGGCTGACGGATTTCGTCCTCCGCGTCCACTTTCAGCGCCCCGCCGATTGGTCGCCCCACGCCCCGACCGCGCTCTACCTCCCGCTCGGCAAATCAGGTGACTTTGAGCATCCTGAGGCCCTGGCGTACGTGGACGGCGTCGCCTATGCCGCGTGCGACCGCCATCATGAGGAAATTCTCTTGCCCGCGCGCTGGCTCGACGGCCGCTCGCACCTGCTGGCATTGCACGGCTGGACCGGCCTCGGCGGCGGGATGAGCGGCAGCCCACAGACCAGACTCTTCATGCGGGAATGCGCCCTCGTGCAGATTGACCAGCCCACACGCGACTTCGTCACGACGGCGCGCTGTGCACTCGGCGTCGCCAAGGCTCTCGACGAGAACGAACCCGCGAAGGGCCAACTGCTCACGGCGCTCGACGAGGCCTTCAAGATTCTTGACACGCGTGAGCCGTTTGGCGAGGCGTTCTACGCCAGCGTGCCGCTCGCTCACGCCGCACTGAGAGAGGGCGTCGCGAAAGCTGGGCCAGCCCTGGACGTGACGATCACTGCCGCCGGACACGCGCATATTGACGTAGCCTGGCTCTGGACGCTGGGACAGTCGCGGCGCAAGGCCGGCCGGACTTTTCACTCCGTCCTGCGGCTCATGGAACAATTCCCGGCCTACCATTTCACGCAGAGCCAGCCGCAGCTGTACGACTTTGTGTGCCAGGATTATCCCGAACTCTTTAAAGGGATCAAACAGCGCGTGGCCGAAGGACGCTGGGAACCTATCGGCGGGATGTGGGTGGAAGCCGACTGCAATCTCAGCGGCTCCGAATCGCTCGCCCGCCAGTTTCTTTTAGGCCGCACCTTCTTCCGCGAACACTTCGGTCCGGAAGCGGACGCGCGCGTGCTCTGGCTGCCCGATGTGTTCGGCTACGCCTGGAATCTGCCGCAGCTCATCCGGCAGGCCGGGTTGGAATATTTCTTCACCATCAAAATCGGCTGGAGTCAATACAACCGTCTGCCCTACGACTCCTTTTGGTGGCAGGGCCTGGATGGGACCAAAGTGCTCACGCACTTCAGCCCCACCCCCGAACTGGGCGAGAGCGCCTTCGCCAGCACCTACAACGCCGAGGTCACTCCCAGCCAGGTGATCGGCACCTGGGCGAACTACCGGCAAAAAGATTTGGTCGGCGCGGACCGCCCGCTGCCTCTGCTCATGGCCTTTGGCTATGGCGACGGCGGGGGCGGCCCCTCGCGCGAAATGCTGGAGAACCTGCGCGAATTGGAGAACTTCCCGGCCACGCCGCGCCTCCGGCAGGGGAGCGTCTATCAATTCTTCCACGACCTCGAAGCGCAAGCCGGGAAGCGCCTGCCCACCTGGAACGGCGAACTCTACCTCGAACTCCACCGCGGGACCTACACGACCCAGAGCCGCAGCAAACGCGCCAACCGTAAGAGCGAGTTCCTCCTGCACGACGCCGAATTTCTCGCCACTTACGCTTCTAGCCTCGACTCAAACGATCCGTATCCCGCCGCCGAACTGCGCCGGGCGTGGGAACTCGTTTGCCTGAATCAATTTCACGACATCATCCCCGGCAGCAGCGTCGGCCCGGTGTACGTCGAGTCGCAGCAGCAGTATGCCGAGATCAGGCGAATCGGCGAAGCGGTGCGGGATGCGGCGTTGCAGGCAATTGCCGATAAAGCGGGCGGCGACCTGCTCATCGTGAACCCGGCCTCTTTTCGCCGCCTCGACCTGGCCTTTTGGCCCGGCCGGCTGCCCGACGGATATCAATTGCAGGACTGGTTCGGCAACCCGATATTCACCCAGCCCACCGAGGAGGGAACCTGGCTAAGCGTCTCCATCGGGGATTACGATGTCGAACCGCTCTTCCTCCTCCCGGCCAGGGCTTCCCAGGAAAATATCGAGGCTTCATCGCACCTGCAAGCCACGCCCACATTGCTTGAAAACTACAACCTCCGAGTCGAGCTGAACGCCGACGGCGACATCACCCGTATTTACGACAAAGTCTGTGAGCGCGAAGTCCTGCCCGCGGGCGCAATGGCCAACCAGTTTCAAGCATTTGAAGACCGCCCGCTGGATTGGGACGCCTGGGACGTGGATATCTTCTACGACGACAAGATGTGGCTGGCCGAACCGGCTGAGTCGGTCCGCGTGGTCGAGGCCGGCCCGCTGCGGGCGACGCTGGAAATCAAGCGCCGCGTCCTGAATAGCGATTACACCCAACGCATCTCGTTAGCCGAGCACGGCTCTCGGCTCGACTTCGACACGACGATTGACTGGCGCGAGCGGCACGTCCTGCTCAAGGTTGCCTTCCCGGTAAACATCCTCTCGCCCGTGGCGACTTACGAGATTCAGTGGGGCAACGTCCAGCGCCCCACCCACCACAACACGAGTTGGGATTGGGCGCGCTTTGAAACCTGCGCGCACAAGTGGGTGGACTTGAGCGAAGGCGGCTACGGCGTGAGCCTGCTCAACGATTGCAAATACGGGCACGATATCCGGGATAACGTCATCCGCCTCAGCCTGCTCCGCAGCCCTACCCTGCCCGACCCTGAAGCCGATCAGGGCGAGCACCGTTTTGCCTACAGCCTCCTGGCCCACGACGACGGATTTTTCCTGGATGAGACGGTATGCGAGGCTTACAGCCTGAACGACCCGCTCATCGTCTGGCCGATGAGCCGCGCGCTACAGCCAGGAACGGGCGAGCGCCGACGGAGACTGCCCCCGCTGATTTGGATGGATCCTCCCGGTGATCGTTTTCAAGCGCGCGTGGTCATCGAGACGATCAAGCGCGCCGAAGACGGGAAGGGCTTCATCGTGCGGCTGTACGAATACCATCGCCGGCGCGGGCCGGTGACGCTCCACACCGGCTTCCCGCTCAGCGCGGCGTGGCGCACAAACCTGCTTGAGGAAAATCAAGAAACGCTGACCGTGGAGGACGAGAGTCCCACCCTCGAAGGGCAGATGATCGCGAGCTCTAGCCTCACACTATTCGTAAAGCCGTATGAGATTGTCACGCTCCGGCTGGCGCCAAAAGTTGAATAATCATCAGCCGCCTCGAGTGTATCTTTTAGTTGCAGCGGTAGTGCTGGCGGGTTGCCGAGGCCCACAAACAGCGACGGCTTTGCCCGTCTCCGGCAACCCGCCGCCCATTACACCGACTCTGCCCCCCGCCCTCCTCCCTTCTCCCAGCCCGACGATTGGTTTCACGCCCGCGCCGACGGACACGGCGCCTCCACTCCCAACCCCTACGCCCACCCCCGACCCGTACAGTGGACTCTACGTAGACGACCTGCGGGCGCGCGGCTACGGCGGAGGCGAAATTGCCCTCGTGCAGACGCTGGCGGTGACGAGGGCCTTCACCCGGACACTGATTGCCTATCCCAGCGACGGGTTAACGATGTACGGGTTCATGAACATCCCACACGGACCAGGGCCATTCCCTGTGATCATCGTCAATCATGGGTACATCAGTCCCGCCGGATATCAAACGCTCACCTACATGACGCGTTACACCGACCCGCTGGCCCGCGCGGGATTCCTCGTCATCCATCCGGACTATCGCGGCTATGGCCAGTCCGATCCCGGCTCAAACTTGTTTCGCATCGGCTATGCGATTGACGTCCTTAACCTGATTGCGCTGGTCAGGCAGCTGCCTTACGCCGATCCCCAGGCCATCGGCCTATTCGGGCATTCCATGGGCGGCGGGATTTCGCTGCGCGTCAGCACCGTCAGCCCCGATGTGAAAGCGGTCCTGCTCTATGGCTCGATGAGCGGCGACGAAAACGCAAACTTTGCCAAGATTGCCGACTGGCGCGGCGACCCGGGCCTGCCGGAACTGTCCATGCCACCGGAGGTCGTGTCACGCATTTCGCCCATCAACTATCTGGCGAACATCCAGGCCGCGCTGAGCCTCCACCACGGCGATGCGGATGCGACCGTGCCGCCCGAATGGTCCGCCGACCTCTACATGCGGTTGACCGCCCTGGAGAAAGAGGTGGCATACTTTTCCTATCCCGGCCAGCCCCACACCTTCGTAGACGACGGCCATACCCTGCTTATCGAGCGAAGCCTCGCCTTCTTTGAAGAACACTTGCGCGGGGTGAGGTAAAATACACCCTGCGAAAAGACCCAAGATGAGAAACCCCTCAGCCAACGTGCTGCTGTTAGCCTGCTATGAATTGGGACACGCGCCGCTCAGCCTGGCGTGGCCCCTCGCGTTTTTGGAGGCCGCGGGTTACGGCGCTGAAGCCGTGGACCTGTCTGTTCAACGATTGCCTGAAACCTCGGCGGCCTCCGCCAAGTTTGTGGGGATTGCCGCTCCGATGCATACCGCGCTCCGGCTGGGCGTGAAAGTCGCGGCGCGGGTGCGCCAGCTTAACCCGTATGGGCACATCTGCTTCTACGGGTTATACGCCTGGCTCAACGCCGATTATCTTTTGTCGAAGGGCCTCGCCGACTCAGTCATCGGCGGCGAATATGAACAGCCGTTGGCCGAACTGGTTGACGCGGTATGTCGGGGGAAAAAGCCGGGAGATGTACCCGGGGTGTCCACGGCTGAGTCGCGGAACGAGCCCTATCTTGGCCGCCTGAGGTTCCCCATTCCTCGCCGGTCGGGCCTGCCGCCGCTCGACCAGTATGCGCGTTATACACACGCTGGTGCCACGCACCTGGCCGGGTACGTCGAGGCCAGTCGCGGGTGTCTACACACCTGTCATCACTGTCCCATTGTGCCGGTCTATGGCGGGCGCTTCTTTACTATGCCGCTTGAGATTGTAATGGCTGATATTCGCCAACAGGCAGCGGCCGGAGCGGCGCATATCACGTTCGGCGATCCGGATTTCCTGAATGGCCCCGGCCATGCTCTCCGCCTGGCGCGCGTTCTACATGCCGAGTTCCCAGGCATGACTTTCGATTTCACGACGAAGGTCGAACACGTCCTGAAGCACGCCCGCTTGTTCACCGAGTTTGCCCAGGCGGGATGCACCTTCGTCGTCTCGGCGATTGAGTCCGTCAGCGATGCCGTCCTGGCCCACCTTAACAAAGGCCATACTGCGACGGACATCGTCAAGGCCCTGTCTGTCCTGGACGCCGCCGGCATTGCCTTGCACCCTACCCTGGTCGCTTTTACCCCATGGACTTCACTTGAAGACTATGTGGCGCAAGTCGAGTTTATTCGCCAACAGGGGCTGGTCCAGCACCTGCCGCCGATCCAACTGGCCATCCGGCTCCTCGTGCCGCCCCGCTCAAAGCTTCTCTCCGCGCCAGATGCGCCATCGTGGCTGCGCGAGCTAGACGCAGAGGCTCTCACCTATCGCTGGGTTCATCCAGATCCGCGCATGGATAAGCTGTACGAGGCCGTCATGGCTCGCGTCGAACTAGCGGAGCAAACCGGCGAGGATCCCGCGAAGACGCATGCGTGGATCAGGAGGCTGGCTTATGATGCGCTCGGGCGCGCGATCCCCGACGAAATGGAAAAAAGCGCCGTGCGCCCACCACCTCCTCGGTTGACCGAAAACTGGTTTTGTTGAGCCGAACCGCTGCGAGGTCAGGTTGACCTCAAGTAGCTCGTCCACAGCAAGAATGGGTGTCGCCTGAGGCCCGGCTGTGCGTCAGGGCATTCGGTTCATCCATTTGCGCTGGCTAAGCGAAATCTCACTCGCTATTCAGCCACTTGGAGTATAACGCAATGGTGGCCGACTCAGGGGACTTATAAAACTCGTCAGGGGTGATCGGGAGCACGACCCGTTTGTGCGCGGGCTGGACCGTGGGATGCCGGGCGGCGAAATCGCGCAGGACCTGGGCGTGCGGCTTGACTGAGCCATCCGGACGCACCAGTCCAAAATAACGCTCGTGACGCGATTCGCTGCATGGCGGCTTGTCCCACAACTCCGGCGCATAATCGGCAAAGCACCAGACCAGCGCGCCCGTCGCCCCTACTTCCACCAACTTAGGCAACACGGCGGTGAGGTACTCGGCGAAGGCCTCCTCAGAAGCCATGAACTGTGTACGCGGCTGGCCATAAGCGACCCACTGCCAGGTTTGCGAGGCCTCGCCGGGCGCGGCGGTGCAGCCGCCAAACTCCTCCATCAGCGTGGGCTTGCCTGAGAGCGCGCTCGTCAACGCGCAGGTAAAAGGGACCAGGTCAGGGTCGAGCGGATGGCGCGCCCAGGGGAGGTACATGGGGTAGGCGTGCATCACCGCCACATCCGCCTCGGCAAACACCTGATCCACACGCAGGCCGTTGTCCTCCAGCAGGCTGGCCGTGTGCAGACCGCACGTCACCGGATGCTGATCGTCGAGGTCGTGGATCAGCCGGGTCATCTCGCGCACCCACGCTTGTCCGGCCGCTGCATCCGGGGGATGAGCAAACAAATCGGGTTCATTGCCCAGGTTCCACAGGCCGATGGCCGGATGGTCCTTCAAGGCGCCGACGACGGTCTTGAGCAACAGCCGCTCGGCGCTCAGGGCGACTGGATCGGTGAAAGGGTTGCGGTAACCGCTGTTTACGACGCGCCCGCCGCTCACGAGTTGCCGCACGTGGGGCAGCGTCGGGCCGTGCAGCAGCCAGCGCGGCGCCCAGTTTGGGCCGCTCATGTGCCCGGTGAAGAAGGTCACATCCAGCTTCAGGCCCAGCTCGGCGGCGGTGTCGCAGACGGTCGTGAGATGGCGCAGGCAGCTGTGCGAGACTGCCTCCGGCTCCGGCTGCCAGTCATCCCACAGCAAAAAGATGCGCACCAGCGAGAGGCTGAGTTCGCGGAGGAGCGCAAACTCCTCGCGCACCTCGCCGGGGTCGAAGTCCGACCACCAGTACATCGCCTTGCGGCGCGGCCAGTAATTGACGCCTAAGACAAAGGGTTCACGGTTCATGGGAGGGGTTGCAAGCGACTCAGAATTTCCGGCGCTTCACCGGGCGCGGCCAGTCGGGGAAGGCCGTTCTCGACGATGATGGGAATCCAATCATACGCCTCGACCCCGCGCCGGGTCAAGACCGCGGTAAAAATGACCGAATAATTCTCGGGGAAAGTGAAGCCGTCGAAGACGAAGTTCCCCAGGCTGTAAACGATCAGGCCGCCGTGATAGCTTTCCACGCCTTGCAGCACGTGGGGGTGACTGCCCAGCACCAGCGCCGCCCCGGCGTCAATCGCCGCCCGCGCCTCGACGCGTTGGGCACGGATAATATCATGGCTCTCCCAGCCGGAGTGAAGCAGCACGATGACCAGGTCTGCGCGCGAGCGCGCCGCCAGCACATCGGCCGAGATGTGCTCGACCTCCGCCCAGACCACGCCGGGCGCAGCCTCGTCTGCAATCCAACTGCGCGTATCAAAGCCCGTCCGGCTCTCGACCGGCACATCCACGTAGGCCAGGAACGCCACGCGCACCCCGTTGCGCTCCACGACAACCGGGGTGCGCGCCGCGGCCGCATTCTGTCCGGCCCCCGCCGCCGCAATCTGCTGCTCCGCCAGCAGCGCCAGGGTGTCGGCCAGCGCCTCCGGGCCATAATCCAGGGAGTGGTTGTTCGCCAGCCCAACCACGTCAAATCCGGCCAGGGCCAGCGCCTCGGCCGCCTGGGGCGGCGCGCGAAAGGTATATCGCTTGGGCTGGGGCTCCCCGCGCTCGGCAATCGCGCATTCGAGGTTGCCGACCAGCAGGTCAGCCGCGTTCAGAGTGGAGGCCACGCCAGAAAAAGGCGCCGCGGCGCCATCCCTGAGGATCACCTCACCCACCGTGCGCGCCAGCATCACATCGCCCACGGCCATCAGGCGCACGATGGGCGGGACGGTCGCAGTGGGTGTCGGCGGTGGATCACGCGGGGTATCGGTGGCCTGCGCTGTGGCGGGGGCCGACGGCGTTAGGGTAGGCGTTGGGAGAACCGGCGAGGGGGTAGGCGTTTTCAGCGAGGCCACCCGCGTGACAGGCGGGAGATCAGCCGGCGGTTGGAATCGCGAACACGCGGCGAGGAGGCACAACGCGCAGGCAAAGCCCATCCGGAAGAGGCTGCCGCCGACCCTAGGAGCGCGTGGTAGGTGCGATTGTTCGCGGCCGCCCGCCGCTCCGACGTGGGCCAAGAGTACAGGCCGGTTATGCATGTTTGGGGATGAACTCGACATGGCCGACCATATCTTCGGCGCTCAAGGACGCGTAGATCAAGGCCAGGTCATGCACCATCTCGTCCACGGAAGCGTCCGGCGAGGCGTAGACAATTCCCTTGTGCCACATGCCGCTGACGTGCCACCGCAAACCGTCAATATTTTGCGTAATAATCACGCAGCGCTGGGCGACGGCGAAGGCAAGGTGTTGATCGTCAGTCGTCTCGAGCATATCCTCCTGTTGGGCCGTGAAGACATCTATGCCGCGCTGGCGCAGGGCCTCCGTCACAGCCCGCGAGATGTTTTCGTCCAGATAGAACTTGATCCGCTCAGCCACGCGCGGCTACCTGAGCTTCGAAGGGGTGCGGCTGCGGAGTTCCGCCACGAAAGCTTCGTCAGCCTGGATCGCCGCTTCAATCTCGGCGCGATGGGCGAGGTAATACCCCAGAGCGGCATTCACCTCCACCCGCCGCAGGCCGAACGACGAGACGATGTCTTCCACGCTCATTCCCAGCCGCTTGTGCCAGACCGCGACGTTCTGAACCGTGATGCGGTGACCGTTGATGTGCGGCTTGCCGCCGACGGCGACCGGCGAAACCATGATATACGCGGCCCAAATATCCTCCACGCGTTTCACCATGGGGCCGGATCCTGTCGGTCAAATGAGGAGGTTTGAGCGCTCACGCCAGCGCCTCGGCCAGGAGCTGAATGGGATGCAGAGGCGCGCGGCCGGTGCCTCCGTGAATTTGATGGCGGCACGACATGCCGGAGGCGGCAACGGGCGTATCGCCTCCGGCGGCCCGCACGGCCGGGAACAGCCGTTCCTCGCCAACGGTTTGCGAAATTTGATAATGCTCCGCCTCATAGCCGAATGATCCGGCCATGCCGCAGCAGCCGGAGTCGATCTCGCGCGCTTCCCATCCGGGCAGGCCCAACATTTTCAACAGCGGCCCTGTCCCCGTGAGTGCTTTTTGATAACAGTGCCCATGCACCAGCACCCGGCGGGTCTCAGGTTTCCACCGCAGGGCCAGCTCCCCGCGCTCGGCCAGGCCCGCCAGGAATTCTTCGATCAGCATCGCCTGCCCGGCCACGCGCCGGGCGCGCGAGTCGCCAGGGAGCAGGTCAAGATATTCGTCGCGCAGCGTAAGCAGGCACGAAGGCTCCAGGCCGAGGATCGGGATTCCTTGTGCGGCGAATTCGTCCAGCGTCCCGACGTTATGCTCGGCGGCCGCTTTCGCCTGGTCGAGCATCCCTTTCGAGATCATGGGCCGCCCGCAGCAGCCGTGCTCCGCCAGCCGGACGTCATAGCCCGCGGCCTCCAGGACCTTCACGGCGGCGACGCCGATTTCAGGATGGTTGAAGTTAGTGAAGGTGTCGGCGAAGAGGAGCACCTGGCGTGGAGCGTGAAGCGTGGAGCGTGAAGCGTCGTGAGCGCGATGCCAATCTCGGAAGGATTGCGAGGCAAAAGGCGGCAGGACGCGGTGTCGGGAGATGCCCAGGATTTTCTCGTTCAGCCAGCGCGCCAGAGGCGACCTCAACACCGGATTGACGACCGGCGCGAAGTGATGCGTGATGCGTGAGACGTGATGAATATTGGCAAATAACCACGACCGCAGCGGCACGCCGTGCGCGGCCTGATAGTGCGCCAGGAACTCGTACTTGATCTTCGCCATGTCCACGCCAGAGGGGCACTCGGCCTTGCAGGCCTTGCACTCCAGGCACAGGTCGAGCACCGCGTGCATCCGCTCGGAAGTCAAGGCGGAGGGCGGGAGGCGCCCGGAGAGCGCAGCCCGCAGGGCATTCGCGCGCCCGCGCGTCGAATGCTCCTCCTCGCGCGTCGCCATGTACGAGGGGCACATCGTCCCGTCGGCCTTGCGGCACACGCCTGCGCCGTTGCACTGCTCCACCGCGCCCGCAAAACCGCCATCGGCGGCGAAGCTCAGGTGCGTCCTGATTTCAAGCGCATGGTAGCCCGCGCCGTAGCGCAGGTCCTCGGTCATGTCCGGCGCGTCCACGATCTTGCCGGGGTTGAGGCGATAGCCGGGATCAAAAATCTGCTTGACCTCGCGGAAGGCCGCGTACAGTTCCGGGCCGAAGAGTCTGCCGTTCCAGGCAGAGCGCGAGAGGCCGTCGCCGTGCTCGCCGCTCATCGCGCCGCCCATGGCGATCACCACGTCGAGCACCGCCGCGCCAAGCGCGCGCATCTTCTTCACGCCCTCGGCCGTCTTGAGGTTGATGACCGGGCGGATGTGCAGGCAGCCCGCCGAGGCGTGCGCGTAGTAAGCCGAGGCGACGCCGTGCTCCTTGAAGAGCTGCTCGACCGTGCGGACGTACTCGCCCAGCCGGTCCACCGGGACCGCGACGTCTTCCATGAACGCGAGCGGCTTGGCCTCGCCCTTCATGGATTGCAGAATCCCCAGCCCGACTTTGCGCACGCCCCACACATTGGCCTGCTCGGCGGGCGTGAGCGCGCGCACAAACGTCTTGGCTACGCCCCTGCTCCGCAGAAGATGCTCCAGCTTCTCGATCTGCCCGATCAACTCTGCTTCGCTCTCGCCGAAAAACTCGACGACGAGGATCGCGCCGGGGCTGCCCTGGATGAACGTCAACTGCCGCGCATAGGCGGGGATCGCGCGCGTCAGGGTAATCATCACCGCGTCAATTAATTCAATCGCGGAAGGATGGCATTCAAGGATCGTCGGCGTGGCCTCGGCGGAGGCGGCGACGGAATCAAAGTGCACGACGCACAGCGCGGTCATCTTCGGGCGCGGGACGAGGTTGAGTTTGGCTTCGGCGACGACGGCGAGCGTCCCTTCGGAGCCGACCATGAGTTTGGCGAGGTTGAAGCCGTCCGCGAGCGGGTAGGACTCTTGGGAATACCAGCCGGCGGGTTGGGAAGCGACGAAGCCGAAAGGCTGGCGGCTGGAGGTTGGAGGCTGGAGGCTGGAGGTTGGAGGCCGGGGATTGGGGATGAGGTAGTTGAGCGAGTAGCCGGAGGCGCGGCGCCAGGTTTTAGGGAAGCGGTCGCGGATCAGCGATGCATGGCGGGTGACAAGTGACGTGAGGCCGCGGTAGATTTCGCCTTCCCGCCCTGGAGATTCCAGTTTCGCGTCGAGGGCCGCGCGGTCGAGGGCGGAAAAATGGGCGGCGGAGGCGTCGCCCAGGAAAGCCTCCACCCCCAGGACGTGGTCGGCGGTCATCCCGAACAAGACCGAATGCGCGCCGGTCGAGTTGTTCGCCAGCATCCCGCCGACGGTCGCGCGGTTCGAGGAGGCCGGGTCGGGGCCGTACATCAAGCCATGCGGCTTGAGCGCGGCGTTGAGCGCGTCGCACACCACGCCCGGCTCGGCGCGCACCCAGCGCTCCTCGGGGTTGATCTCGAGGATGCGGCGCATGTATTTGGAAAAGTCCACGACGACCGCCGCGCCCACGGCCTGCCCGGCGAGACTGGACCCGCCGCCGCGCGCGAGCACCGGGACCCGGTGCCTGGCCGTGATCTCCATCACGGCGGCCACGTCGTCGCGGTCGCGCGGGATGACGACGCCGATCGGCTCGATCTGGTACGCGCTGGCGTCGGTGCTGTAGAGGAGGCGCGCGTATGGATCGAAACGGACTTCACCTTTGACAGCGCGCGCGAGGTCAGTGGCGAGGCCAGTGCGACGTTCGAGGGTGGCAGCGTCCATAAATCCTCCTCACCTGCCAGGTCTATCCCAAAGCGGCAGCCAGCAATAATCCCATGAATCCGATGACTACTCCGAGATGGAGGAGAAAATCACTCTCCGACAGCCAGCCGACGTGAATCAGGCGGAAGACGAAATTCAAAATGACCAGCGCGATGGCGATCATCGTCGGCAGGCCCTTGTAGCGGGCGATGAAGGCTGAGAGGCGGTCAAGCCACATGAGGCTCTCCTGTCTTGCGCGGCTGCTCAAACCCCTCCGGCACGCGCAGGTGCTGGGGCGCGGCAAACCGCCCGCGCCCGCGCTTGCGGACGATGTCGCAGAGGATGACGGCGGCGGCGCTGGCGGTGTTGAGTGAATCGGCCCGGCCCAGCATTTTGATGCTGATCTCGACCTGACAGCGCCGGCGGAGTTCGGGCGCGACGCCGCGTTCCTCGTTGCCAAAGATGACGAACACCGGGCGGTCGAGGTCGTCCAGCGCGGCGTAATCCATCTCGGCTTCGGGGACGGCTGCGACGCACTTGGTCTCCGAGCGGCTGCCCCAGGCCCGGTCGTACCAGTCGAGGAACACCTCCCGGCTCGGCGCGCGCGCCACCGGAAAACCAAACAACGAGCCGACCGTCGAACGGACGACGGCAGGATGGTACAGATCCACCGCCGGTTCGACGATGATGAGCGCATCTGCGCCCGCGCCTTCCGCCGTCCGCAGCGTCGTGCCGAGGTTGCCGGGGCCGCGCGGCTCGTCCAGCACGACGAACAGCGGCGCGCCATCTTGCGGCAGCGCCTCGAGCGGCACGTCCACGTTCCGGCACACACAAAACACCTCGCCCGGGTCGTCGCGCTCCGAGAGGCGGCGGGCAATCGCCTCGTTCACGCGCCAGACCATCTCAGGCGGCGCGGCGTGAATAATGTTCCGGGCGCGGTCGGTGCGCAACAACGACTCGCAGTAGATCACCGCCTCGACCGGCTGATGCGTCAGCAGCGCCTCAGCCACCGGACGCGCCCCCTCGGCCAGGAACGCGCCGGCGGCCTTCCGGCCTTTGGCCTCCCGTAACTTGAGCCACGCCTTGACGCGTGGATTGTGGATACTCGTTAGCTCAGGCAAGTTTTGTCAACGGATGGGACGGATCGCATGGATTTTGGATTTGGGTCTTTGGATTTTCCTCTACTGCTTCCGCCGATTTTTGGCGGTGAATGGCTTGAACCGCCCGGCGATCCGCTCCGGGACGCGCCCCTCCATGTGCACGCCGTCTTCCAGATGCTCAGTGCGCTCGACGATGCCCTGCTCATGGAAGAGCGAGATGAGCTGGCCGGCTTTGTAAGGGATCACGACTCTGAGCGGCGAGAGGGTCGCGTAAAGCGCAGCCTCGATCTCCGCCAGCAGGTCGGGGAGGCCCGCGCCGGTGAGCGCGGAGATCGGCGCGCCCTGCTCAAAATACTTGCCCAGCCGCAAGCGCGCTTCGACCCTGGCCTCGCGCGGCAATTGGTCAATCTTATTCAGCGCGAGGCTCAGCGGCGCATCGTGCACATTCAACGCCGTTAGCGTCTCTTCCACGGCCTTGATCTGCTGCAAAGCATTCGGATGCGTCACGTCCACCACGTGCAGCAGCAGGTCAGCCTCGGCGATCTCTTCGAGCGTGGCGCGGAAGGCGGCGACCAGCGTCGTCGGCAGTTTCTGGATGAAGCCGACCGTGTCGGTGAACAGCGCCGGGCGTTTGCCGGGCAGCGCCACGCGCCGGGTGGTCGGGTCGAGCGTGGCGAATAACTGGTCGGCAACGTAGACTTCGGCCTTGCCGGTGAGCGCGTTGAGCAGCGTGCTCTTGCCGGCGTTGGTGTAGCCGACGATGGACACCACCGGGACGGCGCTGCGCTTGCGCTGCGCGCGGTAAAGACGGCGGTGCTCCCGGATCTTCTCGATCTCCTTCTTCAAATGCGAGATGCGCTCGGTGATCTCCCGGCGGTCAATGTTCAGCTGCGTCTCGCCCGGGCCGCGCAGACCCACGCCGCCCGTGCCGCCGCGCCCCGCCGCGCCGCCCGCCTGCCGGGAGAGGTGCGTCCACTGGCGGGTGAGGCGCGGCAGGCGGTATTGATACTGCGCCAGCTCAACCTGCAGCGCGCCCTCACGCGTGTGCGCGTGCTGGGCGAAGATGTCGAGGATGAGCGCTGTGCGGTCGAGCACCTTGACCTGCCCCTCCCTGCCGAGGATGCCCTCTAGTTCGCGCTGGTGGCGAGGCGAAAGCTCGTCGTCGAAGATGACCACGTCGGCCAGCATCTCCTCGACGAAGTCGCGCACTTCGACCGCCTTGCCAGAGCCGATGAACGTGTTGGGGTCGGGTTTGGCGATTTTCTGATACGTCTCGCCGACGACCCGCAGCCCGGCAGTGTCGGCAAGTTGGGCCAGCTCGGCGAGCGAATCTTCCACGCTGAGGAGTTGGTGGCTGCCGCGCACTTCCACGCCGACGAGAAAGGCGCGTTCGGCCGGCGGTTCAGTGGGGACAGGAGATTTGGGCATAGGGATCAGCGTGGGCAACGACCACGGCGGCGAGCATCACGGCAGGCCGACCACGTCCATCGAGCGCGGATGCTCGACGCTGTAGTCGAAGCGGAGGGTCTGCTTGCTCGTCTTGTCGAGGGTCAATTTCCACTCCAGTAAGTTGAGCTCGGTCTGCTCGGACGGTTTCGGCTCGGCTGCTTCGAGTTTGACTTTGATCTGCTCGTCGCGCGGGACCGGGAATTGATCGCGGACGTAAACCGTCTGGGGCCGGTCGCTGAGATTCTCGATCTCGATCGTGTACGCATAGCGCAGGCGGCGGCGGTCGCCGATGAAGGTCTTATCCACCTCGCGGCTCGCCAGTTCGCGCTCCACACGCAGGCGCTCGTCGGCCCCGAGGGCGAGCTCAAACTCCTGGCCGGGGGCGACAAACTCCAGCCGAGTCGCGCCGAGATAGTTATCGCCCTCGAACAACTGCGCCTGGCCGGGGAGCAGGGAATAAAGGCTCTTGTTCTTTACGGTCGCGCGGCGGTAACAAACCTGCTCCCGCCTGGGCGCGGTCACGTAGTCGAAAACCGGTTCCAGGTTGAAGACGGCGACCGTCACTTTGCGCGGATCGTTGTTGCCGGGGATATCCGCGCGGGCCGGGAGGCGGTACGCCAGCCAGGCGCCGGCCTCGGAGACGGAGGCCGAGTCCACCGCTAACTCCTCCATGCGAGGCGCAGCCGCTGCGACCGGCATCTCTTGCGGCACAGCCGCTGCCGCCTGGGGCGCCGGCGTCACGGCCGCGAACATGCCCGGCGCGGCGCGTTTGGCCGCCGGCATAGGGATGGGGTAGCGAGGCGCGATATACCACGGATCAAGCTCCGGGATGACCAGCGCCAGCGCCGGTTGGGCGGTCGAAAGTGTGAGGGCGACGTTCGTCCAGTCCTCGCCCGTGTTCTGCGCGGCCTGCGCCAGATAAGTCACGTCCAGCCGGTCGCCCGCCAGGCGCAAATCATAGAGCGGCTTCCAGCCCGCGCCCGTGACCACGTAGGTCAGCTCGAGGTCGAATTCGCCCGGCTCAGTCACTTCCAGTTCCACCGCGGCCACGTAGCGCTGCCTGGGCCGCGCCGACTGCACGCTGCGGAGTTCGCGGCGCAGGCGGTCCAGCTCCTTCGCCAGCTCACGGCGCAGGCGCGCCGTCTTGAGCAAATCAGCCTGGATCACTCCCAGCCGGTCGCGGACGAAAGCGAAGATCGCCCCCTGCTCCTCCGGCGTGCGCTTGCCCTGCGACAAACCACGCGCGAAACTCCTGCTCTGCGCGGCCAATCCGTCGAGATAGGTCTGCTCTTTCTCCAGCACGCCCGCGCGGGCGGCCAGGTCCGCGTCGCTGTCCTCCACCGACTGGATCTTGCGCTCCAACTCCCGCGCGGCATCGGCCGGCGTTTCCGTAAACTGCTCCAGGCGGGTGCTGACCCCGAGCAGCCTGGCGCGCGCGGCGCCTCGACCCGAAGCCCGCACGGAGTCTGGGAGCAGGGCCAGCGGCAGGTCGGCGATCTCCAATTTTTGGATCCCCGTTCCGAGCGCGGCGCGCCCGGTCCGGGTGACGCGCGCGCGGTCAGGGAAGACGGTGACGGCGGTGGGAGTAGTGTGCATAGGCATCGGCGAGCCGGGACTGAGAGTCCAATCGGGCAATAAGGATTATACTCATCTCCTGGGGCTGTGCCAGCATTTGCCCTCAGGCCACAATCATAGTAAACTTTCCCTTGCGCAGCTTGCTCGCCATTACTTCCTGGAAAAAAATATATGGCAAACTTGTATCACGTCATCATCCTCCAATCCGATTTGGCGGCGGTTCAGTCTCTGTCGGATTTCTTCACCCAGCGCGGCGATCTGGTGTCGCCGACGACCGATCCGAACGAGGCCAATGCGCTTTTGCGGCGGCGGCCCGACCTGGCCATCCTGGATCTGCATCTGTCAGATAATCAGTTGGCAGCCTTCCTGCAGGAGGCCCGGCAGGAGTCGCCTGACACTAAAATCCTGGTCACCAGCCAGTACCCCGACGCGGAGCGGGAACTGCAGGCCAAAGAGCAGGGCGCGCAGGTTTTCCTGCAGCCGCCCTTCACGCGCTCGCGGGTTGAACGGGCGCTGCATCGGCTTGAACCGATCCCCGCCGAGGCGCAGCAGGCCGCGTTGGCGCAGGTCCCCCTGCCGAGGGTGCGCCTCCCCGTGCGCATCAAGCTCACCCTGCCGTATGTGCTGCTGGCGGCGGCGTTTGCGGCGGCGGCGGCCTATCTGGTGAATCGGTATGTGCTGGAATCGGTCCAGGACCGGTTTGCCCGCCAGTTGAGCGAGGCCGGGATCCTCACCGCCGACTCGATGGTGGCGGAAGAACGCAAACTGCTCGAAACCCTCCGCTATGTGGCGAACACGCAGGGCGTGCCAGACGCCGTCGTCGCCGCCGAGGCTGAGCTCTTGCGCGACATCGCCCTGCCCATTGCGGTCAACAAACAGGATGAGGCCGTAGAAATCCTGGATCTGCGGGGGGTCAGCCTCCTCTCCCTCCGCCACATGGCCCAGGGCGGCCTCGGCGACTACGAGGTCAAGCGAGGGGAGGAGGTCTTCGGCCAATGGGACTTCGTGCAAAACGTCCTGGCCCAGACGGTGGACGACCAGGGCGACAAGTATGCCGGGCTGGCCCGTGCGCCCTGGGGCGATTATTTCTACGTCGCCGGACCGATCAAGGACCAGAGCAGCCAACTCGTCGGCGTGATCCTCGTGGGCAAATCGCTGCCCACGCTCGTGCGCCAGATCCGGCAGGAGACCCTCGCCCACATCACCCTCTACGACTCCAACGGGCAGCTGCTGGCCTCGACCTTCGAGCAGGACCTGGCTGCGCTCACCCCGGAGGAGGTGCGCGCGGCTCTGGAACAGCAGGACCAGTCCAGCCACATCCGCAATTTTGATCTGCCGGGGGGGAAATATAGCGAAATCGTCGGGCCGTGGGAAGCGCGCGGCGGCGGGGACATTGGCCTGATCGGCACCTCGTTGACGCAGGGGCTGCTGGTGCGGCCCACGCAGATCACGGTCGTGCAGGCCTATGTGGTCGTGACGATTGCCTTCCTCCTGGTGATCTTCGTCGGCGTCTACCTGGCCAATCAAATCACGCGGCTGCTCCTGCAAGTGACGCGGGCCTCGGCTCAGGTGGCGCAGGGCAATCTGGACATCAAAGTCGCCTCCCGGGGCGACGACGAGGTGGCCCTCCTCGCCAATTCTTTCAACGTCATGGTCTCCCGCCTGCAGGAGGGGTCGGTCTACCGCGACTTGCTGGGCCGGGCCGTCTCGCCTGAAGTGCGCGAACAACTGCGCCGGTCCTTCGAATCGGGCGACCTGCGGCTCGAGGGCCAGACGACCGAAGCGACCGTGATGATGACGGATATCCGCAGCTTCACCACGGTCTCGGAGCGGCAGGAGCCGACCACCGTCCTGCGCTGGCTGAACGAGTACTTCGGCGAGTTGGTGCCCATTGTCACGGCTTACGGCGGCGTCGTGGACAAGTTCGAGGGGGACGCCATGCTGGCGTTCTTCGGACTGCTGCCAAGCCCGCTGGGTCCCCAGGAAAGCGCCTACAACGCCTGCCAGGCCGCGCAGGAAATGCTGGAGGTGATTGACCAGCTCAACGCCCAGCGCGAGAAACGGGGCGATCCTCCGTTCATCACCGGCATCGGCATTAACACCGGCCCTGTGACGGCCGGCGGGTTGGGCACAGCCGACCGTCTGAGCTACACGGTGATTGGCGACACCGTGAACACCGTTCAACGGCTCGAGAGCTTCACCCGGCAGCTGGGCGCGAGCAGCGCGGTGATCGGCCAGACCACCTACGAGGCCTTGCAAGACAAGCAATTCGAGTTGAACCTGGAGGCCCTGGGGTCGTTCAGCCTGAAAGGCAAACGAGAGGCCGTCTCTATTTACCGCCTGAGGTCGTCGCGTGGCTGATTACGCTTCACGGTCCAATCTACCCCGAGAAAGCAGCACCCGCGCCTGGCTCCTGCTCCTGGCCGGGTTGGTGATATTGAGCCTCCTGGCGCTGGGCTGGCTGCTGCTGTATGGCAGCCTTCCGCCCTTAACCCGCCTGCAGGTCAGGCTGCATTCGAATTTGGCGGCCAACTACGGCGTTGACCCCGCAGCGGCCGGGTTGATCCCGCTCGACGTGCGGATCATCGAAGAGGCCCTCAAAGACGAGGCGATGTTCGGCACGCCCGTCGCCATCCAGAGGATTCTGCTAAACCCTGTGCCCTCGGTGACGCCCGGGCCGGGGACTGTCTTTCCTACCCCAACCCAACCGACGGCTACCCCGGTTCCACCCACAGACACGCCCAGGCCGACTTCGACGCGGCGCGCCACCAGCACGCGAGCGCCCACGGCCACGCCCACCGTCCGCGGCACACTCGTGACGCGAACGCCGACCACGACTCGCACAGCCACGCCGGGCACGCCCACCCCCACATCTATTTTCACGCCGATCGGGCCTACCGCCACGCCCGACCTCGAACGTGAGCCTACCGATACGCCGGAGCGTCAGGCGACCGAGCCGCCGCCGCCCACCGAGCCGCCGCCCACCGAGCCGCCGCCTCCGACTGAGCCGCCGCCGCCCACCGAGCCGCCGCCGCCTCCGACGGACGATCCCTGTGATGGCTATCCGCCTCCACCTGGCTGCGGTACCTACCCATAGGCCGAAAGTTGAGAGGCTGGTCGCGCGACCAGCCTCTCTATTCATCCTTCACCTTCACCGCCCCGCCGTCAGGCCCACCTCGCCACGCGGCTCATCGCTTCCCTCAGCCTCTCCGTCGGCGTGCCGAGCGAGAGGCGGATGTATCCCCGGCCCGAAGGGCCAAAGACCGCGCCGGGGGTGACGCTGACCCCGGTCATCTCCAGCAACCGATCGGCATACGTCTCATCGGACACGCCATCAGGTAAACGCGCCCAGACGTATATCGCGGCAGCGGGCGTGTCCACCTGCATCCCGGCCTGGCGGAGCGCGGCGACGACAATATCCCGGCGTTCGCGGTAAATCTCGTTGCGCTCGATCAGCCACGCCTGGTCGCCCGTCAGCGCTGCGATGGAGGCGTCCAGGAGGGGCTGGAAGAACCCCGAATCAATGTGGCTCTTGAGCGCGCCCAGTGCGAGCACGGCTTCCGGGCTGCCGCAGGCCGCGCCCACGCGCCAGCCGCCCATGTTGTAGGTCTTGGAGAGCGTGTTGAACTCGACGCAGACTTCTTTCGCGCCGGGGATTTGCAGCAGGCTCGGCGCTCGGTAACCGTCGTAGGTGATCTCGGTATACGGCGCGTCGTGCGCGACGAGGAAGCCATATTCCTGCGCCAGCCGGACGACCCGGGCAAAGAAATCGAGCGGGGCCACCGCGCCCGTCGGGTTGTTCGGATAGTTGAGCCACATCAGCTTCGCCCGGCGCAGGAGGTCGGGCGAGAGGGCGCGCAGGTCGGGGAGGAACCTGTTCCCGGCGGTGAGCGGCATAGACACGACCTCCCCCCCGGCCATTCGCGCGCCGATCGTGTACGGCGCATAACCCGGATCGGGGACCAGCACGACGTCGCCGGGGTTCACGATCGCCAGCGCGAGGTTGAAGACGCCCTCCTTCGACCCCAGCAGGCCGACGACTTCGGTCTGCGCGTCAAGTTCCACGCCGAAACGCCGCCCGTAGAAGTGCGCCCACGCCTCCCGATAAGCGGGTGCGCCGCCCGAGGGCGTGTAGCCGTGGCGGGTCGGGTCGTCGGCGGATTTCTTCAAGGCCTCGACGACGAACGGCGCGGGCGGCAGATCGGGCGAGCCCATGTCCATGCGGATCACGTCCACGCCCGCCGCCTTGAGCCGGGCGATCTTCTGATTCAGTCCGTGAAAGAAATAAGACGGCAGCGCCGCCAGCCGGTCGGCCGGTCGCAGTTTAGTTCTCTCCATATCGGGATGGCTCTCGTGGGTTGGGGTTTTTCACCGGCCAAGTGTACCCGTGGATGGGGGATAACGCCAGCGCCGCACGTATATGCTAGAAAGCATAACGGATTCCTAACCAAATTGGTGCTTGCATCCGAGAAGGGCAAGCCTATAATGATTGTACCTAGATCGCTGTGCTAAGGAGTGAGCCAGCGCGGTGGGGCGCATGGCAGGGGTATGGTCACACACTCCGAGCCGTTCGCAATCGTCGCGGGCGGTTCGATTTGTTTAATGTGCGGGTTTTAGCGTTTTTGCGAAGATACCCTAACCTTTGAAGGAGGAACCGTCGTGTGTGGCAATTGAGTCAGAAAACCGCGCATTTTTTTGCGCCAAATACCGTGCGGTCCAAATGGTGGCTAAACCGTTAACGGTTGAAAATATATTGGGCGGCGCGACGATACGATATACGATAAGCGAGGCTAACTGTGACTGG
>DATDRS010000096.1:0-4024 GCA_035291605.1 Anaerolineales bacterium | reverse complement strand
CCCCGCTCCCCCACGCCCTTTTTCTCCGCATAATCGCTATACGCGCCTATGTATTCCGTCAGCCGCCCGCCCTCCAGTTCGACAATGCGGCTCACCGTCCGGTCGAGGAAATAGCGGTCGTGAGAGATCACCAGCGCCGTGCCCTCGAAATCCTCCAGCGCGTTCTCCAGCACTTCGGCGGAGGCGATGTCGAGGTTGTTCGTCGGCTCGTCGAGCAGGAGGAAGTTCGCGCCCGAGAGCACCAGCAGCGCCAGTTGCAGCCGGCTGCGCTCGCCGCCGGAGAGTTCCTTGATCTTCTGCGAAACCTGCTGGTAGGTGAACAGATACTTGCGCAGGAAGCCGACCGCGCCTTCTTCGGTGATGCGCGCCGCATGGCGCACGGCCTCGAGCGGCGTCTGCTCGCGGTTGAGCGTCTCGTGCTCCTGCGCATAATAGCCTGCTTTCACGCTCGGCCCGATTTTCACCTCGCCCGCGTCCGGCTGTTCCTGCCCGATGATGATGCGCAGGAGGACCGATTTGCCCGCGCCGTTCGCGCCAATCAGCCCCACCCGCTCCCCATGCCGGATCAACAAATTCACCTCCTGTAGTAGTAGGGGCAAGGTTTGCCCTTGCCCGGTCTGCCCTTGCCCGGTCTGTCCTCGCCCGGTTGGTTCTAGCCCGGCCCCGAACGATTTTTTCATCCCCGCCAATTCCAGCACCTTGTTCGACCCGCGCCAGCCGTTCAACTCCAGCCCCATCCGGCGGCGCTCCAATACCGGGCGTTCCCGCCGTTCCATCCGCGCCAGGCGGGTTTCCATCGCTCGTTTGCGGCTGGCGAATTTGTCGTTAAGCAGCGTCCACATCGCATAGCGCTTAAGCGCGGCTTCCAGCCGGGCAATCTCGCGCTGCTGGATCTGGTACAGCTCTTCTGCGCGGGCCAGCCGTTCCTCCTTGTCCACAATGTACGCCGTGTAGTCGCCCGCGAAAGTCGTCAGCTTGCCGTCTTCGATCTCGACGATGTGCGTCACCACCGCGTCGAGCAGGTAGCGGTCGTGCGAGATGATGACGACTGCGCCCGGGTACCCGGTGATGAGCCGCTCCAGGTACTCCTTGCCCGCCAGGTCGAGGTGGTTGTCCGGCTCGTCGAGCAGCAGTACCGAGGGGCGCGCGAGCAGCAGGCGGGCGAGGCCCACCAGTTTCTTCTGCCCCCCGCTGAGGGCGCGGATGGGCTTGTCGAAGTCCGCCTTAGGCAGCCCCAGGCCGCGCAGCGTCTCGCGCACGCGCGCTTCGTAGTTCTCGCCGCCGAGCGCGTCGAACGCCTCCAGATACTTTTGCTGCGTCTCCAACGCCCGCGCCAGCGCCTTGGGGTCGTTGTACACGTTCGAGTCGGCCAGCCGCGCTTCCACGCGGGTCAGTTCGGCCTCCACTTCCGCCAGGCGCGCGTTGCCTGCGAGGGTGACCGCCAACGCCGTCAGGCCGGGGTCAAAGTCTGGGTCCTGTGGCAAATAGCCGACCGTCACGCCTTTCGCTTTCACCACCGCGCCGCCCGGCTCGGGCGTGAATTCGCCGGTGATCAGCTTGAACAGCGACGACTTGCCTGCGCCATTCGGGCCGATAAGGCCGATGCGCTGGTCGTGTTGGATCTCCCACGTCAGATTTCTGAAGATCGGCCGCGCCCCGAGGATGAGGCTCACATTGGCAAGGCTGATGGTAATCATCGTCATGCTCCATTTCACGCTGGAGTGGGTTGACAAAACAAAAAGGCCGCAAGCGTCACGCCTGCGGCCCTGAATTGGAAAAAATTGGTTACGTCAATCAGTCGGCAGGCGGAATCCGAAAAGGAAAGGCTGGGAAACCGCCCATCATCGCAACCACGAGCATCGCCTGACCGGACTGGTCCGCGTAAATCATGGCGGCGGGATTATAACACACGGATATCCCCACTGGGGAAATCATCCTGAGCGTGAGCGTCAAGGGAGAATGGAAAAACCCCGCTTTCCCGGTAGGGAGGGGCCGGGGTGGGATCAAGGAACCCCTTTCACCTGAGCGGTGTATATCCGCTGAGAAAGGAGATGCCCCAATGAACCGCCTCGCTCGATTGTTATCCCCCCTCGTCCTGCTTTGCGTCCTCGCGGCGTGCGCGAAACCTGCCGTCCCCACCGCGCCCGCCGCCGCCACCTCAGCGCCCAAACCGGCTGAAGCCGCGCAAGCGCCGGAGCTTTTCCTCGCCCGACCAGAAGGCGCCCGAGGGCCGCTGGTCGCCTATGATATGGCGAGCGGCCTCCAGCGCTTTACCCTCCCGGCTGGCCTGATGGCGGCGGACGAAAAATCGTTCTTCACCGCGGCCGTGACGGGGGACAAGACCACGCTCTGGGCCTTCGATGTCCAGACCGGCCGTCAGACAGGTGTCTTCCCCTTCGACGGCCAATGGGCGTTGAGCGGCGTCTCGCCGAATGGCCGTTGGGCCGCATTCACCCGCCTGGCCAGCGAAAGCGCGAAAACCACGTGGACGAAGGCGAACACGTGGAAGACCGACGTGTTGATTGTGGACGCGCAGGATCGTCGGATCGCGCACACCATCAGGTTGGATGGCAACTTCGAAGTAGATGGTCTTTCCAGGCTGGGCAATTCGCTGTTCCTTATCCACCACCTGCCTCCCGTGAACCCGGATCGTTATCAGGTTCGGCTGTACGATCTCGCCGCCGGGAGATTGCAGGAAGGCGCGCTGGTGGACAAGCGCGCGCCCGACGAGGTGATGGCGGGCCAACAGTGGGAAGCCGTCGGCTCGCGGGACGGGCGGTGGCTGTTGACGCTCTACCTGCGGACGAAGCACCACTCGGCCTTCATCCACGCGCTCGACCTGGACGATCGGTTCACATTCTGCATTGACCTCCCTTCCGGCGACGGCAACATGGAGAAACTGAAGGCTTACACGCTCGCCCTCGCACCCGACGACCGGACGATTTACGCGGCCAATCCGGCGCTGGGGCTTATGGCAAAAGTGAGCCTGGATGATCTCAGTGTCACGAATGCGTTGAAATTCGACCCAATCGCGTTCACCTACGATCCACAAGAGCCGAGGCGCAGCCTGGTCTCAAACGACGGGCAGAGGGTATACTTTGCCGCCGGGCCTCAAGTGTGGGCTTACGACCTCAAGCGTGGCGCGATCACCTCGTATGAGGTTTCCGCGCCGGTCACGAGCGTGGGCGTGAGCGGCGACGCGCAACGCCTCTACCTGACGACCGCCAACCAGGCCCTGCAAGTGTTCGACGCGATCAACGGCCAGGTGTTGAGTTTCCAGACGGCGAACGTCCAGAGCCGGTAAGTAAGGCGCATCTCTGTGTGCAGACGCTCCCCCGCCGCGTCCTCGCGACCGAGTGCGCCCGCGAGGACGCGGGGCGTGAGCAACCGGAAGAAACCCGAAAAAATTCAATCCTTCGGTGGCTGATCGTCGCGATAAAGGTAGCGGAAGAACGGGAGAGACGAGCACGGCTCCGGCGTGCAGCGGAGCTCGAACCTGAATCCGGGTCCAGTCCGGCTGCGCGGGAGCGGTAAAGGCTCAGCGGCGTCCCGCGCGCCGAGCGTGACCGCGATCTCGTGGGCCTCGCCCTCGCGCCGCACCGTCAATTTCACCTCGTCGCCCGGCGCGTGCGCCATGATCCGAACTCCCAGGGGGTGCTCGGCGTCCACCGTCTCCCCATCCACCTGCTGAACGATGTCCCCGACCTCCAGCCCTGCCTCGTCCGCCGGGCTGCCAGGGACGACCTCGCGAATGATCGCTCCGCTTTCTACGCCCAATTCCTCCGCCTCCGCCAGTTCCGGCGTAATCATCTCGAACCGGACGCCGAGGTAAGCGCGCTGGAGCTGGCCTCCAAACCGGCGTTCCGGCCCACCAAACGGCATAGGGAAGGCGGGAAGAGGCGCCTGGGTGCGCTCGGAGCGGCCCTGCCCGGCAAAGGCGCGCGCCATGCCGGAGGCCCGCCCCCACTGATAGCCGAGGAACAATCCCCCGGCCAGCGAGGCCGCGCACAGGCTTACCACGACG
>DATDRS010000095.1:0-3730 GCA_035291605.1 Anaerolineales bacterium | reverse complement strand
CCCACCGGGCGCGCGGTAGCCGTGCGCGGGGCGTCATTTCTGATCATCGAGGACGGCCAGATCCGGCGCGGCGCGCGCATCTGGGACCTGGCCGGGCTGCTCCGGGCGATTGGGCTGCTCCCCGAACTGTAGGCCCCCTGTAAGGAGAAAAATATGCCATCCAAGTCTTTTGAACGCTTTGCCGGTTTGTGCGCGATCCTGGCCGGCGTCGTCGGTTTCCTATATTCGGTCGCCTTCATCGTCATCTCGCGTCCCGCGCCCGAACTGGGTGGCTTGCTCAGCGCGCTGTTCCTGCTGCTTGGCGGGCTGCTCTCCACCGCCGCGCTGGCTGCCGTCTACGCCCGCCTGCGCGAGGCGGACGCGGCCTTTGCATTGTGGGCGCTGCTGCTTGGCCTCGTCGGCGCGGTCGGCGCGGCGATTCACGGCGGCTACGATTTATCCAATGCTCTCCATCCGCCCGCTACGCCCAACCTGGATCTGCCGAACGCGATTGACCCGCGCGGCCTGCTCACCTTTGGCGTCGCGGGGATCGCGATGTTTGTCGTCGCCTGGCTGATGGGGCGCGGCGGAGGCTTCCCGAATGGCCTCGGCTATCTGGGTTATGCGCTGGCGGTCCTGCTCGTCGTCATTTATCTCGGACGATTAATCGTGCTGCAGGCCGCCAGCCCATTGATCGTCGCGCCGGCGCTGCTTACCGGCTTCATCGTCAACCCCGCCTGGTATATCTGGCTGGGCCTCGTGTTGTGGAGAGGGCAGAGCAAATGAACACGGATATTCAGGTCGCGCAGGCGCAGGCCGAACGTGAGCGCGGGCACGGGTTGGCCGTTCTGAACGAAATCTTTCGGGCGGGGACGCCCCCCGCCCCGCTCTTGCAAGGGCCTTACATTGGCGGACTGGTCGTGCTGGACATCGCGCCGGGCCTGACCCAACTGGTCAACGCTCTCGTCTCGGTGTGGCTGCCATGGAAGGGGAAGACATTCGACGCGGCGCGCGCCAGCGGCGACAACGTTTTCACGCGCGACTCGCTGCCGCTGGCCTACGTATACTGGCCGTTCTATCGCGGCTACGTGGACGATGGGCCGGAGACTTATCGCGCGTTTGCCTTTCGGACTTACCTTGCGCCCGGATTGATGAACCCAGATCGGCGCGTGCTCAAGATTGATTACGATCTGCCCGAAAACCCAGGTCTATCTATCCGCCGCGTGCTCGACGAGCTGGTGCAAGTGAAGGATGGCGTCTATCTGGGCAAGGCGCACGTCAAGTGGTGGTGGGGCCGCTGGCAGACGGTCGCCTACTTCACGCTCTCACAAGGAAAGGCTTGAACATGGCAAGCTCAATTCGGACGTTCGATCCGCGCAAGGTGGCGCAGTACGAGCAGGAGAATTGGGCCGCGTACTATCAGAAACGCTGGCTGAAACTCTTGCGCGTCTCGGTGGGCATGGTCCGGGAAGCCTTCGGGCTGACATGGCTGCAAGCGTTGTACGCGGCTTACCTGATCGCGCGGGCAGAGATGGCCGCCGCCCCCTTCCCGGATAATAACATCCCGCGCGCCGAAGGGTACATGCGCCGATTCTACGCCTTGATCAAAAAGGTCCACCGCGAGGATTTCGACGTGGACGAGGCCGCGCGGCTGGAGGTGAACTGGTGGGTGGTGCACCGCCGCCTGTTCGGCCAGACAGAGAATCAGGCACTGGTGGACGCCCTGACGAACCTGTACGCGACCGCCTATCAGGTTGAGCCGGCGCGCGTGCACCAGGCGGCTTACCACCGCGCGCAGGCGATGGTTTACTCTGACCGCTGGGTGAACGAGGGGCGCGAGGAGGCCAGCCCCTTACTCAGCCAAGTGAGACAAGAACTGGTCAGATCGTACACTGCCCTGCGCGAGGCCGTCGGAAGCGGCGAGAGGCGACGCGCTTGGGAGATGCCGCGCTCATGAGAGGCAACAGAAACCGAATTTCCCGATTGCACTGAGGAGGCAAGTGTTCTGATCTATGGAAAACCTATCCGCTCTACTCAGCGATTTTCTGAACACCTACGGCCTGCTGGCGGTCCTCGTCGTCATGCTGCTCAAAGAGGTGGGCGTGCCCATCCCTGTGCCTTCCGACCTGATCATGATCACGGCGGGCGTGCAGGCGGCGACCGGGAGTTATCCCTTGCTCGAACTCATCCTGGCGATTGAGGCGGCCATGCTCATCGGCGGCTCGGCGCAGTTCCTCATCGCCCGCGGCGCGGGACGCGACTTTATTTATCGGATCGGGCGCTTCGTCGGCCTCACGCCGGAGCGCCTTGACCGCGCGATGGGGATGCTCCAGAAGCGCGGCGCGCTGGCGGTCTTCCTGGGATTGAACGTGCCAGGCGCGCGTGCGGGCATCATCCCGGCGGCGGGGCTGGCCGGGCTGGCCTACCCCGCTTTCGCCCCGGCGATGGTCGGCGGCAGCAGCATTTTCTACGGCTGGCACATCGCGCTTGGCTACATCGCCGGCCCATCGGCGACGGCGCTGCTCGAAAACCTGCACCTGCCCCTCCTGCCGGTGGTCGCAGGGATAGCCATCCTGGGGCTGATCGTCTGGCTCATGATGCGCGGGCGAAAGAAGGCCGGGCCGGAACAGTCGGCGCTCGACCGGGTGCATGCGTGGACAGAGGCCGCCTGCCCGGCGTGCCTGGCCATTTCACTGGTGCAGCAGGCGCGCGAAGCACAGGAGGGAGAAGGCTGATGGCCCAACGCACATTTCTGAACGAGATCCTTCGGCTCGACCCCGAGCGGGATCACCTGCGGATCGTCTACTTCGACACCTTCCACGAGTTTCCCTTCGACACCACCCGCTCGCTGGAGTTCGCCTTGTTCCGCACCTTCGCCGCGCCGCGCGTCTCGACACTGCTCGACCAGACCGGCGAATTCGGGCAGCGGCCCCAGAAGCGGTACGACGACACCGACCTGATCCTGAGTGAACTCATCGAGCACGGCTACGACAGCGAGCGGGGCCGAGCGGCCATTCGCCGAATGAACCGGCTGCACGGGCGCTTCCCCATCGCGAACGAAGATTACCTGTACGTGCTGTCTACTTTTATCTTCGAGCCGGTGCGTTGGAACGCGCGCTTCGGCTGGCGGCGCATGGTGGAGCAGGAAAGACTCGCCATGTTCTATTACTGGCGCGAGGTCGGGCGGCGCATGAACATCAAGGACATCCCCGCCGACTACGCGGCATTCGAGCGCTACAACGCCGAATACGAGCGAGCGCATTTTCGCTACGCGGAGACGAACCGGCGCGTGGCCGCCTCGACGCGCGACATGTTCCTGGGTTGGTTCCTCCCCCGCTCACTGCGGCGGCTGGGCGAACCGGCGGTTTACGCCATGATGGACGAGCCGCTGCTCGACGCATTCGGGTTCCCCAAGCCCTCGCCGGGGATGCGGCGATTGGTAGAGGGCGCGTTGAGACTGCGCGCGCGCCTCATCCGGCTGCTGCCAGAACGGAAACGCCCCCGACTGCGCACCGGCCCCCGCCGCCCCACCTATCCGCAGGGTTATCGGGTTGAAGAGCTCGGGCCGGAGTAGGAATTAAACGCCTGAGAGACCTGGCGCGTCTCGGAAACCCGCCAGGTCTGGCGAGCACACCATGGCGAAGTTGATCCCAGGCCCGCTCACGCCAGCACAGGTTGCTGGACTGTTTTTGGAAGCTTTCGCCGCCAACGACGTGACCCGGTACGAGGCGCTCTTGTCCGAAGACGCCCA
>DATDRS010000094.1:0-10085 GCA_035291605.1 Anaerolineales bacterium | reverse complement strand
GGGCGCTCGTGTGCGCGGCCGGGTTCTTCGGGGACCGGCTGGAAGAAGTGGCCCTCCGCCACGGCGCGGAAGTGACGAAGATCGAGAAACCGTGGGGCGAGGTCTTCACGCCCGAGGAGATTGACGCGGCGCTGAGAACTGCGCAGCGTTCGGCAAAAGTGGTCGCGCTCGTCCACGCGGAGACTTCCACAGGCGCGCTTCAGCCGATGGAAGGCATCGCCGAAGCGGCGCATCGGTACGGCGCGCTGCTGGTGATGGATACGGTCACTTCGCTGGGCGGCGCGCCGGTGAAGCTGGACAAGTGGGGTGTGGATGCGGCGTATTCCGGGACGCAGAAATGTTTAGGCTGCCCGCCCGGCCTCGCGCCTGTGAGCCTGAGCGAGCGCGCCCGCGAGATGATCCGTAACCGCAAACGCAAGCCCGATGCGTGGTACTTCGATCTCGAGCTGTTGGCAAAATACTGGGGCAAGGAGCGCGTTTACCATCACACCGTTTCGGCCACGCTGGTGTACGCCCTGCGCGAGGGGCTGCGACTGGTGGCGGATGAAGGGCTGGAGGCGCGTTGGGCGCGGCACCGCGCGAACGCCGAATATCTGTGGGAAGGGTTGCAGGAACTTGATCTCACGCCGTTTGTCCCGCCTGCGCACCGCCTGCCGACGCTGACGACGGTGCGCGTGCCGGAGGGCGTGGACGAGGCCAGCGTGCGGACGCGCCTGCGCGAGGACTATGGCATTGAAATCGGCGCGGGACTGGGGCCGCTCAAGGGGCAGGTCTGGCGGGTGGGGCTGATGGGGTATTCGTCGCGGAAGGAGAACGTGATGCTTCTGCTGGGGGCGTTGAAAGAAATTCTGAAGTGATGCCTGGCAACCCAGTTTCTTCAACTTGCGGGCCGCTTCACGATATTTCATGGCACCGCAATTACGGTTTCCACCCAGAGCGGAGCGGAGAGCGCACCCTGTTTAATCGCTGGCGGGAGGGGGCGGCCTAACGTCTGGTAGGCTTCCAACAGGGCCGCCAACGCGTCGGCCACGTTGCTCAAGGCCTCTTGGGCGGTGTCACCTTCCGTGATGAGTTCAGGTAAGAGCGGGCAAGTGACGGTATAACCACCTTCCGGCTGTGGGTCGAGCACTAACGGCAGTTTGTAAAGCGTCTCGCGCTTCTGGTGGGCCTTCTTCCTGGTTTAATCATATGTGCTTTCTTTCTCCGGTTACTGAGATTATAGCGCGGTTTCTGAACAGTCATCACTTCTCCATATTTTTCAAGGCAATGTAAGCCGGCAGCAAATCGGGCGGGTCGCCCGGTTTGGTGGGGCGGGTGATGGCCCACCAATACTGCTCGTCCTGCTCCGTCCACTCCGGGTCGGCGATGTAGATCGCGCTCATCAGGCCGATCCACGGACTCCAGTTGGCTTTAGCATACTGGTAGGCGCGCACGAGGTAGTCGGCTTTCTGCGCCTCGGCGACGGCGTACCATGCATAATCGGGGTTGAGCGGGTCGCTCGTCCAGCCCATCTCGGTGATGGCGATCTGCTTGTCGGCGTCGCCGTTGGCGACCATGAGCGCGCGGATGTCCTCGACGTGCCGGAAGACCCACACGGACGAGGCCCAGTTGGGATCGGCGGCGATCTCCTCCGGCGAACGTTCGGGCGGGCTGGAATAGCCGGGCGCATGCACCCCCAGCATGTCAAAGTAGGGCAAGGCCCCGGCGTCGTACATGGCCTGGAAGAACTTCCTATCAGGCATCGCCACCTCGTCATCCCGGTCGGTGGGGGCCAGGCCGGCGGAGATGACGATGGCCTGCGGGTCGGCGCGTTTAATCGCCAGGTAGCAGGCCTTGAGCAGCTCCACGTACCCGGCGGGATCGGGCGGGCGGTCAGCCCACTCGCGCGCGAGGTTCGGCTCGTTCCACACCTCGTACGCGGCGATGCGCCCTTTGTATTGCGCCGCGACCTGCGCGCAGAACTCGCCCAGGTCCGCCAGGTTCACCGGGCGGGCCGGGTCCGTCTCCGCCCACGCGGGAGGCTGTCCCAGCCGGACCAGCAGCTTCAATCCCAGCCGCTCGGCGAGTTCCACGACCTGTTCCGTTTGTCCCCAGTAGTAAGCGCCGCGCACGTGAGAGATGTCGCCCCAGACGAACTCTTGCTTGAGCCAGCCGAAGCCCATGTCCTTGACGAGGGCCGCGTCGCGCTCGCCGGTCTGGCTGTCCGCGTGCCACCAGATGAAGGCCTGCATGCCGTATTCGGGCGAGTTCAGGCGGGGCAGGGGGTAGAGGCGGGGGATAGGGATGGGCGAGGTCGTGGGAGTGGGAAGGGGCAGCGGAGTCGCAGCACGCGGCGCGCAGGCGAGGAAGAAAAGCCCTAGCACCAGAACCCAGAGCCTGAACAGGCGGCGCGTGGCGGAAGAGGAAGACACGCTGTCTGAATTCACAACCAGCAGATCACGAGTTCGTAGTGACGGCTTTAGTTGTCTGCTGAAATGCGACTAAAGTCGCTACTACGAGGGATGTGTTGCGCAATGTGAATGGCGTGGCGCGGGACGTTGCGCGTGGCTCAGGGCTTAGCCATGAGGCTGAGCGCGTCGAAGGCGGGGCGCGGGACGCCCTGCGGCGACAGGATGCTGAAGATCACGTTGTCGTCGCTGGCCGGGTCGCCGCCCTTGGGGCCGTAGTCCAGGTTGAACACGAAGGCCATTTGCACCAGGCCGGAGCCGCGCATCCAGTCGAGGGCAGCCACCAGAAATTGCCCCTGCTGCTGCTCGGTGATGTCCGCCGCGAAGCCGTAGTTGGGCGGGAAGAGCCCGTTCACGGCGGAGGCGTAGCCGAACTCGGTGACGCACTGCTTCTTCTGGCGGTTGAGGATGGCCGCATAGGTCTCCACCTGGCTCTTGAGTGACCAGGAGTAGTGCTTGTTTTCCCAGGGGCCTCTGAAGCTGTAGCCTGAGCCGTCGCCCGGCGGGTTCATCGCGTCGGTGGTGGGCGGGAGGTTGGTGCCGTTGGAGTGGGTCCCGATGCAATCGGCGTAGTTGAGGCCGCCCGCCTGCACGAACTGCGTGAGGTAGGTCGCGTCGTCCATCACCACGACCCGGCCGCTCGGCTGGCAGTCCGGGAACGAGCCGTGGCAGTTGATGCCGGTCGGCGCGAGCGCGCCCGAGATGACGATGATGTTCGGGTCCTTGCTCTTGATGGCGGTGTAGGCGAGCTGCAGCATCTTCACATACTCAGCCGGGCTGACGCCCCCGGCGGTGTTCCACTCGCGCTCGAGGTTCTGTTCGTTCCAGACCTCAATCGCGCTGATCTGTCCGGGGTAGCGGTCAATGAGCGCGCTCAGGAAATTGACGTACGCCTGGTAATCGTCCGGCGGCGCGCTCTGGCCCTCAGGCGCGGGCAATGGGTTCGCCTGGGTCCAGGTGGGCGCAGTGACGGCCGAGAACATCACGCGGACGCCTTTCGCGCACGCCTCCTTCATCAGGTTGTCCATGAAGCTGTCCCAACCGATGCTGCCCCGATCCTCTTCCATATCGGCCCAGCGGAGCTGCACCTTGACCCATTGAAAGCCGAGCCGGTTCCGGATCACGTCCATCCAGAGGGGGATATCGTCCTCGCCGGGGAAGATGTGGCTTTGAATGCCATAGCCGAAGCCGGAGGCCGGCGGCGGGGGGTAAGTGCACGCGGATTGCACCGGCGCTTTGGGGCCGGTGGTGACTTGCGGGATGGGCGTCGGGGTGGCCGCCGTGGGGGGCGGTTGGGTATTCGCCGGCGGACTGCCCCCCAGCGCCCAGAAGAACAGCGCGAACACGCTCAACCCGGCGATCACGGTCAGCCCGAGCCACAGGCCGAGGAAGATAGACAGGGCGTTTTTGGAACGGGGCGATGGCGAGCGCATCATAACTCTCCTTACCACCTGGGATTACTGCACGACGACGGTGATGCTGTTGGAGAGCCGTTCCCACGACGCCCCGGAGAGACACGACGGCTTATCGGAAAAGCAAATGCCCAGGTAGATCTGGTAAGTGCCGGGCGTGTTGATGTTGATGTGGTCAGTCCACTCCAGCACTGCCCGCGGCCGGAGCGAGGCGTTCGTCCACGACTGCGCCGTAAAGCCCACGTCGGTATGCGCGGCCAGCACGCCATAGCGTATCGTATCGTCGGTCGTGTTCGTGACCGTGAAGTCGAACCAGATATCCTGGCCGGCGCCCACCGTGGTGTTGCGAATGGAAAACTCGTCGCCCCGGACGCCGTCGGCAATGTAACCCGAGGGCGGGGGTGAGGTGGGCGGCGGCGCGGTGTTCGCCGGCGGCGCGGTGTTGGTCGGCGGCGGGGGCGGCGGGGGCGGCGGCGGCGCGGCGATCACCGGCAGGCCGTTCACGTCGCCGCCGTAGGACGAGATGAGGCCGGACACCCATCCCTGGCCAGCGGAATAACTGATGCCGAACCACTGCGCGGAGGCGTCGCGACCGAGCAGAGGCGCGGTCGCGCCGGCCTGAAGCCCGCCGATAACGGGATAGTTGATCCCCGGCCCGGAGCGGACGTTGGCCGGTTGGAGAATGTTGAGCACCGGCCCCGTGGGTTGTTGGGCGGGCGTATCCGTGGCGGCCGGGGGCGGCGGCGTGTCGGGGCGGGGCTCAGACCCGCCCGTGCTGGTCGGGGCCTGAGTGGGGGCCGGGGGCTGCGTGACGGTCGGTATCACGACGGGCGGCTGCGTCGCGGGCTGCAGGGCGACCGCAGTTGGCTCCGGCGTCTCAGGCGCGCCGAACAGGGCGATGAGCGAGTAGGTGAGCATGGCGACGCCCACCAGGGCCAGCACGACAATGCCGGCGACCGCGCCCCACGAGATTTTGGGGGCCGAGGGCCGGGTTTCCATGTCACTTGTCCGATCAGGGAGGTTAGGGTTTCTCATCTGAGGTTTCTCGGTTGCAGATAAGTCGCGGATAAGATCCGCGCTTACGGCATCACCGCGTCGAGTGCGGCGCAGGCCGGGCACGAGCCGTCCGGGCGTAGGATGGCATAACCGGCCTGCGGGTCGTTAGACAGATAGTGCGTGAAGTCCACGTTGAAGACGATCATCATCCGCACTTTGCCGCTGCCGGCCGCGAGGCTGGCGGACTCGGCGAGCCATTGCGCCTGCTCGGCCACACTGGTGCCCGCCGCCCACTGGAAGTATGCCGGGAGGGGGATAGACTCGTAGCCTTCCGGGCTCACGTAGCCTAACTCGGTGAAGCACAACGGGCGGCTGCCGCCGAAAGTATTGTAATACAGGTCTACCATCGGCCAGAAGTAAAACGAATAGTGATAGCCGCTCAACGCGCTGCCGGAGGTCGCCTGGGGCGAGGTCGTGCCGCTGTTGAAATGCACGCCCACGCAATCCATGTAGCTCGCCGCGCCGGCCGCCGCCATTTGCTGGATGAACACGTCGTCGTTGCAGAAGGCCGGCGTGCATCCGGCTGACCCGGCCGCGCCAGTGGGAGAGGGCGCGCCGCCGATGACCATGACGCCGGGGTTGGCGGCTTTAATGGCGGTATAGGCCTGCCTCAGCATTTCGGTGTAGGCCGGGCCGCTGATTTGCCCGTTCGGCCACTCGCGGTCGAGATTCGCTTCATTCCACACCTCGATGGCGTCTGCGCCCAGGGCGGCGATGCTGGCGACCCACTGGGCATATTCGGGCCAGTACGCGGGGTCGGCAGCCCGCTCCCGCTCGCCGACGGCGCTGATGAGCACTTTGAAGCCCGCCGCGTGCCCCTCGGCGATGGAGCCTGCCGGGTCAATGGCCTGATACTTCACCCAGGTCATCCCGGACTGCTTCATCTCGCCAGGGTGAGCGATAAAGCCGGGCACCTGCCCGCCCAGCTCAAAGTTCCCGGCGGCGATCGGAGGCGGCGGGACAAAACCGCCGGTGTTGTCCGTTTGTGTGCTCCCCTGACTGCCGCCCTGATTGCCCTGGCTGCCCTGATTGCTCTGACTGCCTTGACTGCCCTGGCTGCCCTGTTGCGCCAGGGTTTTTGAGACGCTTACGTCCACAAAGCCTAGAGCGATGGAATTGCCATCTTGCAATTCGGCGGAGAAGCGATAATCCCCGGCCTGGTCGGCGACGAACACATACGGCTGATCGGGTTGCGCGGTGGCCTGCGCCACAACAAGGCCCGAAGCGTCTCCCACCGTCCATAGGAAGCCAGCCTGTGTCTGCGCCGGCGGCTTCAGATTTACTTTGTATTGGGTGATGGCCGCAGCCAGGTTTTCTGGAACGCCTGGGGCGAGCAGGTCCGTCACGACCACGCCTCCCAGGTGATACTTCGCAGCCAGCGCCAGGCGCTGGCGCAGCGTATGGGCCGAGGTGAGCCAGACCGTATGGGTGCTCTCGGCGGCGTCCAGATAGGTATAGCGTGTCGCGAAGGCCAACGAGTCATACTCCAGCTTTTGGGCTTTGCCAGAGAGGGTCACGGTAATTGGCTGACCTGGGGAGACCGGGGTCGGGGCCGTCTGCACGGCGGTCACGGATCCCAGAGGGGCGAGGGCTGAAGCCTGGTCGAGCAGGGCAAACTGCCCGGCCGCGCCGTCCACGTTGAGGGCCGAGGTCAACAGGCGGATCCGGCTGCGATCGGCCTCGCCGACGGCCCAGGTCAAAAGGGCATCCGCCAGGCCATCGCCGACCGACTGGGGATCGTCCGGGAGCGGGACGAGGAGCGCATCGGCGGAAGCGCCGAGGGCGCGCCAGTCGTAGCCGCCCGTCACGAGGCTGCCGTTGGCCCGCCCTCGGGCGAGCCCGGGGGCGCGGGTTGGGGTCTGCACGACCACGAATAGCAGGCGGTTTTGCGCGTGCAATTGAGCCGCGAGGTCGCGCACGAACTCCGCATATCCCGCGGTCAGGCTCTCATTCAACCCGCGATAGTCAAGCGCCAGACCATCGTAGGCGCCGGAGACGGCAAAGGATACCAGGCTCTGCAGGTGATTGGCCCGCACCGCAACGTCAATGAGCAGCCTGGGAAGCGCGTTCACCTCGGAGCCGCCGGCGGCGTAGTTGCGCACGACGGGGTAGACGGCTATAGACTGGTCGAGCGCGGCATTGGGCAGCTGGCCGGCCAGCGCGCCGTTAGCCTGGAGGTTGACGCCGCCGAGCAGGACTCCGTTCACCCCTGTAGCGGCGGCCGCGGTGAGGGCCTGCCCCGGCTCCAGTGTGGTGAAAGCCAGCGGCGGCGTGGATGCGGCCTCGAACAATCCCAGCGCCAGGGGCGCCGTGGAAACGTCTGCGACCAGTTGATTGCCCCGTGGATGGGCAGGAAGGAAAGACCATTTCTCGCCATCCCAGCCGTAGAGGTCCAGGGCCGCCGGGTTGCTGTCCGACGGCATAACGACCGAGAGAAAAAGCTGGCCGGGAGTTTTGCCGGTCGTTTTGATCTCGTAGAGCGGCCCTCTAAGACGCCGGCCAGCCGGGAGGCCGGTGATGGCTTTATCCCACTGTGGGCCGGCCTGCCCGTTGGTGAAGGTTTCCGCTGGGATGGCCTTGAGCTGCACGCCAAAATCTGGAGGGATGGAGGTGGGATTGGCGCTGAGCGCAAGCCCTTCCGGGATTTGCACGATGGGGTTATCGGGCGTGAGCGCGGTAAATTGGCTGGCGTTGCCGTTATCCTTACTTGCGCCGCAGGCTGCGACGAACAGGGCCGCGACGACGAGCAGAGAACTGAGCGTGATCAATGGACTGTGCTGGCGGGTCATAAACCACCTGACCTCCGACTGGCTTGCAGCGGGTAATGAACCACCCTATTCAAATAAAACGGCGGCTCGTTCACCATAGCCGCCTCCCGTGAGGGTCGCCTTACCCGGAACTGTCACTAGGATTCCAAACGGTCGAAATCATAACAGGGATTGTAGGATGCGGCAAGGGAGACGAGCGCCTCTGATTATGACGGGTCAGGGAGAAGGCGACGGCGTGGCCTCGGCGCCGGAAGCGTCGGTGGGCTGGGGGGTGATCAGCGCGGGGTCAAGCGTCGCCGTGGGCGTCGGGGTCAGCAGGCAAACGGCCTGCGCGGTAGCCTGGGTATCGGCAATGGCGGGATCAATCAGGATGGTTTGCGAGATGGCATATTGCCCGGCCGCGGCGCAGTAATCTCCGGCGGCGGCCAGCTGCTCGGCGTATCTCAAGGTGGCCTGGTAATACCTGGCGGTCGTGTCTTTGAAGTTAGGGGCCAGGGCGTAAAGCAACTCCAGGTTGAGGATGGTCTGCGGCCAGTTGACGCCCCAGAAGCTCTGGGCGTTCAGATACAGCCTGGCCCAGGCGCGATAATTTTTCGCGTCGGCGTCGAGCGGGCCGAAGACCTCCGCCTGGGTGATGTCGAAGATGCCAGCCTCCATCTCGTCCCCCAGGATGCGCGCCAGGCCGCGCCGGCTGAAGGCCGTGAGGAGCATCTCGTTGACCTTGACGATCTCGAAGTTGGGGTCAATCGCGCGCAGAGCGGTGAGTTGGGAGATGGTGTTATCCCAATCGCCTTTATCATAGGCCTGCTGGGCCAGCGCCAGCATCTCCGCCGGGTCCAGGGACGCGGGCGTGGGCAGCGGCTCAAACGTCGGGGTGGGAGTGACCTTGAGAGCCGCCTGCGCCTGCGCGAGTTTTTGGGCCGCGCCCGGGTAGCCGGGGTCAATCCGCAAGATATATTCGAGGCGCTCGGCCGCAACCGCATAGCGCCCCACGGCGAGGTCGGCGACGGCCAAGTCGTATTGCGCGTTGAGTTCGACGGCCTGCGTCGCCAGGAGCTGCTTTTCACGCTGGGCCATTCCGGCCTGATAACCGCCGAAGGCCGCGCCCGCGACGACAGTGAGCAGGACGCAGGCGAAACTCAGCCCGATGAGCGAGAGGGGGCGGCTCAGGCGGTTCGGTCTAAAGGGGAAGGTGGGCGAGGTCTTCTCAGGCAGGGACATGGAATGACCAATTGCCAATCCCCATTTCCCGTCACGGCCACGGGTAATTCGCAATTGGTAAGGAATGGTCGAATGCGCGGCATTATAGCGGCTTCAACAACTGTAGTCTACCATTGCGCGCGGATAACCGGCTCATGTTCGACAACCCGGGCCAGAAATCGGGTCTCTCCAACCATGCATACTGACGCCTGGCCGCGCTCAGGCGATTCTTAAGCAATTTTTCCTTGACGCTGGCAAGCGCCGGGTGATAATATGCGCTAGGCAGCATCGGCCATGTATCTCACCGGTAATCATCCCCACCTGCGCAAAAGCCGGCGTTTCATCAACCCGCGCCTCACCATTTTTCTGTTGATTCTCATCCTGGGCGGATTGCTCTTGCTCAATGGCTGGAAGCGCGGCGAGGTGCAGCCGTTGTTCATCCCCACCCCCACGGCCACGCGGACGGCGCGCTCCCACGCCGAGGAGGGCGAGGCCCAGTTTTCGGCGGGCCAGTTGACCCAGGCGATTGGCGCCTACGAGAAAGCTGTGGCGGGTGACACTCAAAACGTGGATTACTGGGTGTCCCTGGCCCGCATCCAGATCTATGCGCGGAAGTACGAAGACGCCCTGAACACCGCCGAGAAAGCCCTGCTGCTCGCCCCGAACAGCGCGAAGACCAAGTCCGTCCTGGCCTGGGCGCTGGACTGGAACGTGAGCAGCGGCTGCCGGTGCAAGACGCTGGCGGAGGCCGAAGCCGCCGCGGTCCAGGCGATTGCCCTGGACGGCAATTACGCCCCCGCGCACGCCTACTATTCCGAGATCCTCAACGACGGCCAGAAGTGGGAACAGGGCACGCGCGAGGCCCAACTGGCCCTGGGCCTGGACGCCGGCTCGCTCGACGCCCACCGGGCGATGGGCTACGCCAACGAAAGCGTAGGCAACTACGAGAACGCGATTGAGCATTACCGGAATGCGCTGGCGATCAACCCCAATCTGATCACCCTGTATATCAGCCTGGGCTTGAATTACCGGATCCTCCAGCGCTTCGAAGAGGCCGTCGCGGCGTTCAGCAAAGCGAACGCGATTGACCCGTATGATATTGAGCCGTATCTGGCCCTGAGCCGCACGTATTATCAAACGGACGACTTCGGCGCGGCGGTGCAGTACCTCCAGCAGGCCCTCACGCTTCAGCCGGACAGCGC
>DATDRS010000093.1:0-2253 GCA_035291605.1 Anaerolineales bacterium | reverse complement strand
TTGCATCTCGCTCCGGGCGGTGTTCGCCGCGTCGCTGAGCATGATCAGGCAGAACGGGCAGCCCACGGCCAGCGTGCCTTTGCCCGTCGCCTGCGCCTCGGCGAAGCGGTTGGCGCTCACGCGCTCCGCGCCGTGCTCCTCCTCCTTCCACATCTGCGCGCCCCCGGCCCCGCAGCAGAACGACTGGCTGCGGCTGCGCCCCAGTTCCGTGATTTGCGCGCCTGCGCTCTGTAACGCTTGGCGTGGGGCGTCGAAGACGTTATTGTGCCGGCCGAGATAGCACGGGTCGTGGAAGGCCAGCTCGAGCGCTCTCTGCGCGCCGAACTTGAGGCGGCCCGCCCCGGCGAGCTCGTTGATCAACTGCGTGTGATGAATCACCTCAAAGTCGCCGCCGAAATCGCCGTACTCGTTCTTGAGGGTGTGCAGGCAGTGCGGGCAGGTGGCGACGATGCGGCGCTTCTTATCTTCCATGCTGGCGTGGATCGTCTCGACGTTCTGCATCGCCAGCTGCGTGAACAGCGCCTCGTTGCCGGAGCGCCGCGCCGAGTCGCCCGTGCAGCTTTCCCTCTTGCCCAGCACGGCGAAGCTCACCCCGGCCGCCTGCAGGACTTTCACGAAGGCGCGCGCCGTCTTGCGCGCGCGGGGGTCGGTCGCGGGCGCGCACCCCACCCAATACAGGATTTCAAAGTCCGGGTTCTGCTCCACCGTGGGGACGCTCAAGCCTTCCGCCCACTCCATCCGGCTGGCTGAGCCGATGTTCCACGGGTTGCCCTGCCGCTCCATGCCCCGGTAGGCCGTCTGCAATTGCGCGGGGAAGGCGTTTTCCATCAAGACCAGGTTCCGGCGGAGGTCGAGGATGTCGCGCATCGGCTCGTCGCCCACCGGACAGATGTCCACACAGGCGCCACAGGCGGTGCAGGCCCACACGGCCTCGGGGGAGATGGCGAAATCCAGCAGCCCTGGTGAGGATTCCTTCCCCCCGGCTATCGCCGCGCCCTCCTGATTGAGAAAATAACGCTTGTTGACCTCCAGCGCGGCCGGCGAGAGCGCCTTGCCCGTGGCGTGGGCCGGGCAGGCCTCCTGGCAGCGGTTGCACATGATGCAGGCGTAGGCGTCGAGCAGCGCCGGCCATTCCAGGTGCTCCAGTTTGGCCGCGCCGTACTGCGTGATCGACTCGTCGTCGAAGTTGATGGCCTGCAGCTGCCCGATAGACTTCCGCTCCGGCTTGAGCAGGAAATTGATCGGGGCCATGATGAGGTGAATGTGCTTGGAGTAGAGGAAATAGGGGACGAAGAGCAGGATGGAGCCGAGCGCAAACCAGAAGAAGATGTGCTGCAGCACTTTGAGCGTCACGTCCTCCGGGTTCTGGCTCAGGCCCCACCACAGGATGCTGACCAGGTTGGCGAACGGCTGCCAGGCGTCGCCGCCCACTTCGGCCAGGCGGAGACTCTCGCCGAGGAAGCGCGAGCCGACGTGGAACAGGATGAAGCCGCCCACGATGGCCGAGTCGCGCCGGATGCCCGCTTTGGCCTTCGGGTGCAGGAGCGTGTTCTCGCGGAAATTGAATGCCTTGTCCTGGCGGACGAAACGGCGGATGAGCATCGCCGTCATCCCGACCAGCACGCCCACGGTGAGCAGGTCGGCGATCAGGCGGTAGAGATTGCCGATGAGGCCCGTCCCCATGAACACGAAGCCAGGGAAGAAACCCTGCAAGCCGTCGCCGATGTTGACGAGCAGGTAGTAGGTGAAGCCCCAGGCGATCAGCGCGTGGAGGAAGGTCGGCCCCGGGCGGACGCGCCAGGTGGGGGAGAGGGTAATGAATTTGAGCGCGGCGTCCCACGCCCGGCGCGGGACTTGCGTGAAGAGAAAATCGCGGGTGAGCGTGGAGCCGTCTCGCCCACGCTGGAGGATGCGCCGGATGCGATCGGCCGACTGAAAGGCGGCGTAGGCCGAAGCCAGGGCCAGGAGGGTAAAGAGTATCTTTTCGACAAGTGTCAGCATGAAGTCTCCCGATGTGGCTGAGACCTGGCAGGTCTTATCAACCTGCCAGGTCTGTGGATGACTTGATAAAAAAAGCCCTTGCACAACTCATGAGTGTACAAGGGCAGTCAGGCTTACCTGCGAGAGACGACCGGGGTCAGCGAGCACACAAGGGTGAGCATCACGGTTCCTCGCGCCCCTGCCTGGGGCGTCAGCAGGGCACAGGATACCACAGGGGATATAGAATCTCAAATGAGGATAAAAAAACGGCGC
>DATDRS010000092.1:0-16426 GCA_035291605.1 Anaerolineales bacterium | reverse complement strand
GACCGCATCTTCACCCGCATCGGCGCGCAGGACGAGATTCACGCGGGGCAGTCTACGTTTATGGTCGAGATGGTCGAGACGGCGAACATCCTGCACCACGCCACGCCGCGCAGTCTGCTTGTGCTCGATGAGATTGGGCGCGGGACGAGCACCTACGACGGCCTCTCGCTCGCCTGGGCGATTGTCGAGCACATCCACAACCACCCCCGAATCAAAGCCAAGACCCTTTTCGCCACGCACTACCACGAACTGACCGACCTCGCCGAATTGCTGCCCGGCGTGCGCAATTACAACGTCGCCGTGACCGAGGAGGGCGACCATGTCGTATTCTTGCACCGCATCATCCCCGGCGGCGCGGACCGATCGTACGGGATTCATGTCGCGCAACTGGCGGGGCTGCCGCGCCCGATCATCGCCCGCGCCCAGGAGATTATGGCGCAGTTGGAGGCAACCGCCGGGCGCGCCGTGCACCTCGACGGGACGGAGGCGCAGCAAATTGCGCTGTTCCCGGAGACCAACCCGCTGCTGGAAGAACTCAAGGCGCTGGATCTGACCGGGCTGACGCCGCTGGAAGCGTTGAGCAAGCTATTCGAGTGGCAAGCGAGATTTGGGAGGCATTAGGTTCACACCGTCCGTGCTGCTCCACAAGTTGATCGCGCCGACGACCGCTAACTGCCGGGTAGCTTCGAGATTCTTCGGGTCGAGGGCGAGGGCGCGCTCGAAAGCCTGCGCGGCGGCGGTGTAGTCCTTCATCTGCTTGAGGACGATCCCGGCGCGGATGTGGTTGACCAACGACCGGGGTGCGAGTCGGATGGCGCGCTGGTACATGTCCAGGGCGCGGTCGTATTCCTTGCGCTGTTCGTGCGCCAGGCCCGTCTCGCGCAAAATCTCTTCGTCGTTGGGGGCGATTTCGCCCGCCTGCTGGAGCTGGACGAGCGCCTGATCGAGCTGCCCCAGCATGCGGCAGGCGCGGCCCAGCCGGAGCAGATGCAGGGGGCTGCGCGGCGAGATGCGCGCGGCCTCGCGGTAGGCCGCGACCGCCAGGTCCAGTGCCCCGGCCGCATGGTGGACATCGCCCAGCGTCGCGAAGATTTCGTCAGAGTCCGGGTTAGCGGCCGCCGCCTGCCGAAGCGCCTCCACGGCCTTATCCAGCTTCGCGTGCGCGTAATACAACCTGCCCAGCGCCAGCAGCGCGGGTGCGGGGTCTTTGGCTTTCGCGGCAGCGGCGTAACTCTGCTCGGCCCCCTCCACGTCGCCAGCCGCGGCCTGGACGTCGGCGAGGCAAGTGAGGACGTCGGTGTCCTCCGGCGCGAGGCGCGCGGCTGCCTGGGCCTTGTTCCCTGCGTCGTGCAGGTCCCCGAGGGCTAGGCTGGCGCGCGCGCTGCCCAGGAGCGCGGCCACGTTCGCGGGATGGAGCTGGAGCGCATGAGCGAAGCACGCCGCCGCGGCCTTGAGATCCTGGAGCGCGAAGTGCACCTGCCCGCGTTCGGTCCACAGAGCGGCCTGACCGGGGTTGGCGTCGGTCGCGCGTTTGAACCATTCCACCGCCGCCGTCAGGTCGCCGTCTTTCGCCAGCGCGCGCGCAAGGTCGGCAGCGTGATCTGAATTTGACGGTTCCAGTTCGACCGCGCGCTGGAAATGCGCAAGCGCGTTCGCCGTCTCGCGCAGGGCTTGGTACGTCTTCGCCAGCCGGTAGTGCCACGCGGCGGCGGCGGGCCTGAGCGTGACCGCGCGCTGCAGCGCCTGCGCGGCCTCACGCTCCTCCCCGATGGCGAGCAGCGCCTCGGCCACGTGGTAGTGCGGGATAGGCCACTCCGGTGCGAGGGAGGCTGCGCGTTTGAAGGCGGCGAGCGCGCCGCGCGGATCGCCGGAGTCCACGAGCGCCAGGCCCAATTCAAGATACAGGCTCGCGGGCTGTCCGCTCTGGTCGAGCGCGGCCCGCAGCACCTCGCGGGCGCGTTCAGCCTCCCCGGACTTGCGCAGCGCCGCGCCGAGCGCGCGATACAGGTCTGCGCCCTTGTGTTCCGCCGACGGGCTGGCGAGGAGCGATTCGAGCAATTGCCTGGCTTCCTTTGGGTCCCCGATGGCGGCTTTCGCACGCCCCATCCAGTAGCGCACAGTCGGCGGATCTGCCCCGAGCGCAGCGGCCTGCTGCAGCGCGGTCATCAGGGCGTCTCTGGACGAGAGCGAGCCAGTCGCGCCGCTTTTCCGGCGGGGAGCTGCGCGGGTTTCGCGCTCGTCCTCCTCAGCCAGCGCCGTCAGCGCGCGCGCGAGTGAGAGATGTGCGTTTGGGTCACGCGGGCGGGCCGAGGCCAGTTGCCCAAAAGCGTGCGCGGCGGCGGCGAGGCGGCCCGCCTTCAAATAGATTTCTCCGGCGCGCCCCTGGACCTCCGGGCTGTCCGGGCTGACCGCCAGCGCGCGATCCATCAACTGGACAGACTCTTCGAGGTCGCCCAGCCTGGCGACCGCCTCCGCCGAGGCGGCGAGGTAACGGCCTTCGCCCGGGTTGAGCCGTTCGGCCTGGCGGTAGAGCGCGAGCGCCTTGTCGGCCTCGCCCTGCTGCTCGCGCACCTGGCCCAGCAGGAAGCGGGCTTCGGCGTCGCCCGGCGCAAGGTGGATGACGCGCCCCAGATAATTGACGGCCCGGTTGAACTCGCCCAGGGCCAGTGCGGCGCGGGCGGCCTCGCGCGCGATGTTCGCATCCTGTGGGTTCTGTTCGGCGGCCTTTTCGAGCGCGGCCAGCGCCTCGCCGTGCTGGTTCAGGCGTACGAGCGCCATGCCCAGCCGCGCGAGCGTGAGATTGTCTTTGGGGTTGACGTTCAGCGCGCGCTGCCACAGTGCGACAGCGGCGGCGAGGCGGTTCATGTTCCACAGCGCTTCGCCCGCCCCGCGCAGGTGCGCGCTGTCCTTCGGCTCACATTCGGCGGCCCGCAGGAACGCCGCGTGTGCGGCTTCGTGCTTGCCCGCGCGGTCGGCGGCCTGCCCGAAGGCGGCCTGCGCCTCGGCCGAGCGGGGCGCCATGTGCGCCGCCTGCGCCAGAGTCTCGTACGCCTGCTCCACCTCGCCGAGCTCGAGGAACGCCTTGCCCGCCGCGAGCTGCACTCCGGGCGCGTCCGGCCCCAGCGCGAGCGCGTGGGCAAAGACCGGGCGCGCTTCTTCGGCCCGGCCCAGGTCGAGCAGGGAGCGGGCGTAGCGGATTTGCATGTGCGCGTCGCGCGGGTTCAATCTGACGGCCTGTCGCCAGGCCTCGATGGCGCGGTCATCCTCCCCGAGCCGGGTGTGAGCCTCGGCCGTCAACTGGAAGAGCGCGGGATTTTCGGGATCGAGCTTCAACGCGCCTTCGACGGCCTGGATCGCCTCGGGCCACAGGCCGCTGCGGGCGTAGGCGCGGGCGAGAGCGTGGTGCACGCTGGGGTTCTCCGGCGCGTGCTTCAGCGCGTCGAGCAGCGCCGCCACGGCCACTTCGGTTTTGTTCAGGTCGAGGCACACCTCCCCCAGGCCCAGCGACCAATCGGTGCGCGCCGGCGCGAGGCGCAGCGCGCGCTCATAACTTTCCAGCGCCTGCTCCGGCGCGCCGGCGAATTGCTGCGCTTGCGCGAGGAGGGCGTGGGCCTCGGCGTTTTCGGGCGCGCGCCGCACGCATTCACTCAACGCGGCGATGGCCTGCACGGGCGAGGCGTTCGCGGCTTTCCGACGGCACTGCTCCAACGTCAGCCGCCCGAGATGGAAATAAGGTTCAGGATCGGCCGGCCGTGCGAGCACGGACTTTTGGTAGGCGCTCCAGGCCTCATCAAGTCTGCCGAGGCCCTCCAGCGCCAACCCCTTCTCGTGCAGTACGCTCGCGTCGCCGGGATGGAGTTGCAGCGCGTGATCCAGCGCCTCGACCGCCTCCGCAATCTGGCCCTCCTTGCGCAGCAGCGCGCCGAGGCGGCCGTAGGCCGCCTGCGCCTGCGGGTTCGCCGCGCAGGCCTCGCGCAGGGCTGTGACGGCCTCGGCGGTGCGCCCCAGCGACTCGTACACTTCGGCCAGGTCGGAGAGGAGTGGGGCGATGTTGGGGCGGGGTGACCCGGCCTCAACGCCGGGACGCGATGACCGCGCCCCTGCCAGCGCCTGCCGCCCGGCTTCCAGCGTGAGGATGGCCTGATCCTTGTCGCCGCGCTGGAGGTAGTGCTTGGCCATCGCGTGCCACGGCTCGGGCGCATCGGGGATAAGCGCCGACGCCCGGTGGAAGTGCTCGAAGGCCTGGTCGTCCTGCCCGAGCGCGGAGAGCGCCTGCCCGGCGAGGGTGTGGGCCTGTCCCTCGACGGTGGCTTCGGGTTTGGCGGCCAACACACGTCTGGCGGCTTCGTGGGCGAGGACGGCCTGCCGGGAGGCGAGCGCCGCACGCGCCAGACCCAGGCTGGCGGAGAGACGCGCTGGCTCGAAGGCCACGGAGGACTGAAAGTGTTTGATGGCTTCAGCCGGCTCATTTCGTTCCAGCAGCGTGCGACCCAGGACCTCGCGCGTGTCCGCGCTGTGCGGCAGGAGCGCTGCGGCTTCGGCAGCCATCACCTGCGCTTCATCATGGCGTCCGGCCTCTAGCAGCCAGCGAGCCGCCTTGAGATATTTGTGCGGGTCGGTGCGGGCGGCTTCGGCGGCGTGCTGGATGAGGCGGATCGCCTCGGGATGATTCTTTAGCTCGAAGTGGAGTTGCGCGGCCTCGGCGATGAGTTCTGTGTCCGCAAGGGAGTCGGGTTTCAGTTGGGCGAGTGTCGCCCTCGCTTCGGCGGTCACGCCCAGCGCGATCTGCGCCCTGGTCCTGGCGATGAGCGAAGGCGCGTGGACTTCGTGCCGGGGGTTGATGGCGAGTGTGACGAGCGCCTCCTGGGGTTGGTTCGCTTCCACCAGCGCCCGGGCTAAACCGGCGCGGAGATCGGCGTCGGCCGGTTGTTCGGCCAGCGCGTCCTGAAACCCGGCGACCGCGGCGACTGGTTCGGCGGCGCGTAAGGCTAGGTAGCCGATGTGACCGGCGAGCGCTGCCGCAGTTTTCTTCGTCTCAGCCCAGGCGTGGGCAAGGGCAGGGCGCGCGAGCGCGAAGTCGCCGGTGGCTGCGAGGAGCAAGGCCCTTTCGACGCCGGCGGCGAGCTCTGCCGCAGAGACATCGGCGTGAGTCTGCCTCTCCGATTTCTCGGCGCTGTCCACACGCTGGGGCAAACCCTCAGCGACGACCCTGATCAGCCTCCGGGCGTAATCCACTTCGCCCAGCGCTTCTATTGCGTGCGCGAAGTCCAGCCACTGGCCGGCCGGCAGGGACAGGTTGAGCCGTTTGACTAACTCGATGGCTTCTGTGACCGAGGCGTTGACGACCAGGCATTGCCCGGCCAAAGCCGCGCCGTTGGCCCCGGCCGGCATCAGCGCAGCGACGAGCGGATCGGGCGTCTTGAGCAGCGCCCACAGGTATTGCAGGGGCAGCCGCCAGCGTTCGGGCCGGACCGAGGCCTCGACCGCAATTGCGCCCCAGTCTTTTGTCGTGTACCCCCGCACGCACAGGGCAATTGCCGCCGGGAGCGCTTCGTCGATCGGGTCGAGTGGCCTGGCCGTGGACGTCAGTTGAGTATAGGCCGCGTTCGTCCGGTCGCGGCCCTCGCCCGGCAGCCAGGTCTCCGCGCTGCCTTTGCATTCCGGATGGCGCACCGCGTACGCCGCCATTGCCAATTGGCCGGCCGTCCACTTGCGCGCATCGCCGCCGAGCGCGCAGAAAGCCTCCAGAATCTGGGGATCCGCGGCCAGCGCCCACAATTCCGGCGCGAGCCGCAGGCGGCGGCTGGCTTCGGCCCAGAGGGATTCAGGCAGGACGGCGATCAGGCGGGAGGTGATGGTGGAAGAGAGGGGCATGCCGCGCTCGCTGGGTGAGGGTGATGAGTGACGAGTCATCAGTGACCAGTGACCAGTCATCAGTCAACAGTGATCAGTATCCTGCGCTGGCGATGAGGAGCCAGTAGGAGGCCGCTTCGAAGAGCATCCCGACGCCGATGAGGACGATCGCGTTGCCGGACGAGGTACGGATGAGGTTGTTGACCGCGTCAATGAGCGCGGTGGCCGACTGGGCGACGGCGGCGATGTCCCCGGTCAGCCCTTTCTGGCTGATGCGGGCCGAGTGCGCGGCGAGGGCCTGCGCCTCCCGGCGGTACGGCCCGACGATGAGCATGATCAGGCCGGCCAGCGTCGAGAGCAGGCCGAAGGGAAAGAACGCCAGGCCCATCACTAGGCGCATGTTGTCGGGGGTGACCAGGTCAAGCATAAAAGCCTCCATAACAAGTCCGATCCCGGGTCGGAGTTAATCTGGAGGCTTAGGAGTGCAAGAAGTGTGCCGGGGAGATGAAGAAGGACAGATGGGGTGACAGTGCCATTTAGGCGAACACACCGGCGATGTCCGGCGCGAAGCAGCCGATTTCGAGTGTGTCGCCGTCGGCGAAGAGCATCGCGCGCTCAATCGCGTTGCGCAGCTGACGGATGTTGCCGGGCCAGTCGTGGGCCTTGAGCGCGTCGAGCACGTACGGCCCCACACCCTGCACGCTGCGGCCCATCTCGCGGTTATATTTCTGGATGAGGTACCCTACGAGGGCGGGGATGTCCTCCAGCCGTTCACGGAGCGGCGGGAGGCGTAATTCCACGACGTTCAGCCGATGATACAGGTCTTCGCGGAACGTCCCGGCCTTGACCATCTCGGGCAGGTTCCGGTTCGTCGCCGTCAGGATGCGTACGTCCACCTTTGTCTCGCTGTTCCCCCCGAGGCGGCGGATCGAGCGGTCTTCCAGCGCCCGCAGGAGGTGGGCCTGGAGCTCGGTTTTCATCGTGGAGATTTCGTCGAGAAACAGCGTGCCTCCGTCGGCCGTCACAAACAGGCCGTCTTTTCGCTTGATCGCGCCGGTAAAGGCTCCCTGTTCATGGCCAAACAGTTCTGATTCCAGAAGGGTATCGGTGAAATTGGCGCAGTTCACGGGGATGTAAGGCCGGTTGGCGCGCGGGGACATTTTATGGATGGTGGCGGCCAGCATATCCTTGCCGGTGCCGCTCTCGCCCGTGATGAGGAGGGTCGCCTGAGAGGGCGCCACCCGGGCCAGGTCGCTGCTCAACCGTTTCATCAGCGGGGTCTCGCCGACGACCCACGCGTCGAAGGGCATCCGCGAGTTCCGCAGGTGGGTCAACTCGCGGTGGAGGGCGACGGCCTCGGCGGCCTTCTCGACTGCGCCGCGCAGGCGGTTGAAGTCAATGGGCTTCTGGATGAAATCCTGTGCGCCGAGCTTCATGGCCTCCACGGCCATCTCGATGTCGCCATAGCCGGTGACCATGATGACCGGCATGCCCGGCTGTTCGCGATGAAGGCGTTCGAGCAGGTCCGGCCCGTAGCCATCCGGGAGCTGCACGTCGAGCACGACGATGTCGGCTTCGCCCCGGTCAATGATGGCGTGGGCGGCTTGAAGCTTTTGCGCCTCGCGCACCTCGTAGCCCGCATCGCGTAACATGGCGGCCATAAAGGAGAGGGCCGGTTCTTCGTCATCCACTAATAGAATCGCAGCCGTCATTTTCACTTCTCCGTTCAGGTTGACGTGGGTATTCGGTCAGGGTCAGAAACGGGCAGGGTGACGACGAAAATCGTCCCCATCCCCGCGAAGCTTTCGACGTCTATCCCGCCGTGGTGAATGGTGACCAGCCGCTTGCAGATGGCCAGCCCCAGGCCGGTCCCGCCGGGTTTGGTCGTGAAATAAGGATCGAAAATGCGGCGGTGGACATCTTCGGAAATGCCGGGGCCGGAATCGCCCACACGGGCTTCGATGAAGCGGCCTTGCGGACCGCGGTCAACTGTCCGCAGAGCTACCGACAGGTGACCGCCGGTGGGCATGGCCTGGAGCGCATTTTCGATCAGGTTGACAAAGACGTGTTCGATCAGGCGCAGGTCGGCCAGCACGGGCGGGCAATCCTCGATGATGCTCACGTTTACGCGCACATTCTGCTGCTTGATCCTGCTCTTCCAACGCGCCACGAGGCGCTGGAGCAGGGCGCCCAGCTCAAACAATTCCAGTTTCGGGTCGAGCGGTTTGGCCCACGCCAGCAGGTCGGTCATCATGTCGGACAGGCGCTGGCACTCGGCCTGGATCTTGCTCAGGTGTTGCTGGATCGCGTCGTCCGGCGGAAGCTTGGTGGCCAGATATTGAACGCCCATGGAAATATTGTTCAGCGGGGCGCGCACATCGTGGGCAAAGGATTGCGTGGACTGGCCGACGTAGCTCAGGTGGTCCAGATACTCCTGGCGCAGTTCATTGGCCCGCTGTTCGGAAAGGTCGCGCAGCGTCAGGACGGCGCCGCAATCCGGAAGGGGGCGCAGGCGCACGAGAACCGGGAACGGCTCGCCGCTGCGGCGGTGCAGCTTCCCTTCCCGGGCGAGCAGGATGCTTCCACCAAGCGCGTGCCGGACCGTTTCGGCCAGGAAGTCATCGAAGACCAGGACATCGCCCAACGGCAGGCCGATGATGTCTTCGGAGCGATAACCCAGCATCTGGGCAGCCGCGCCGTTGATTGCGTCAATCAACCCTTCGGAGTTGATGACCACTGCGCCCTCTTCGATTTGCGCGTTAATCGCCGCCAGTTGGCTGGATAGCCGCAGGGCCAGCGTCTGCGAATCGGCCAGGTTGGATTCGCGCACCATCTTGGCGACCAGGTGATCAATGAGCTGGGCAGCCATGGCGATCAGCGCCGCCGCCTGAGGGGGCGGTTGACTACCGGGGCTATAACCGGCGAAGAGCGTCCCCGCCATCTCCTGAGGCGATACTTCCTGGAGGGAGCCGATGGGATGGGAGAAGAAGCTGGCCCAACCTGCAGCCCGCACCAGGCGCTGCAAAAAACTCTCTGCGCGCTGGCCGCTGGTCCATTGCAGCGGCTTCATCAAGTAACCGACTTCGCTTGGGCCGATCACGACCGGGAAAGTTGCCGGCAAACCCTCGGCGCATTGCAGGCGGAAGCCTGGCGCGCTCGGCGCGACGCGATAGAGGCCGACGGCACTGGCCCCCAGCATTTCGCGGATGAGCCGAACCGCATCCGCCAGCATCTCTTCGGTGGCGGCGCCGAACAGCGTCAACAACTGGGCCAGTTTGTGCAGCGCGCGGGTCTGCTGCGCAGCCGCTTTCTCTTGCCCCAGCCGTTCGCTGATCGGCGCGGCGAGGATCAGGACGACGACCTCGTCGTTTTCGGTGAAAGCCGTCAGGCGCAAGTCAACCAGGATAACCTGCCCGGACCGGGTGCGCAGGGGCACGGCCCAGTGCACGCGGTGGCTGCCCGGCTGCATGAGGTCGAAGTAAGCGACTACCTCCCCTTCGGGCGGCACAGCCAGGATATCCAGGAGGTAGTGGGACGCCAACTCACCCCGCGTCCATTCGGTTAATACGGCTGCGTTGCCGTTGATGGCCAGGATGGCGCGGCTGCGTTGATGCACCATGAACCCCGCCGGGAGCTGCTCGAAGGCGTGCTGGAAGCGTGGGTCGTAATCGCGGCCGGGGAAGAGGCCAAAGACGCGAGAGAGCGGCGAGGTACGGCCGCTGCGGGTCGCAGGGCGGGTCATATGGGCGCCAGTTGGTAGACGGCGTCCACGCGCAGGCGCCCCACGCGGGCGCGGACGTTGGCGGGCAGGATGCCCAACATATTCCGGTATTTGGCGACGGTGCGGCGGGCAACGCGGATGCCTTCATCCCCCAGCGCCGCGGCGATTTCGTCGTCCGTCATAGGGCGCGTTTCCGTCTCGACGAGGCAGCGCACCCGGTCGCGGACGGAGAGACTGCGGTCGAAAAACCTGGCGAGTGGGACGATGCGGCCATTCGGCAGGGCGGCGAACTTCCCGGCGACGGCGCGGGAGATGGTGGACTCGTGCACCCCAAGCGCTTTCGCCACGCGCGCGCGGGTCAGCGGACGCAAATCGCCGTCGCCGCCCAGGATAAAATCGCGCTGCTCGGCGGCGATCAGCGCCATCAGGCGGCGCATGGTATGATTGCGCTGCTGCACACATTTCGTGATGAGCGTGGCGCGTTCGACCACCGGAGCCCATTTCTCGCGCTCGGTCTCCGAGCATTCCGCGAGAACGGCTTTGAATTCCGGGTTGACGCGCAGCCAGCCGGCGAGCGGGGCGAAGACTTCGATCAGCAGCGGGCCATCCGGCCTCTGCGTGAGCATGGAAATGTTCACGTCGGGGGCGATGAGCGCTGCGCCATCGTCGTTTCCCCCGGCTTTGCCTTCGCCCCAAAAGGCGCGGGCCGGGTAGGGGGTCAGGTTGCGTTGAATAAAGCGCGCGGCGGCTTCCACGGCCGTGCGCGGCACGTGCAGGCGGTGGGCAATACGGGTGTATTCGCATTTCGCCAGCCGCTCAAAATGGTCGCGAATGATGGCGCGCGCCAGGATGAACATGGTAGAGGTCGGCAGCTGCCGACCCCTGGGCGCGTCGTCGGCCAGGCATTCCAGTTGGATCAGGAGGGCGGCCTCGGGCGTGCGCGCACAGATGCCCGGCGGGTCGGCGCGTTGGATGAGCGCGAGCACACGTTCGACCGTGGCGAGAGGCGCGCGCTGGAAGACGGCGGCTTCCGCGGGCGACTCGGTGAGAAAGCCGTTGTCGTCAATCTGCGCCAGGAGGTAAGCGGCTATCGGGCGCTCGGCGGACGAAAGCGCCGGCCCGACCTGCCGCAGAATGTACTCGTCGAGCCGCTCGGGCGTCTTGATTTCGCGCGGCTCACCCTCGTCTCCATCCAGCGCGCGGAACCCAAGCGGGTCGTGCTGAGAAAGGTAAACGACCGGCGCGTCGTCGCCGCGCGGCGCGGCGCAGGTCGGGCACAGGCCGTGCGCGAGGCGCTTGCCGCACCCGGGGCAGCGCAATTCTTCGACTAGCTCGAGAGCTGGGTTCTCGTCCAGTTCGGTGAGTAGCTTGGTTTCCAGTTCTGCGATGGGCAGCGCCAGAAAGCTCATCGTCTGCGCGAGATGAGCCGTTGTCTGGTGCTGGCGAAAGTCTTGAGTAGCGCTGACAAACATATTTCAAACCTTTTGCAGTATATCTATAGTGATGGATCAGGTCAAATCACGCCTAGCAAGAGGGTGCATTTCCCGTTGAAGGTCAGTTTGTCACCTTGAGCGAAGGGTCTCCACGCTCGGCCCGGAGATGCTTCGCTTCGCTCAGCATGACAGCGGGTCAAAAAAGAGAAATGCACCTAGCAAGATACGCCAGGCCAGTCAGGTCTGACGTAGCAAGTTTCATGCCAGGTCGGCGCAAGAACCGTGCTCAAGCCACATGTCTTTGCGCATAGCCATCGCAGATGACTGAAGTGGAATGGTCAAACCTATGACCGGATTTGAGGCTATCCGCAACTTCCGCGTTCTCGTGACTTCAGTGGGGCTTCTCCTTGTGTTTCTGGTTGGGTGGGCTGCCTGGCAGCTTTACTTTTCCACCCCATCGCCCACCGAATTCAGCGGCCAACTTGCCTACCAACATGTGACGGCCCAGATGGATTTCGGGCCGAGAATCACGGGGAGTGAGGCCAGCCGGGCGGCGGGCGACTACGTCGCCGCTCAACTTCAGCAGTCGGGCTGGGCAGTCGAGTTCCAGCCTTTCACCTACCTGGGCACCCCCGCGCGGAACATCGTCGCCCGCGCGAACGTGGGGCGCGGCCCGGTCATTCTCTTGGGCGCTCACTATGATTCCCGGCGGCGCGCCGATCGGGATGCCGAACACCCCGATGCCCCAGTTCCCGGCGCGAACGATGGCGCCTCCGGCGTCGCCGTCCTCCTGGAACTGGCGCGTAGCCTCGATCTCAAGCCAATCCCGCATGAAATCTGGCTGGCGTTTTTCGACGCCGAAGACAATGGCGGATTGGACGGCTGGGATTGGATTCAAGGCTCGACCTATATGGCGCAGCAGTTAACCCCCGAGCAAGTCAACCAGATCGAGGCGATGATCCTGCTGGACATGGTCGGGGACGCCGACCAGCAGTTTTATTTCGACACTAATTCCAACGGCGAACTCTCGGCGAAGGTGTGGGCCATGGCCGCGAAATTAGGATATGCGGACTACTTTCTCCCGCTCCCGCGCTGGGCTATGCTTGATGATCATATCCCGTTTGCCCAGCGCGGGATCCCGGCCGCAGATATAATTGACTTCGACTATCCTTACTGGCACACGACCGCGGATACCGCCGATAAGGTCAGTCCGGAGAGCCTGGAGCGCATTGGCCGGACGGTCGAGGCTTTTCTGGAATCAGAGAACCGCTGACATATGCCGGAATTGGTCATTCAACTGCGAGACCTGCATCCGAAGCTGATTCAGCGCGCCGTGGACCGCCTGGCGCACGGCGAACTGCTGCGCGAGTCGCTGGAGGCCGAGATCGGCCGCTTCTACGACCGGTTGGCGGCAGCCGTCGAGAGCGGGTCACAGGAATGGCTGAACACGTTGATGCAGGAATGGATGGCTTCACGCCCGGCGCCGACGAATCACGAGCAGCAGACCTTTGTCCCGCTTCTCCATACCCTGCGCAGCTGCACCTGGGAAGTCCTCACCACGGATCTGGCGCCGGTGGAGGCGCTCCGGGCGATTGCCACACTCGAGCATTTCTTCGCCGAAGCGATTGCATACCTTTATGTCGCGGAATATGAGGCGCGGGTCCGCGAAGTTGAAGCAGAACTGGGCCGGGCGCAGGCCGAGATGGAGAAGCTGGACAAATCCAAATCGGACTTTATCGCCGTGGCCGCGCATGAATTGAAGACGCCGCTGACGCTTATCGAAGGCTATTCCCAGCTCCTGGCCGCCGAGTTGCCTGGCGACCGGTATCCGCGCGTGGCGGTTTTGCTGGGCGGCCTGGGCAACGGCACGCGGCGCTTGAATGAGATCATCGAAGATATGATTGACGTCTCGCTGATTGACAACAACCTCCTGGCGCTGCATTACACGTGGGTGAACCTGGGCGAGGTCGTCGAGCAGCTGCGGGCGGAAGTGGAGGCAACCGTGCGCCAGCGGCGGCTGTCGTTGACGATTGAGCCGATTGAGCCTGACCTGACGACTTACGCCGATCCCGAGCGCCTGAGTCAGGTGCTGGTGCACATCCTGGAAAACGCGGTCAAGTTCACGCCGGACGGCGGCGCGATCACCATCCGCTCGCGCCGGCTGCCCGGTTTCCTCGAAATTGCGATCGCCGATACGGGGATCGGCATCGCCCCCGAAAACCAGCAGCGCATCTTTGAAAAGTTCGCCTCGCTCGGCGACGTCTCGCTGCATTCCAGCGGCAAGACCAAGTTCAAGGGCGGGGGGCCGGGGCTGGGGCTGCCCATCGCCCGCGGCATCGTCACGGCGCACGGCGGCATGCTCTGGGTCGAGTCGCCGGGTTATGACGAAGTCGCGAACCCCGGCACGACCGTCCACATCATGCTGCCGCTGCTCTCCGAGCCGCCGGAAATCAAGGAGCCTGAGCTGCTGACGTGGGCGAAAAACCCCAAGCCCTGGCGCAAGTTCTCGCTCGACGCGGATTAGAGAAAATTCCGAGTTCACTTACGATCGCGCATCCTTCGACTACGCGGCAAAAAACGCCGCTCCGCTCACCTGTGCCTGCGCCACAGGTGCAGGCAGGATGCTATTGTAAACCAAAGGGGTATAATGGTGAAAATATTCTCTAGAAACGCCGAGATTTGGCGTTTAGGAGGTCAGTCCGGATATGAGTCTGAGTCGGCTGGCGCAGGCGATCGCCGAATCGCCCACGCTGAAGCTCAATGAAGAAGCGCAAATTTTGCGGGAGAAGGGGGAGGCGGTGATCCATCTGGGCATCGGCGAGCCGAAAAACAAAGCCCCTATTTCGGCGATCCTCAGCTCGGCGGCCAAGCTGAACACGGGCGATGTCAAGTATGTCCCCACCGACGGTCTGCCCTCGCTCAAGAAAGCCATCATCCGCTACACCGAGGAGAACTACGACCGCGTGGTGGGGCCGGAGAACGTGATTGTTTCCGCGGGGGCCAAGCAGGCGTTGTATAACCTGCTGTTCGCGCTGCTTAACCCTCAGGATGAGGTGATCGTCCTCGCGCCGTACTGGGTAAGCTATCCTGAAATGATCAAGATGGTGTACGGCGTGCCGGTGATTGTGACGCCGGAGGATGGGGGCTTCTATCCCCGCCTGGCCGATATTGAGAAGGCCGTCAGCTCGTATACCAGGGCCATCATCGTCAACAGCCCGAACAACCCCTCGGGCGTGATCTTCCCCGCCAAGTTCATCGCCGAGATCGTCGCGTTCTGCGAAAAGAAGAATATCTACCTCATCATGGACGACATTTACCACAGGCTCGTCTTTGACGGGAAGACCGCGCCCCCGGCTTACCAGTTCACCCATCAGGACGTCGAATCCACGCGGGTCGTGGTGATCAACGGCATCTCCAAGCTTTACGGGATGACGGGGTTCCGCATCGGGTGGGCGGTCGCCAGCCGGAGGCTGGTCGAAGTCATGACGAACGTGCAGGCGCAGACCACTTCGTGCACCTCGCCTATTTTGCAGGCCGCCGCCGAGGGCGCGCTCAACGGCTTGCAGAGCGCCATCGAGTCCCTGCGGTTGAGCATCGAAAACAATCGTAACGTGATGCTGCGCGAGCTGCGGTCGTTTGCCGGGGTCAGGACCACGCCGCCGGAGGGGACGTTTTACTGCCTGCCGGATTTCCGGGCCTACAACCCTGACTCGGTCGAGCTGTCCCGCTTCCTGCTCAAGAAGGCGCTGGTCGTGACCGTGCCGGGCAGGGAATTTGGGATGGAGGGCCACCTGCGCTTGAGTTACGCCGGCTCGGTCAAGGACGTGACCGAGGGCGTCGCGCGCATCAAGTGGGCGCTCGACCCCAACTCGCCCAACGAGATTTACGTCGGCGATAGAAAGCTGGTCAGGGATTGGCTATGAACAACCTTCTGGATATCAGATCCCCCGCGCAGGCGGAGGCGTCCAGGCTGAAGAGCGACTACGGGCTGGAGAACCACGGGCTGACGAACCTCCATACGGTCTACTGGAACCTGCCCGGCCCCGCGCTCTACGAGGAGATCGCCTTCCGGCGCGAGGCGCGCATGGCGCACCTGGGCCCGGTCGTCGTGGACACGGGGGCGCACACCTCGCGCTCGGCCAACGACAAGTTCATCACCCGCGAGGCGGCGAGCGCGGACAAAGTGTGGTGGGGCGAGTATAACCGCCCGTGCAGCGCGGAAAAGTTCAACGACCTGCTGAGCCGCCTGCAGGGCTTTTTGCAGGGGCGCGACGTGTTTGTGCAGGACTGCTACGCGGGCGCGGACCCCGAATACCGGCTGCCGATCCGCATCGTCACCGAGTACGCCTGGCACAGCCTGTTCGCCCGCAACATGTTCCTCCTGCCCCGCACGGCGGAAGAATACCGGCGGCACGCGCCGGATTTTACGGTGATCTGCGTCCCCTCGTTCAAGGCGCTCCCGCAGATTGACAGCACGAACTCGGGCACGTTCATCGCGCTCAATTTCGAGCAGCAGCTGTGCGTCATCGGGGACACGGCCTACGCCGGCGAGATCAAGAAGTCGGTCTTCACCGTGCTGAATTACCTGCTCCCCTTGCAAGGGGTGATGCCCATGCACTGTTCGGCGAACGTCGGCCCCGGCGGCGACGCAGCCTTGTTCTTCGGCCTCTCGGGGACGGGCAAGACGACTCTGTCCGCCGACCCTGCGCGGGGGCTGATCGGAGACGACGAGCACGGGTGGAGCGATAACGGCGTCTTCAACTTCGAGGGCGGGTGCTACGCCAAGGTCATCCAGCTTTCGCCGACCGCCGAGCCGCAGATTTACGCCTGCACGCGCAAGTTCGGGACGATCCTCGAGAACGTCGTCTACGACCCGGTGACCCGCTATATTGACCTGGACGACGACTCGCTCACCGAGAACACGCGGGCGTCGTACCCGCTGGAGTACATTGACAACGCCGTGCCGGAGAAGACGGGCGGGCATCCCAAGAACATCATTTTGCTGACGTGCGACGCCTCGGGCGTGATGCCGCCGCTCGCGCGGTTGACGCCCGACCAGGCGCTTTATCATTTCATCTCCGGCTACACGTCCAAGATCAGCGGGACGGAGGTGGGGGTGGGGAGCGAGCCGGAGATCACGTTCAGCGCGTGCTTCGGCGCGCCGTTCATGGTGCATCACCCCTCCGTGTACGCCGATCTGCTCAAGCGGAAGGTCACGCGCTACGGCGCGCAGTGCTGGCTCGTCAACACCGGCTGGATCGGCGGCCCGTACGGAGTGGGCAAGCGTATCAGCATCGCCTACACGCGCGCCTTGCTCAACGCCGCGCTCGGCGGCAGGCTGCAAGGCTCAGAGTACGCCGCCGACCCCGTGTTCGGGTTTGAGGTCCCCCGGTCGTGCGACGGCGTGCCGCCAGGCGTG
>DATDRS010000091.1:0-5427 GCA_035291605.1 Anaerolineales bacterium | reverse complement strand
GAGTGTTTGCGTTTCGGATGGGGAGGCATAGCAAAATCCTTTATGGGTTCTAAATCACAAAACAACGCCTGCCGTCCTTCGACTTCGCTCAGGACGCTGGCAGGCAACGAGCGGCATTATAAAGGGGGGAGGGAGGAAGTGTCAAGGATTCGGCGGCAAACCTTTTTCGGCGTGGAGTTTGGTGATGCCGTTGCGCACCTGGTTGAGCGACTTGGTCAGCTCGGTCTCGAGCCGGGTGAGGACTTCGAGGGCGTAGTCGTCGGCGTCGGCGCGGACGCGCTCGGCGTCGGCCTTGGCGTTCTGGAGGATCTGCTCGGCGCGGGATTGCGCGGCCATCGCCACCGAGTCGCGCTCGACCATCTGATCCACCTTCTCTTTGGCGAGCTGCACGGTGCGCGCGGCTTCCTCCTGCGCCTGCGCGAGGATGCGGTCGCGCTGGGCGAGCACCTGTTGCGCCTTCTTGACCTCGTCGGGGATCGAGACGCGCATCTGGTCAATCAGTTCCAGCACGCGCTCCTCGTCCACTGTCAGCAGGTGGGTGAGGGGGATCGGACGGCCAGCGTTGAAGACTTCTTCCAGTCGGTCAACCAGATGTAGGATATCCATGCAGACCTCCCCGAGTGGGGGTAGTCACCAGTGGAGGGCAAGATACACCGATTGGGCGGTGAATGCAATTCAGGCATAACTGGTGATTACCCACATTTCGGGTGCTCTCCGTCCGCGCGCACGGCCCGCGCGGACGCGGGCCTAGAGCACTTGTGGGTAATCACCGGATGCATCAGCGCGCCCGTTGGCTGGTTCTGAACGAGGGTGTTTCAGGCCGCTTTCAGCACGCGCACGCTCACCGGCTCGCTCTTTCCCTTCAATTCCAGTTGGCGCTGTTCCAGGTCGCCTAGATCGAGTTTGGCAGCCGCGTAAGCCGCCTCGCTGATCAGCGCCTCACCCGGCCCAGCTTTGGAGGCGAGGCGCGCGGCGATGTTGGCGTTGTCGCCGAGTGCGGTGAAATCGGTGAAGGTGCCCTCGGAGCCGATCGAGCCGACGAAGGCGATGCCGGTGTGCACGCCCACCCCGATCGGAATCCACGGGCCGCCAGGATCGCCGTGGCCGGTGACACGCAACAGTTCCTGCGCCGCGCGCACCCCCAGTCGGGCGTGCCCCGGCCCGGCGAAGCCGGGGACATAAAACCCCACCACCTCGTCGCCCACCAGCTTGTCGATGATCGCGTCCGTGTCAACCAGCACCCGATTGGCCGCCGCGAAAAAACGATTGATCAACCGGCTGAACTCGGAGGGGTTCATGCCCTCCGCCAGCGTGGTCGAGCCGCGCACGTCTGCGAAGAGCATGGTGAGCTCGACTTCCGCGCCGCCCCGCTGCGTCCGTGCCAGGATTTCACAGGAATTGCATAAGTTGGGGTTTTTGTTGGAGGGCCCTTTGCCGATAAGCCGCATCAGCGGGCCGCCCAGGCCGGTAAACGGCGCGTAGCAGAGTTTGCAGCGCGGGTTCGTGGGCAGCCATTTGAAGATATGCCGGGCTTGGTGATAGGTCAGATCCTCTCCAGTCAGCAGCGCCCGCCACATTTCGTCGGGTGTTGGTTTCGGTGGCATCCCATGTCTCCATCTCTCGTCTTTCGGCGCACTGATTTTGACACAGAAGCGCGCAAAGTCAACTGCGGCGAATCACGGTCCCCGGGATCGGCTCTCCCCGCAACGCCGCGCCCACCCGCCCCGGCGCTTCGCCCGAAAAAATCTGCACCGCACAACCCGGCATGGCCTTGACCAGCGCCAGCATTTCGCTCACCTTGCTCGCCATGCCGCCGGTCACGTCCGCGGCGTGCGAGCCGCCAATCTGTAGTGGAGATGCGCCAGGGCGCGTCTCCGCGGTGATTTCAGGTATTACCTCCCCATCCGGCCATCGGGTGAGCACGCCGCGCTCGATGCCCGCGAGCAGGATCCGCTGAGGGCCGAGTTTCGGGGCGAGGTGACGGAACATATCCTCGGTGGAGACGACCGTCCCGCCGCGTACCGTGTCCACCGCCACGTCGCCATAGACCAGCGGGACGAGGTCGTGGTCGAGCGCGGTCTGGATCGGCTCGGCGGCGAAGGACTGAATGACGCCGTCGTGGCAGACGACCGAGGCCGAGGGAGGGCAGTTGACGACAGGCAGGCCCGCCTGCCGCGCGGCATCCACGACCAGCCGGTTCAGCAGCCCGGCCACGTGCTGGACTTCGGCGAAGCCCTGCCATTGCGCGGGCGTGCTGACCCCATGGCGCGTGCCGTATTTCCTGGCCTCGACGTGCCCGAATGAGCCGCTCCCATGCCCAAGCAGCAGGCGCTGGCCCGGCCGGGCCGCGCGCGCCTCGGCAGTCTCCTGCATCAGGCGGTCGAGCACGTCGTAGCGCACCGCGCGCGGGGTGTTTTTATCGGTGATGAGCGAGCCGCCGAGTTTGAGGAAGATCATAGTGATTGGTGATCGGTGATCAGTCATCAGTCATCAGTTATCAGTGACTACTCACTGTTCACCGATCACTGTTCACTGATCACTGCGCTAACGACTCTCTTTGCTCCCGAGGCTTCCAGCGCAACCCGAACACGTCCTTCAACTGCCTCCGAGACGAGCGCGATCATGTTGCCGCCGCGCCCCCCGCCGGAGAGTTTTCCACCGGATGCCCCAGCGTCGAGGGAAGCAGAGATGAGGCCGTCGAGCTCGGGGCAGGAGACGTCGAGCCGCTGGAGGAGGGCGTGGTTGCGGTTCATCAGGTTTCCCAAGACCCTAAAGGTCTCAGAGACCTTTAGGGTCTGCGGCACTTCAATGACGGCGCGCGCTTCGCGGACGATGTCGCCGATGGCGCGGAAGATTTGCTCATACCGCTCCGGCTCTTGTTGCCATGCTGCGCGCACGTCGCCGACGGTGACTTTCGTCGGGCTGGGGAGGCCGGTGTCGGCGATGAGGAGGCGGAAGGGATGCGCGACCTTGAACGGGGCGGGCGGCTGGCCCTTGACGAAGCAGACCGGCTGGCCGTAGGCGATGACGGTGTTATCTATGCCGGAGGGAGTGCCGTGGAGCAGCTTTTCGGTCTCGAAGACAAGGGCGGAAACCTCGTCATTAGTAATTCGGTAATCGAGGTAGTTGGTGAGGGCACGGACGACGGCGGCGCAGACCGCGGCGCCGGACCCCAGGCCGGAGGCGATGGGGATCGTGGAATCCACGGAAAGGGAAACCCCAGTAGGAATGGGCAGGCCCACGTGGACGCAGGTCAAACGCACCGCGGCGGACAGGACATCATCCGGGGGGGCATCCGACAGCCGATAGCGGCGATTGAGGTTGAGGGCTTCAATCCAAAATCCTCCCTCACCCCCTTCCCCCGCTTGCGCGCCACTCCGCTTGGCTTCGGGGACTACAGTCCCAGGGGGCGAGGGGAGCGAGGGGTGAAGGGAGATGGCTGCCGTGGCCTGAACCTGCGTGACCGGGACGGCCAGCGCGGGTTGGCCGTAGACGACGGCGTGCTCGCCGAAGAGGATGATTTTGCCGGGCGCAGAGGCGCGCGTCGTGGTCATCGGGGCTGAGGGTTGAGGTACATGATGAGGATGGCGGAGAGGCCCCACAAAAGGAAGGTGATCTGGAGCGGGCGGTCGGTCAGGACGAGCTCGTCGGGCGCGCCGCCTTCGCCTTTCATGTGGATCAGGTAGAGGTAGCGCAGGAGGCTGTAGAGGACGAACGGGATGGTGAGCATCATGGTGTGGTTTTCCGGCAGGTTGGGCGCGGAGAAGGTGTAGAGCGAGTAGGCGATGATGGTGGAGGTGGAGACGAGGTTGATCATCTCGTCGAGGAAGGGGAGGCTATACTCCTTGAGGACGGTGCGCGTGTCGCCGGCCTGGCTGTCCATGAGCGCCAGCTCGGCGCGGCGCTTGCCGAAGCCCATGAAGAGGGCGAGCAGGCCCATGCAGATGTAGAGCCAGGGCGAGAAGCGCGCGACGGTGATGATGACGACGCCCGCGCCGACACGCAGGAGGAAGCCCAGCGCGACCAGCATGACGTCAATGATGGCGACGTGTTTGAGCCAGAGAGAGTAGAGCAGGTCTTTGACCAGGTAGGTGAGCGCGAGGAGGCCGAAGCGCCAGTCGAGCAGGAAGCCCAGGGGCAGGGCGACGAGCGGCAGGACGACGGCGGCGGCGGCGGCGACGTTCTTGCTCAAGCGGCCTGAAGCGAGGGGCCGGTTGCGCTTTTGGGGGTGCTGGCGGTCCTTCTCAAGGTCGGCCAGGTCGTTGACGAGGTAGACGGCGCTGGAAAGCAGGCACATGAGGCCGAAGCCTGCAAGGGTGCGCAGGAGCGGCGTGGGCTGGAAGAGTTGCACGTCGAAGATGAGCGCGGCGAAGACGACACCGTTCTTGGCCCACTGTTTGGGGCGCATGGCTTCGAGGAGGAGAGGGAGCATAGGGGCGATTATAAAGGCAGAAACATGAAGGAGGAAGGCGGGATAAGGGGATTAGAGATTGATCATTGGCGATTTGGAGGGCGTTGGGCGCGGTGCTAGAATAAGGTTAAACCGTTTCCAATTGTGAAGAGGAGGCAAAAATGTCTGACGAGAAGTCCGGCCAGAGCGGCGGGGTCAATATCACAGGCGGCTCCGGGAATGTCTCTATCGGCGGAGATGTGGTGGGACGTGACAAGGTCACCACGACCACGACCACTTACGGCATCGGCGGAGATCAACTGGCCCAACTGGTTCAACAGTTCCAGCAGATCAACAAGAAGATTGACACACTCCCTGACAAGGACGAGGACGAGAAGCAGGAACTGAAGGATACGGTCAAGAAGATCGAAGAGGAAGTGAAGAAGGGCGAGGAAGCCAAGCCGGAGAAAGTCGAGCGCTGGCTCAAGTTCGTCGCCGGTATGTCCAACGACATTCTGCAAGTCACAGCGGCGACGTTGACCAATCCGGTAGCAGGCGTGGCTAAAGCCGTTCAGTTGATTGCGCAGAAGGCTCAGCAAGAGAGCAAGTAGTGTGTGACAGGTGGCCAGGCTGATACTCCACGTCACTTATCACTGATCACGCACTTGTGAAACAACGCCTCGATCAACGCCTGGTCGCGCTCGGGTTGACGGAGAGCCGCGAGCAGGCCCGGCGGCTGATCATGGCCGGGGAGGTCCTGGTCAATGGGCAGGTGGTGGACCGGCCCGCTGCGAATGTGCCGGACGACGTCGCGGTCGAGATCAAGGCCAGGCCGCGCTTCGTCAGCCGCGGCGGGGAGAAGCTCGACGCCGCGCTGGAACATTTCAAAATTGACGTGGCCGGGCTGGTCTGCGCGGATGTGGGGGCCTCGACGGGCGGCTTCACCGATTGCCTGCTTCAGCGCGGCGCGGCGCGGGTGTATGCCATTGACGTCGGGCGCGGCATTCTGGATCACCGCCTGCGCACCCGCTATGGCG